>DATEGY010000212.1:0-5369 GCA_035279865.1 Gemmatimonadales bacterium | reverse complement strand
GCGCGTTCCTTTACCAGCGGTACCGCAAGCCATTTCTGGTCTGGTGGGTGGTGGCCTGGGGCCTGTACCTGGTGCGGGGCGTGGTCATCGGCACGTTCCTGGTCACGGGCCAGCGTCCCCTGCTGTACGCTCATCAGGTCGTGACGGGGTGGACCGCGCTGGCCCTCGTGTGGGCGGCCCTGGTCTTCACACGTCCCCGCCGGCTGCCGGCCCGATATCTGCTGGCCGCCGTCCTGCTGCCGGTGGTGTGGGCCTACGTGACGATCTACCGCCTCAACAACTTCCTGCTCGCGGCCGGACCGACGGTGCTCCTGCTCAGCGCCGTGACGTTCTGGACGGGATGGATTTTCTTCCGGCACTGGCGGAACGTGCGGACGCCCGGGGCACTCATCCTCGCGATCACGTTCTGTTTCTGGAGCCTGCATCACCTCGACTACCCGGTGCTCCGGGCGCGCGGGGCGTGGAGTCCCTGGGGCTATTACCTGGACCTGCTGTTCCTGCTCGCTACCGGTGCCGGAATCCTGGTGCTCGTCGAAGATGAGCTCCGTTCCGAGCATGCGGACCTCACCGCCCGCCTCGCCCGGCTGTCCGCGGGCCTCCTGGAACAGTATGAGGCCGAGCGGCGGCGACTTTCGTTTGAGCTGCACGATGAAACCGCGCAGGTCTTCACCGCCGTCAAGCTGCAGCTGGGGGTCCTCCGGGAGCGCTCGAGCCCGGCGCTCGGCCCCGCGCTCGCCAACATCGACGGGCTCATCGATACGGGGATGCGGAGCATCCGGCGCATCACCAACCAGCTCCGGCCCTCGCTCCTGGACGACCTGGGTCTCCTGCCGGCCCTCCGCTCCCTCGGTGATGAGTTCGTGGAGCGCAGCGGGATCCGGCTCACGCTCGAGGCACCGACCATGCTTCCGGAGGTCGCTCCGCGTGCGGAGCTCGCCGTCTTCCGCGCCATGCAGGAAGCGTTGGCGAATGTCGCCCGCCATTCGGGTGCACGCCACGTGCGGGTCAGCGTGAGGCCGAACGGAGACCGGCTATCGCTCGAGGTGGAGGATGACGGGCGCGGACTTCCTGCCGGCTTTCAAGTCGAGGGAGGAGAGCGGGAAGGACACCTGGGGCTCGCCGGGATGCGGGAGCGGATGTCCGCCCTCCGTGGGGAGTTTGCCATTCGCGCGGGCGCATCGAGCGGCACCCTGATCCGCGTGTCGGTGCCGCTGTATGCGGAGGAGAATTCATGACGGCCGGGGGGGGCATTCGAATCCTGGTGGCTGACGATCATTCCGTCGTCCGCGAAGGTCTGCGGCATGTTCTCGCCGGAGCGCCCGAGCTCACCGTGGTGGGGGAGGCCGCGACTGGGGCGGAGGCCATGGCACTCGCCGCCTCCGAGCGGCCCGACGTGGTGCTGCTCGATCTCACCATGCCGGGGACCGGGGGACTCGACGTCCTTCGCCACCTGCGGACCACGCTGCCGGACATCCGCGTCCTGATCCTTTCCGTGCACGACGATCCGGAGTACGTGCTCGAGAGCGTGCGCGCCGGCGCGCATGGGTACTTACGGAAGGATTCGAGTCCGGCGGAGATTCGGCAGGCCATCCGGGCGGTGCGCGCCGGGGATGCGTATTTCTCGCCGCCGGTCGCGCGCCACCTCACCACCGCGTTGCGGGACGGGACGCCCGCCCCGGCGCCGGAAGCCGACCTCAGCGCGCTGACCGCCCGGGAGCGTGAGGTCCTCGTCCGGGTCGCGCGGGGATTGACGAATCGGGAGACGGCCGCTGAGCTCGGCATCAGCGTCCGCACCGTGGAAGCGCACCGCGATTCGCTGATGCGGAAGCTCCGGATCCACACCGTTGCGGGGCTGACGCGCTTCGCCATTTCCCAGGGACTCCTCGCGTCTCAGTAGGTGTACGGCCGTAGGTTTCCGAATGGTTTCGGGAGCACGACGGGCCTAGAATCGCGGCCATGTCGTTGTCCTGCATCGGGATCAATCACCGCACGGCCACCGTCGCCCGTCGTGAGCAGGTCGCCCTCGGCGTGGAGGCCCAGCGTCGCTGGTTGACGGCGCCCGACACGCGGGAACGCCGCGACCGAGCCGGCGTGACCGAAGTCGCCGTACTCTCCACCTGCAATCGCACCGAGTTGTACGCCGTCCACACCGAAGAGCGGCCCGGCCCCGCGCTGAGGGAATTGTTCGCCTCCCTCGCGGACCTGCCTGCTGCCGAGCTGACTCCTCACCTCTACGAGCTCACGGATCAAGAGGCGCTCCGGCATCTCTTCGCGGTGGCGGCCGGTCTCGACTCCATGGTCCTGGGCGAGACGGAGATCCTGGGGCAGGTCCGGACGGCGCGGGAGACGGCCTGTGGGGAAGGGGCGGCCGGGCCGATCCTCGACGCCGCGTTTCGCGCGGCGGCGCAAGCGGGGCGGCGCGCCCGTCAGGAGACGGGGATCTGCCGGCTCCCGGGCAGCGTCGCCACCGAAGCAGTCCGTCTCCTGGGTGCCGTCGCGGGGTCTCTGGAGCACCTCACCCTGCTCATCGTGGGTACCGGGAAGATGGGGCGGGTGGTGGGTGACACATTCCGGAGCCAGGGCGGGCAGCGGATCGCCGTGATCAGCCGGACCCGGGAGCACGCCGAAGCGCTGGCGGCACAGTGGGGAGCCGTCGCGCTTCCGTGGCACGATCTCTCCGCCGCCGTGCGCGCGGCGGATGTCATTCTGTCGTCCACCGGCGCTCCGCATGCCGTGCTCACGCGGGAGCTGGTCGAGCAGGCGGTGGGCTCCTCGGGCGATGGGCGTCGCCGCGTCATCGTCGATATCGCCGTCCCGCGGGATGTCGAGCCATCGGTCGGCTCCGTGCCCGGCGTCGCGCTCTATGACATCGATGATCTCCAGGTGCGCGTCGGAGAGAATCTCGAGATCCGGAGCCGCGAAGTACCGGCCGTCGAACGGATCGTGGCGGAGGAGCTCGGGCGGTTCGAAGTCTGGCTGCGTGCCTGGGCGCTCCGGCCGGTCCTCACAGGGATGCACGCGCGCGGGGAAGCGATCCGCCGGCGCGAGCTCGCGCGTGTGCTCCGCCGTCTGGGTCCAGTCTCTTCGGACATCCAGGAACAGTTTGAGGCCTTCTCCCGCGCGCTCGTGAATCAGCTGCTTGATGCGCCGAGCCGCCGCCTGCGGGAGCCGGGGGACCCTTCCACCGCCGAGACCTTCGGGACCGTCGCCCGCGAGCTGTTCGGCCTCGACGGCCGCGACGACGCCGGCGCCGAGGTCGCGTGACGGCCGGCCTGGTGACCCTGCGCGCCGGCACCCGGGCCTCGGCGTTGGCCCGGTGGCAGACCAGCCGCGTGAGTGAGGCCCTCGAGCGGCTGACCGGCATCCCATCACGTCCCATCGTCATCGAGACCACCGGAGACCGCGAGCTCGGCATCCCCCTGCCGGCACTCGGTGGGAAAGGCGCGTTCACGGAGGAACTGGAAGCCGCGCTCCGCGACGGCCGGATCGATTTCGCCGTCCATTCGCTCAAGGATCTGCCGGTGGACGACACTCCGGGGATCACGGTGGCCGCCATTCTCTCGCGCGACGACGCGCGGGACGTGGTGATCGCCCGGAGCGGCAGCTCCCTCGCCGGACTCCCCGCGGGAGCGGTGGTGGGCACGTCGAGCAACCGGCGCATGGCACAGATCGCGGCCGTGCGCCCGGACCTCGTGATCCGCCCCCTGCGCGGCAACGTCGACACCAGAGTGAAGAAGGCGCTCGATGGCCAATACGACGCGATCGTGATCGCGGCCGCTGGCGTCGCCCGGCTGGGCCTCGCGGAGCACGTGACGGAATACCTGTCCTTCGAGCAAATGCTGCCGGCGCCGGGACAGGGTGCCCTCGCCGTGCAGTGCCGCGCCGACGACGATGCCGTGCGGGCGCTGCTGGTGGTGCTGGACGACCCCGCCGCCCGGATCCCGGCCACGGCTGAACGCCTCTTTCTGTCGCGGCTGGGGGGAGGGTGCGCCGCCCCCATCGCCGCGCTGGGTGAGTCGTTCGAGGGTGAAGGCCGGCGCCGGCTGCGACTGCGGGGACTCGTGGCATCGCTCGATGGCCGCCACGTCGTACGCGTCACCGGCGAAGGGGAGTGGAACGGGGGCGCCGCGCTCGCGCACGACCTCGCCGACCGGGTCACCACGCTCGGCGGTCGAGGACTGCTCTGATGACTTCCGGCACCCCTCGAGTGCTCGTGACGAGGCCCAGGGCGCAGGCGCGCGACCTGGTCCAAGCCCTCGAATCGTGGGGGGCACGGGCGGTGCTGTTCCCGACGGTCGAGATCCTGGCTCCCCGCGATCCGGTCCCGCTCGACCGGGCGGTGGCGCACCTCGCGGACTATCAATGGCTGGTGTTCACCAGCGCCAACGCCGTGGAGGCGGTTTTCGACCGTCTGGGCGCCGCGCGCCGCCCCGAACCCGGTCCACGGATCGCCGCGGTCGGCCCCGCCACGGCAGCCGAGATCAGGCGGCGCGGGGGGAGAGTGGATTTTGTGCCCTCCGAGTTTCTCGGGGCGCGGCTGGGAGAAGAGCTTCCCGACGTCGACGGCAGGCGGATCCTCGTGCCGCGGGGAGATCAGGCGGCTCCCAGTCTGGTCGACGTACTGATCAAGCGCGGCGCCAAGGTGCAGGCGGTGGAGGCGTACCGGACCGCTCCTCCGGAGCGGCCCGATCCGCGGGACCTCGCCGATCTCGCCGTCGGGGTCGATGCCGTGGTCTTCACCAGTGGCTCCGCCGTGCGTCACCTGTTCGCGCTCCTGGGGAACGAGGGAGCGCACCTCGCGCTGAAAGGCGCGGTGATCGCCTGCATCGGACCGGTGACCGCGGGGGTCGCGCGGGCGCTGGGCCTCGAGGTCCACGTGGAACCGCGGGAGCACACGGTGCCTGCGGTGGCCGAAGCGCTCCGGGTGCGTCTCGCCGCATGATCCGCCTGCGCCGGCTTCGCGCGTCCCCCGGGCTCCGGCATCTGGTGCGGGAAACGCGCCTCGACCCCGGCCAGCTGGTTTATCCGCTCTTCGTGACCGGGGCGGCGGGCGGCCCTCGCCCGATCGCATCGATGCCGGGGATCTCTCAATGGCCGGTGTCCACCGTCGCGGCCGAGGCGCGGGCCGCGCACGACGGGGGGCTGGGAGCGGTGCTGCTCTTCGGCATCCCGCGTACGAAGGATGCGACCGGCAGCGAGAGCTTCGCCGAGGACGGCGTGATTCAGGAGGCGGTCCGCGCCATCAAGCGCGTGGTGCCCGGGCTGCCCGTCATCACGGACGTGTGTCTTTGCGAGTACACGGAGCACGGACACTGCGGAGTGTTGAACGGCAGGGGGAGCGGCCGGGCCCATCCGGAGCTGCCCGAAGG
>DATEGY010000211.1:0-4081 GCA_035279865.1 Gemmatimonadales bacterium | reverse complement strand
AGTACGGCCAGCGAGGACTTCGGGGCGACGCGTTTCGATGCGAAGCCCACGGCGAAGTGCCCGATGAACATGTGAATGGAGGCGCGGGGAATCGAACCCCGGTCCGAGCTTCGCTCCGATGCCACTCCTACGTGCGTAGGCGACGCTTGATTGAGTCTCGCTGCTTCGGCGCCTCGCCGGCCTAGTGCAGCAACAAGCCTCTACCAGCTCTTACGGGATCCCTTGAGGCCCGGAATCACGCCAGCCCGACTTTGCGATACGTGAGCGCCGCCTCAGGCGGGCTGCCACTCACGCAAGCTGGTAAGCCGAAGCTTACGCAGCCAGTGCCAGGTTTGAATTGGCAGTTGTGAATTTCCCAGTTGATTAGCCAGGTGACTGAGAACCTGGGCACGCAGCAACACCCTCACAGAACCCGTCGAAACCTGTCGCCCCCTACTGCCCCGAACCTATTTGGACGGAGCCGCCTTTTCAACCCGGTTCCGGCCTGCCTCTTTGGCACGATACAGCGCCGCGTCGGCCAGCGCCCGCACATTCTCCAGAATGGTCGTACTGTCGGGACAGGACGCCACTCCGCTCGACACCGTCACCCGCTGCTCCTGCCCATCCCACTTCCAGGCCCCGTTCTCGACCGCCCGCCGCATCCGCTCCGCGATGTCCAGAGCCCTGGAAAGCGTCGTCTCCGGCAGCCATACCGCGAACTCCTCGCCCCCGATCCGTGCCACAAGGTCGACGTCACGAGTCTCGCGCTCGAGCGTCCGAGCCACATGCACCAGGGCAGCATCCCCGGCGGGATGGCCGAGCGAGTCGTTCAGTCGCTTGAAATGGTCGATGTCGATATAGATCAGGGCCGCCGGGCGGCTGAGATTCCCGTCCTTGAACGCATCGAAGCG
Source organism: Gemmatimonadales bacterium (assembly GCA_035279865.1). GTDB lineage: Bacteria > Gemmatimonadota > Gemmatimonadetes > Gemmatimonadales > GWC2-71-9 > 40CM-2-70-7. The sequence continues at coordinate 3,191 of DATEGY010000211.1, read as the reverse complement.
CCGCTCGAACTCCCGCCGGTTGTGCAGTCCCGTCAGCGGATCCTTCACCGCCCGTTCCTGCGCTTCATGGACCGCCCGCACCGCCGACAGCCGCGTCCCCAGCTCGGCCACGAGCCGGTTCACCTGCTCGGCTTTCGGACTTCCCGCATCGAGCGCCGCCCCGATGATCACCAGAGCCCCGAACGCACGGGTCCCGTCCCTGAGCGGGAACGCGGTCCCCATCCGGTCCCGCTGGCGCCGCTCGGGCATCTGCGGTCCCAGCACGTCCTCTCCGGGACTCGACACGACGTAAAGGCCGGAGGATACCGCGCGGCCGGCGGGGGACCACTCCGGTGCCAGGAGGCCGTTCAACCTGGGGTCGGCTGCCTTCGAAACCCCCACCACTCGCAGATCCTGCGAGGCCGGTTCCTGCAGCGCCACCACGGCGCCCTGCCCCACGACCTGCTCGGTCAGTTGCGCGGCGGACGCCGCTACGGTCTCGATGGGCTGACCCGACGTGGTCAGAGCAGCCAGCTGCCTGGCCACCCGGTCCCCCTGGGCCCAATCCGACTCCACCTGTGAAAGCGAAGCGACCAGCCGCCGCAGGTCTTCGGTCACCGCATCGGTCGCCGCGACTCCCCCCTTCCCCGCTCCAAGCAGGACGGCCGCACCATACGGGAAAGCGCCCACCGCGACATACGTTCCATCGCCCTCACGGGACACGTGGGGACGCTCGTTCACCGCCGCGAGCTGGGCCAGGGCATAGCCGCGCTCCCGTTCGTGGTCATCGAGCCCATCCTCAGCGGCGGTCAGGTCCCCTTCCCGGGTGCCGACGATCCACGACCCGCGCGCCTGATGCGCCCGGCGCACGAGGTCCGTGAGGTGATCGAAGTCCGCAATGGGCGCGCCCGTCACCGCCGACTCGCTCCGCCACCCGCGTTCCGCGGCGGACAGCAGCATACCGACACCCACCAGCGTGCCGCCGGCCCCGGCGATGACGGCCCAGTGAAACGCATGGAGGATGGAGAAGACGACGACCGCCAGGCCGAGCACGACGAGGGCGCGCCCGAGCCAGCGGACCTTCTGGTTCACGTGTGGTTGATGCGGCTGGCCGCGGCGGCCGCCCCGAAGCCGTTGTCGATGTTGACCACGGTGACCCCGGACGCGCAGGAGTTCAGCATGCCAAGGAGCGCAGCGACCCCGCCGAACGAGGCGCCGTAGCCGATGCTGGTCGGCACCGCGATCACCGGGCACCGCACCAGACCGCCGACCACCGAGGGCAACGCGCCCTCCATGCCGGCGATGACGATGATCACGGAGGCACTCCGGAGCGCTTCGGTCTGCGTGAGAATGCGGTGGATGCCGGCCACGCCGACGTCGGTCAGCCGCTCGACCTGGTTCCCGAACGCCCGCGCGGTGACCGCCGCTTCTTCGGCGACCGGCAGATCACCCGTACCGGCGGTGACGATGAGAACCGTCCCCCGCCCGGTCGGCGGCGGCTCCGGATCCGGCGCGAGAAACACCACCCGGCCGAGCTCATTCACCTGGGCCCTGGGGAACCGTGTCGCCAGAACGTCCCGGTGCGCCGGCTCCGCGCGCGTGGCCAGGAAGCTCCCGCTCTTTTCCACCAGCCGTTCGGCGATGGCGACCGTCTGCTCCGGCGTTTTTCCCTGACACAGAATCACCTCCTGATGCCCCTGAGTCTGAGGCCGGAGGTGATCGATCGAGGCAAAGGCCAGGCGCTCGATGAGGCCGTCGACATCCTTCAGGTTCACGCGGCTACCTGAACCTCATGTTCGGACAGGTACTCGGCGAACAGCCGTTCGGCTTCCGCCATGGATTCGATCGCGAACAGCCGCTGCCGGAGCTCGGAAGCGCCCCGCAGGCCCTTGGTATACCAGCCCAGGTGCTTCCGGAACTCGAGGGCGGTCTTCCGGGTGTCGCCCTGAAGGCGCAGGGCGAGCTTCGCGTGGTCCAGCGCCACCGCGAACCGCTCTTCGGCGGTCGGCGCCGGTGGAGGCATCCGGCCTTCCAGGAGGGCATGCCCGCGCTCGAAGATCCACGGGTTTCCGAAGGACCCGCGCGCCACCATGATGCCTGCACACCCGGTATGCCGGTGCATCGCCAGGATGTCCTCGGCCGTTTCGATGTCCCCATTGCCGATCACCGGAATGTCCAGGGCCTCGACCACCCGGGCGATTTCGTCCCAGTTGGCCTTGCCCGTATACATCTGCGTGCGGGTACGGGCGTGCAGGGCGAGCGCCAGGGCGCCCGCCTCCTGGCAGGAGAGCGCGATGCTGACGGGATCCCGCTGTGTCTCATCCCACCCGCTCCGGATCTTCACGGTCACCGGCAAATGCGTCGCGCCCTTCACGGCCTTGATGATGCTGCCGACGAGCGACATGTCCTTCAGGCACCCGGACCCGCCGTTGTTGCGGACCACCTTCTTGACGGGACAGCCGAAGTTGATGTCGAGGAAGTCAGGTTGAAACAGATCGGTCACCATCCCGGCGGCCCGTGCCATCACGCCGGCATCGGCGCCATAGAGCTGAATGCCGATGGGGCGCTCCACCGGCTCGAACCGCATGTCGGCCAGGACCCGCTCGATCCCCAGGGAAATGCCCACCGACGAGATGAACTCGGACACGACCACATCCGCCCCGAAGCGCCGGCAGATCTGCCGGAACGGCCCTTCGGAGACGCCCGCCATCGGCGCCAGGTACAGGGGCACGGCGTGCCCGGTCGGATATGGGAAGTCCATATGCTGCAACGTAATGGGAGGTTGCATGCCGAGCAACTCGCGGCTACGTTCCGGTCCCAATCTCAAGTTTTCGTGCTTGAAAACGGAGTGACCGCCCCGTGCACCTGCGTGAGTTCTTCGCCGATGATGCCATCAACCTGCACATCGGCGCGATCGACAAGGACGATGTCCTGAAGGAGCTCGTCGGCCTTCTCCATCTCGAGGAGAAGGAGGACGCGATGCTGTTCAAGATGCTGAAGCGACGCGAAACGCTGGGATCGACGGGGATCGGGCAGAACATCGCGATCCCGCACTGCCGGTCACTGGTGGTGTCGAAGTTGCGCGTGGCGTTCGGACGAAAGCTGGAAGGGGTGGACTTCAAGGCCATCGACGACAAGCCGGTGCACTACTTCTTCCTGATCGTCGCTCCCCCGCTCGAGGTCTCCAACCAGTATCTCCCCGTGCTCGGCAA
>DATEGY010000210.1:0-8129 GCA_035279865.1 Gemmatimonadales bacterium | reverse complement strand
GGCGTTCGGCGGCCGGATCAAGCTGCCGGCGATTCCCGGCAGCACCGGTGCGGGAGCGGCCATGCCCGCCCCGCGGCGCGCGACGAAGGACGGCAAGGTCGGCGGGGTCACCATCACCTTGCAGGATACGGACGGGTGCCGGCGCTATCTCGCCGCGGTGATCCGCGGCGTAAAGGTGCAGAAGAGTCCCGCCTGGCTCTCCGATCGCCTGGAAGCGGTGGGACAGCGGTCCGTCAATAACGTGGTCGACGCCACCAACTACGTGCTCTTCGAGCTCAACCAGCCGATGCACGCGTTCGATCTCGCCAAGCTCCGAGGCCCGGCCGTCGTGGTGCGCCGGGCCCAGCCCAGCGAGAAGATCGTGACGCTCGACGGCGTGCCGCGGACACTGACGGCGGAGATGACCGCGATCTGTGACGCTGAGCGGCCGACGATCGTCGCGGGCGTGATGGGAAGCGCGGAATCGGAGGTGACGGACCAGACCACCGACCTGGTCCTCGAGTGCGCCTATTTCGATCCTACCCGCACCCGGCGTACCCGCCGGGCCCTCGGCCTCTCCAGCGAGTCGAGCTACCGCTACGAGCGGGGCATCGACCTCTGGGGCATGCCCGATGCGCTCCGCCGCGCCGTGGACGTCATCACCGCGGTGGCGGGAGGCACGCTGGCGGAAGCCCCTCTCGATCTCTGGCCCGAGCCCGAGCAGCCGCGCGCCGTCTTTCTCCGCCCCTCCCGTGTCGACCACCTGCTCGGCGTCCCGGTCCCCCGGACCGAGGTCGAGAAGCTCCTGACGTCGGTCGGGTTCGTCGCCTTGCCGAAGGATGACCGGCTGGCGGTCCAGGTGCCCGGCTGGCGTCCCGACGTGACCCGGGAGGTGGACCTGATCGAGGAGGTGGCCCGGCTCCGGGGCTACGACTCCTTCCCGGACGAGCTCCGGCCCTTCCGGCCCGGCACGGTGCCCGATTCCCCCGTCGAGCAGGCCAAGGACCGGGTCCGCCAGGCCCTCACGGCTGCGGGTCTGTACGAGGCGCGAACCCTGTCTCTCGGGCCCGCGAATGGCCCGGGAGCGGTGGCCGTCTCCAACCCCCTCTCCGCCGAGGATGCCCATCTCCGGATGGCGCTCCTGCCCGCGCTCACCCGGCGGGTGGAGGGGAACTGGGCGGAGAAGGTGCGGGATGTACGACTCTTTGAGGTAGGGACGGTGTTCAGAGCCGGGAAGGGGGAAGCGGGAAGCGGGAAGAGTGGCCTCCCTGAGGAGTGGGTCTCCGTCGCTGGTGTGCTCACCGGAGCCCGGTTTCCAGCCCATTTTACAGGTGCGAAAGTACCTGATATGGACATATGGGACCTCAAGCATCACTTTGAGTTAGCGATTTCGGCATGCCACCCGGGAGCCACGGTCAGGCCGACGGCCGATCAGGGCGGGTGGGAGGCCATTGGAGGGGATGGAGCGGCGGTCGGGACGGCGTCCATGCTGGAAGCGGACGCGCCGGACTGGGCGGCGCCGCTTCTCGGATTCGAGCTGCGGCTTTCGGTTGGGTCAGCCGAGCCGGTGCAGTACCGGCCACTCCCGACCACGCCCGCCGTGGAGCAGGACGTCGCCCTGTTGCTGCCTCCGGGGATCACCGCCGAGGCGGTCGAGGCCGTGATCCGGAAGAGCGCGGGTCCGTTGCTGGTGGGGCTCTCGCTCTTCGACGAGTACCGCGGCAAGGAGCTGCCCGGGGGGGCGCGGAGCGTGGCCTGGCACTGTGTCTACCGGGACCCCTCGCGCACGCTGCGGGCGGAAGAGGTCGAGAAAAGCGTAAAGGCCGTGTTGTCGGCGCTGGAGGGGGAACTTGGGGTCAGGCGGAGAACGACTTGACGCGGTAGCGCTGGATCAGCTCGAGGCGACCATCCGCCATGTGGCGGAGGAGCTGGCGGGCTGGCGCGCGCGCGCCCTCAAGTCGGAGGCGGAAGCCCGGCATGGGGCTCCCTCCGGATCTCCGGCCCCCGCGTCGAGCGGGCCGGCGCTCACCATCGCGCGCCCCGATCCGGAGCTCCGGACCCGGATGGCGGAGATGGAAGCGGAGAACCGCGCCCTCCGTCAGCGGGTGGAAGCGACGCGGGCGCGGCTGCAGGACCTCCTGGCCCGGCTCGCCTTCCTCGAGGAGCAGGGACGTGAACCGGGCGGGGCTACCGGCACCGGAGGTGCGCGGTGAGCGTCAAGAAGAATTCGGTCAAGGTCATGATCGGGGGTGAGGAGTACACGGTTCGCTCCGACCTGACCCCGGAGTACACCCGCGAAGTGGCGGGCTATCTCGATCAGGCGCTGAAGAAGGTGCTGGCTCAGGGGGGACTGGTGGAGACGCACAAGGCCGCCATTCTCGCCGCTCTGGACATCACGAACGAATTGTTCCAAGCTCGGAAGAGTGAACGGGAGGTCGCCGCGCGGCTCGCGGCCCTTTCGGACGACCTGGAGAAGCTGCTCCCTCCGCAGAAGAGAGCCGTCGGCCGTTAGTCTTTCGTAGCATCCGACAATTGTCGCGCGGTGCTCCGTTCCCGCGCTGCAGGAGATAGATCACATGACTGGCTGGCTCGGGACATTCATTGCCGTGCTCGGCGGCGCGGTGGCCGCGGGCGCGGCTTTTTATGCCATCGGCCGCCGGCTGGAACGGCGGATCGGCACGCTCGCCACCCTCAACGCCGAACGGGAACACGGCCGGCAGCTGGACGAGGCCAAGCAGGCGCGCTCGCTCGAAGTCAAAGAGGAGCTGCTGCGGGCGCGGGAGGGGCTGGAGCGGGAGCTGATGGGCCGCCGGCAGGAGGTAGAACGCCGCCAGCAGACGCTCGACCAGAAGGTCACCGACATCGAGAATCGGCAGCGCCAGCTCGGCCGTCTGGAAGAAGGACTCAAGGAACGGGAGAAGGGACTCGCCGGTCTGGAGGCGGAGGGCCGGGCCCGGCTCGAGCGCGTGGCGGGACTCTCGGCGGCCGACGCCAAACAGGAGCTGGTGCGGGCGCTCGAGGACGAAGCGCGGAGCGACGCGGCGGCACTGGTGCGCGACATCAAGGAGCAGGCCAAGAAGAACGCGGACCGCGAAGCGCGGAAGATCATCGCCATCGCCATCCAGCGGATCGCCGCCGAGCAGACCGCGGAATCCACCGTGGCCGCCGTGCCGCTCCCCTCGGACGAAATGAAGGGCCGGATCATCGGACGCGAAGGCCGGAACATCCGCGCCTTCGAGACCGCGACCGGCGTGGACGTCATCATCGACGACACGCCGGACACCGTCGTGGTCTCCTGTTTCGATCCGGTGCGCCGCGAAGTGGGCCGCCTGGCGCTCGAGCGCCTCATCGCCGACGGCCGGATCCATCCTGGTCGCATCGAAGAGATCGTCAACAAGGCCCGGGAGGAGATCGACGCCGGCATCGTCGAGGCCGGTGAGCAGGCGGCGTACGAGACCGGGATCCACGGCCTGCATCCGGAGCTGATCAAGCTCGTGGGCCGGATGAAGTACCGGACGTCCTACGGGCAGAACATCCTCGAGCATTCCAAGGAAGTCGCGTGGCTCGCCGGCATGATGGCCGCGGAGCTGAAGCTCGACGTGCATCTGTCCAAGCGGGGCGCGCTGCTGCACGATGTCGGCAAGGTCCTGACGCACGAGCACGAAGGCACCCACGTCCAGCTCGGCGTCGAGGTGGCGACGAAGTACGGGGAGCATCCCGTGGTGATCAACTGCATCGCCGCGCACCACGACGATGTGCCGCATGAATCCGCCATCAGCGTGATCGTCCAGGCGGCCGACGCCATCTCCGGCTCCCGTCCAGGCGCCCGGCGCGAGGCGTTCGAGACCTACGTCAAGCGTCTGGGCCAGCTCGAGGACATCGCGAGCTCGTACCAGGGCGTCGAGAAAGTCTTCGCCATCCAGGCGGGCCGCGAAGTGCGGGTGGTGGTGACGCCGAATACCGTGGATGATCAGGGGGCCGTGAAGCTCTCGCAGGACATCGCCCGCAAGATCGAGAGCGAAGTGCAATATCCGGGGCAGATCCGGGTGGTGGTGGTGCGGGAGACTCGCGCCGTCGACGTCGCCAAGTAACGGGGGAGGCAGAGTGGCGGAAGCACGGCTGATTGACGGGACGGCGATCGGCAAAGCCATGCGCGCGGAGCTCGCGGGGGACATCGCGGCGCTCGGCAAACAGGGCGTGAAGCCGGGACTGGCGGTGGTGCTGGTGGGGGAAAACCCCGCCTCCCAGGTCTACGTGAGAATGAAAGGGAAAGCCTGCGAAGAAGCGGGCCTGCACTCGGAGACCATCAGGCTCCCCGCCGAAACGTCGGAGGCTGAGCTGCTCGCGGTGGTCGACCGGCTGAACGCCGATCCGAAGATCCACGGCATGCTCGTCCAGCTGCCCCTGCCCAAGCACATGAATTCGGAGCGCGTCCTGCTCCGCATCGACCCCGCCAAGGACGTCGACGGGTTTCATCCGGTCAACGTCGGCAAGGTTTCGATCGGCGATCCGACGGGCTTCCGGCCCGCCACACCCTACGGCGTGCAGAAGCTGCTGCTGCGGACCCAGGTGGAGACCCGGGGTGCCCACGCCGTCATCGTCGGGCGTTCCAACATCGTGGGCCGGCCCATGGCCGCCCTCCTCCTGCAGAACGGGCCGGGCGGGAATGCGACGGTCACCGTCTGCCACTCGAACACCCGGGACATCGGGTCGGTCACCCGGCAGGCCGACATTCTCATCGTCGCCATCGGCAAGCCGGAGTTCGTCACGGGCAACATGGTGAAGCCCGGTGCGGTCGTCATCGACGTGGGGGTGAACCGCGTCGATGATCCCTCGACCAAGAACGGCTACCGGCTGGTGGGAGACGTCCAGTTCGCCGAGGCGAAGAAGGTCGCGTCCGCCATCACCCCGGTGCCCGGCGGGGTGGGCCCGATGACGATCACCATGCTCCTCTACAACACGGTGCAGGCCGCCCAGCAGTGGATCGCCCGGTAGACGTCTCCGCGGTGCTCGACTCCGCCGCGCCCGACGGCGCCTGGAGTGTGTCGGCGGTGAACCGGCGGGCGAAGGCGGCCATCGAGCAGGTCCTCGAGCCCATGTGGGTCGAAGGGGAAATGACGGGGCTCAAGGAATTCGGCGGGAACTGGTACTTCTCGCTCCGCGACAGCCTCTCCCAGCTCAAGTGCGTGATGTTCCGGGACGACATCCGGCGTCTCCCGGCCGCCCCGACCGAAGGCATGAAGGTCTACGCCTTCGGCCGCGCCACGGTCTACGAAAAGCGCGGCGAGTTCCAGCTCAACGTGACGCGGATGATGTCCACCGAATCGGGCGGGCTCTTCCGGATCGCCTTCGAGAAGGCCAAGGCCGCGCTGGCGAAGGACGGCATTCTCGACCGGCGCCGCAAGCCGGTCCCCCGGTATCCCCGGTGGATCGCAGTGGTCACCAGCGTCGAGGGCGCGGTCCTCAGGGACATCATGTCGGTGACGGCCCAGCGCTGGCCCGTCGCGCAGATCGCGGTGATTCATACCCGGGTCCAGGGCGACGGCGCGGTGGACGACGTCGTGCGCGCGCTTCAGCTGGTTCAGAAGCTCACCAAGGTGGACGTGGCGATCGTGGCGCGTGGCGGCGGCTCCAAAGAGGATCTCCAGGTCTTCAACGAAGAGCGGGTCGCCCGCGCCGTGGCCCAGGTCCCGGTACCCGTGATTTCCGCGGTCGGCCACGAGACCGACGTCACGCTCTGCGACCTCGTCGCCGACGTCCGGGCCCCCACACCCTCGGCGGCCGCGGAGATGGCGACTCCCGACCGCGACGAAGTGCTGAGTGACCTCGAGCACCTGGGCGCACGGCTCGCCCGGGGGCTGGCGCATCGCGTGGACCGGATGGACGAGCGGCTGGGACGAACCGCCGATCGGCTGGTGAGCGCCGTTCACCGGCGAATGGAAGTGGCCAGCTACCAGTTGTCAGTAGTCAGTGGACGACTCGATGCTCTGTCGCCGCTGGGCACGCTGTCCCGGGGCTTCGCGGTGCCGCGGGATGGGACGGGGCGAGTGCTCCGCCGAACGGCCGACTTCCGGACCGGCGATCCGTTCAGTCTGCGGGTGGTGGACGGCACCATCAGTGCCCGGGTCGAGGAGGCCTGATGGCCGCCCAACCCGACTTCGGGAAGGAGCTGGAGCGTCTCGAAGCGATCGTGCGCCAGCTCGAAACGCCCGATCTCGATCTCGACCAGGCGCTCAAGCTCTTCGAAGAAGGGGTCGAGCGGCTGCGTGCCGCGCGCGACCGCCTCAATACCGCGCAATCCAAGGTGAAGCAGGTGCTCTCCGACCACGCCGGAACGCTCAAGGTTGACGACCTCGACGCCTGAGACGGCCCCTCCCAAGAGGGGTCTGGAGGCCTACCTGATCGACTGCCGCGAGCGGGTCGACCTCGTGCTGGCAGAGTGGAGCGAAGCGGGCGCCCGGTTCTGGCCTGAGCCCGTGGCCGCCGCCGTCCGCTACAGCCTGCTCTCTCCCGGTAAGCGCCTCCGTCCCACCCTGGTGTTCAGCGCATACGAAGCGCTCGGCGGAACCGAGGCGGCGATCGCCGAGCTCGCGGCGGCGGTCGAAGTGGTGCACGCGTATTCGCTGGTACACGACGACCTCCCCTGCATGGACAATGACGACCTGCGCCGGGGACGGGCCACGACCCATCGCGCGTTCGACGTCCCCACGGCCACGCGGGCCGGCTATCACATGGTGGCGCTCGCGGCGCGCGTGCTGGCGCGGGGCCTGACCCGCCTGGGGCTCCCAGCGGCCCGCCAGGGCGAGATCGCCCTGGAGCTGTTCCGGGCCGCCGGCGCGGGGGGGATGATCGGGGGCCAGGCGCTCGACCTCGAAGGGGAGGGTGGCGGGCTCGATCTGGCGGCGCTCCGTGAGGTCCACGCGAGGAAGACTGGTGCGCTCATCGCTGCCTCCTGCGTGATCGGGGCGCTTGCCGCGGGGGAGGACGTGCCCGCCCCCCGAGTCGAGGCGCTCCGGGGGTACGGGGAATCCATCGGCCTGGCCTTTCAGATTGCGGACGACGTGCTGGACGCCACCGCCACCTCCGATCAGCTCGGCAAGACGGCGGGCAAAGATGAAGCGCAGGATAAGACCACCTTCGTGACCCTGCTCGGCGTGGGGGCGGCCCGGGCGGAGGCGGAGCGCCTGTCCGCGGCGGCGGTGGCCCGGCTGCTCTCGGCGGGGTTAGTTTCCCCTACACTGGTGGAGTTGGCGCACTACATCGTGACCCGGCCCAACTAGCGACCTAGCGAGAGAGCATGAACCTGCTCGATCAGATCCACGGACCCGACGACGTCAAACGGCTGCCTCCGGAGTCGCTCCAGCAGCTCGCGGATGAGGTGCGCCAGCGCCTCATCGAAGTCGTCTCCCAGACCGGCGGCCACATCGGCGCGGGACTCGGAGTGGTCGAGCTGACCGTCGCGCTCTGCCGGGCGTTCGATTCTCCCCGGGACAAGATCGTCTGGGACGTGGGCCACCAGGGGTATCCGTGGAAGATCCTCACGGGCCGCAACGACCGCTTCCATACCCTCCGCCAGCCGGGGGGCCTCAACGGATTCCTCCGCCGGAGCGAAAGCCCGCACGATCAGTTCGGCGCCGGGCATGCCGGGACCGCCCTGTCGGCGGCGTTCGGCATGGCGGCGGCCCGCGACCTCACCGGCGACGACTATCGCGTCGTCGCGGTCGTCGGCGACGGCGCCATGACGTGCGGACTGCCGTACGAAGCACTGAACAACGCCGGACATTCCAATCGGGACATCATTTTCGTCCTGAACGACAACGGCATGTCCATCGCGCCGAACGTGGGCGCCATGAGCAAGTACTTGGGGTCGGTGATCGCGAATCCGCTCACCGTCCGCGTGCGCGAGATGGTCAAGGGCATGATCGAGCGGGCATCGCACCTGGTGGGCGGTCCCAAGCTCGTGGAGTTCGCCAGGACCGTCGAGGAGAGCGTGAAGAACCTCTGGTCGCCGGGCATGCTGTTCGAGGAGCTGGGGTTCCGCTACTTCGGTCCGATCGACGGGCACAACATCGACCAGATGCTGTCCACCTTTGAGATCGTGAAGTCGCTGAAGGGTCCCCGCGTGGTGCACGTGCTCACGCAGAAGGGGA
>DATEGY010000209.1:0-13558 GCA_035279865.1 Gemmatimonadales bacterium | reverse complement strand
CTGACCAAGGGCAGTAACAACCTCTACGCCTCCCCCGTGTTCACGCCCGATGGGAATTTCATCGTCGCGTCCCGCACCTCCGGCGTCCTGGGCTCCGTGTACGAGCTCTGGCTCTATCACAAGGATGGCGGCTCCGGTGCCGGGATGGTCAAGTCGGGGACTCCGACCCCCGGCGTTCCACCCGTGAACGTGCTGGGCGCGGCCTTCGGCAACGACTCGCGCTACGTCTACTTCTCGCGGAAGCGCGGCGGGTTCGGATACAACCTCCAGATCAACGGCGGGCAGGAGTGGCAGATCGCGGTGTACGACCGCCAGACCGGTCAGACCAACGGCCTGACCGACGTCAACGGCTCGGGGATGCGCCCCATCCTGTCGCCGAACGGGAAGTGGATGGTCTACGCCACCCGCCACGACACGGCCACCGGCCTGCGTCTGCGCGACCTCAGTACCGGGGATGAGAAGTGGCTCGTCTACCCCGTGACGCGTGACGATCAGGAGTCCCGATTCACCCGGGACCTGGAGCCCGGCTCGGCCTTCACCCCGGATTCCAAGGCGCTGGTCACGTCCTTCGGCGGCAAGATCTGGCGCGTCGACGTGCCGTCGGGACAGGTGAGCGCCGTGCCGTTCACCGCGCAGGTGGAGCAGCAGCTCGGTCCCCTGGTACGGTTCGATTTCCGCGTCGACACGGGCGACATCACGCTGCGGCAGATCCGCGATGCCTCGCCCTCTCCGGACGGCAGGCAGCTGGTCTTCAGCGCCCTCGACAAGCTGTATGTGATGGCGCTGCCGAACGGCGCCCCGCGCCGGCTGACGACCGCGACCGTGCACGAGCAGGAGCCGGTCTGGTCGCCCGACGGGAAGTCGATCGCCTACATCACGTGGACCGATACCAGCGGGACGGTGAGCAAGGTGGCGGCGGCGGGGGGCACTCCGACGGTGCTCACCACCGAGTCGGGTTTCTACGAGCAGCCGGCCTGGTCGCCCGACGGCAACCGGATCGTGTTCTACAGGGGCTCCCGGCAGGCGCACGAGACCGAACATCGCAGCGGAGGCGAGGAGCTGGTGTGGATCCCCGCCGCCGGCGGTGCGGCCACGCGGATCACCCGCATGGACGGAGGCGGCCGTCCGCATTTTGCGCGCGACCCCAACCGGGTGTTCGTGTACGACGGGAACGAGCTGGTGTCCATGCGGTTCGACGGCACCGACCGCCGCTCGTGGATCAAGGTGACCGGCTACACCTATCCCGGCCCCGGATCCGAGCCGGGCACGGCGGACGAGATCATCATGAGTCCCGATTCCGACCGGGTCGTGGCCGCGATCGGGAACAACGTCTATCTCGTGACCCTGCCCGAGGTAGGCGGTTCCACGCCGAGCATCAACGTGTCCGACCCCTCGTCCGCGGCGTTCCCGGTGAAGCGGCTCACCACCATCGGTGGCGACTTCATCGGCTGGGCGCCCGACGGGAAGCGGGTGTTCTGGTCCATCGGCCGGTCGTTCTTCCGGTATGAATCCGCCCGTGCCGACTCGCTCGAGAAGGCGAAGGTCGTCCAGGACTCGCTCCGCACCGACTCGCTGAAGGGCGACACGCTGGCCAACGGCAAGCCGGACACGCTCGCCAAGGCCCGGATCGATTCGCTGAACAAGAAGCCGGCCTACGAAGCGGAACGAACCGACGTCACGATCAAGGTGGCGCGGGACGTGCCGAAGGGGACGGTGGTTCTCAAGAACGCCCGCATCATCACCATGAAGGGGGACGAGGTCATCGAGAAGGGCGATCTCGTCGTCACCGGGAACCGGATCGTCTGCGTGGGCAGCTGCACCACGCCGGCCGGGGCGACGGTGATGGACCTGACCGGGAAAACGATCATCCCCGGCCTGATCGATACCCACGCCCATCCCTGGCCCGAGTGGGGCATTCACTCGAACGAGGTGTGGAAGTACCTGGCCAACCTGGCCTTCGGGGTGACGACCACGCGGGATCCCCAGACCGCGACGACGGACGTCTTGACGTACGCCGACATGGTGGAAGCGGGACAGATCATCGGGCCGCGGATCTACCACACCGGTCCGGGTGTCTTCTGGAGCGAGGACATCAAGAGCCTCGATGACGCCAAGAACATCCTGAAGCGGTACTCGGACTTCTACGGCGTGCACACCATCAAGGAGTACATGACGGGGAACCGCAAACAGCGGCAGTGGGTGATCATGGCGGCGAAGGAGCTGCATCTGATGCCCACCACCGAGGGCGGCCTCGATTTCAAGATGAACCTCACCGAGGCGCTCGACGGGTACCCGGGGCACGAGCACAGCTACCCGATCATGCCCATCTACAACGACGATGTGCAGCTCATCGCCCAGTCGGGAATCAATTACAACCCGACGCTGCTCGTGAACTACGGCGGGCCCTGGGCCGAGAACTATTTCTACGAGCACTACAACATCCACGACGATCCCAAGATCCGTCGTTTCTTCCCGCACGATGAAATCGACCAGCGGGCGCTGCGCCGGCCGGGGTGGTTCGCGGATGACCAGTACGTGTACCGGCAGGTCGCGGCCAGCGCGGCGGCCATCGTCCGGGCCGGCGGTCATGTCGGCATCGGATGCCACGGGCAGTTCGACGGGGAAGGGTGCCACTGGGAGACCTGGGCGTTCGTCGCGGGCGGGATGACGCCGCTCGAGGCGCTCCGCGTCGCCACGCGCGACGGAGCCTACGCCATCGGGTTCGAGCAGGACCTCGGCTCACTCGAGCCCGGCAAGCTGGCGGATCTGGTGGTGCTCGAGGCCAATCCGCTCGAGGACATCCACAACACCACGAAGATCCAGTACGTGATGAAGAACGGCCGTGTGTATGACGGCAACACGCTCGATCAGGTGTGGCCGGACAAGGTGACGCTGCCGCGGATGTGGTGGTGGAATCAGGAGCCCGGGGGCAAGAACTAAAGACGTCGGGGCAAGACAACGGCGTCAAGAAGCAAAGCGTCGAGAAGCACGGCGTCAAACGCCTTGTTTCTCGACGTTTTGTCTCTTGACGCCCTGCTTCTTGACGTAGTTGCAGGTTCACGCCTTGTTTCTTGACGCCTTTGTAGTTACGGTTCTTTCGAACCGCGAGCTGGCATCCTTCCGAAGGACAGTCCCGCTCAGGAGCGGGCACCGGCGCTGTACACACGCCCGGACTCATTCCCCAGGTTCCATTCGACGTTGGTGACTCCACGTCCCCGGCACAGGGCCGGAGGTGGAGTGCGTGTGTGTGAAGGAGTATCTGTTTCATGCCGTTTTCCGCACTCGGGCTCATGCCCGAACTGGTACGCGCGGTGGCCGAGGAAGGCTACCAGCGTCCCACTCCCATTCAGCAGGAAACCATTCCCCTGGCCCTCGAAGGACGGGACCTCATCGGGTCCGCCCAGACGGGCACGGGGAAAACCGCGGCGTTCATGCTGCCCATCCTCCAGCGCCTGGCGCAGACGGGCAAGCCTGGCGCCACGCGCGCGCTGGTGCTCGTGCCCACGCGCGAGCTGGCCGAGCAGGTGGCGACGAGCGCACGGGCGTATGGGCGACACCTGGCGGTCACCGCGGCCGCTGTGTATGGCGGTGTCGGGATGGAGCCGCAGACCAAAGCCCTGACCCGGGGCGTGGACATCGTCGTCGCGACGCCGGGCCGCCTGCTCGACCACATGGAGCGTGGGCACGTGAATTTCTCGAAGCTCGAAGTCCTAGTCCTCGACGAAGCCGACCGGATGCTTGACATGGGGTTCGCACCCGACGTCAACCGCATCCTCCGCGCGCTCCCCGGCGAGCGCCAGACCATGCTCTTCTCGGCCACCATCTCCCGTGAGGTGGATGCGCTGGCCCGCAAGGCGCTGAATGGACACGCGTCGGTCGAAATCGGCCGCCGGGCCCAGACCGCCGAAGGGATCGAGCATGTGATCGTGGCGGTGGACAAAGTCAAGAAGAAGGACGTGCTGGTCGCGATTCTGCAGGCGAAGCCTGAAGGACAGACCCTGGTGTTCACGCGCACCAAGTACGGTGCCGACAAGCTGGTGACGCATCTCCGGAAGAACGGAATCGGGGCGCACGCCCTGCATGGCGACAAGGCACAGAGTCACCGCCAGCGGACCCTGGATGAGTTCCGGGACGGCCGGACGGAGATCCTCGTCGCGACGGACATCGCCGCGCGGGGCATCGATGTGGACGGGATCCGGATGGTGGTGAACTTCGACGTCCCGAACGATCCGGAGGCCTACGTGCACCGGGTGGGGCGGACCGCCCGCGCGGGCGCGCGGGGATTGGGCCTCACGCTGATCTCACCCGACGAATGGCTGATGATGGCCGACGTGGAAAAGCTCATCGGCAAGACGTTCCCGCGGGAAGTCATTCCCGGGTTCGAGCCGTCGGTCCCGCCGCTGCAGCCGAAACCGATCGAAGCGGTGGCCGCGAAGCCGGCGCGGTCGGTGGGGATGCGGACGGGCGGAAGACGGCGGAGATAACGGCGTCGAGAAGCAAGGCGTCAAGAAACAAAACGTCGAGAAGCAAAGCGTAACGCCTTGTTTCTCGACGAATTGTTTCTGGACGTAGTGTTTCTTGACGCCTTACCGTTTGGCGACGGGCACATACGCCCGCTCACCAGCTCCAACGTAGTCCTGCCGCGGCCGCGCGATCTTCTGCTCCTTGTCCAGCAGCATCTCCTGCCACTGGGCCAGCCACCCGGGCGTCCGGCCGATCGCGAAGAGCACCGGGAACATGGCGACGGGGAATTTCATCGCCTCGTAGATGATCCCGGAGTAGAAGTCGACGTTGGGGTAGAGCTTTCGGGTGACGAAGTAGTCGTCCTGCAGGGCGATCCGCTCCAGCTCCAGCGCCAGGTCGATCAGCGGATTCTTGCCGGTCACCTCGAACACCTGGTCCGCGGTCTGCTTGATGTACTTGGCCCGCGGGTCATAGTTCTTGTACACGCGGTGGCCGAAGCCCATCAGTTTCACCTCACCCCGCTTCACCCGCTCGATGTACGCCGGCACCTTCGACTTGTCCCCGATCTCCCGCAGCATCCGGAGCACCTGCTCGTTCGCGCCGCCGTGGAGGGGGCCGTAGAGGGCCGCTGCGGCGCCCGCCATGGCGGAGTAGGGGTCCGCATGCGACGAACCGATGGCCCGCATCACGGCGGTGGAGCAGTTCTGCTCGTGGTCGGCGTGGAGGATGAAGAGCACGTCCATGGCCCGTTCGAGGACCGGATTGGGGACGTATTTCACCTCGGTGGCCTTGAACATCATGTTGAGCAGGTTGCCGGTGTAGCTCAGGTCGTTGTCGGGGTAGGCGTAGGGCATCCCGATGTTGTGGCGATGCGCGAAGGCGGCGAGGGTCGGCGTCTTGGCGATGAGGCGGAAGATCTGGTTGCGGCGCGACGTCTCGTCGTCGATGTGCTTCGCTTCGGGATAGAAGGTCGAGAGCGCCGCCACCGTGGACACGAACACGCCCATGGGGTGGGCGTCGTGGTGGAAGCCGTCGATGAACTTCTTGATGTTCTCGTGGATGATGGTGTGATGGATGACGTTGTAGACCCAGCTCTCCATCTCCGCCTTCTTCGGGAGCTCCCCGTGCAGCAGCAGGTAGGCCGTTTCCAGGAACGTGCTCTTCTCGGCCAGCTGGTCGATGGGGTAGCCGCGGTAGCGCAGGATGCCCTTGTCGCCGTCGATGTAGGTGATGGCGGAGCGGCACTCGGCCGTGTTCATGTAGGCCGGGTCGTAGCTCATGAGCCCGAAATCGTCGGCGCCGGTGCGGATCTGTCGCAGGTCGGCGGCCCGGATCATGCCGTCCTGAATGGGCAGATCGTAGCTCTTGCCGGTGCGGTTGTCGGTGATGGTCAGCGAGTTGGTCGGCACAACGTGTCCTGGGAATGAGGGGTGACGGGCCGAAAGATAACCGGGGTCTCCCTCTTTTCAGAATGCCGGTTTGTCGTATCTTCGCCCGGTGACCTCGACCCCCCCCAAACGTCCCAGCCTGTATCCGACCAAGTCGGGCGCCGGCGCCCTGTTGGGCGAGCAGCTGGCCGCTCGTGGGTACCGCTCCTGCATTCTCCTGGGCGTCACGCCTGAGGGGGTGGAGATCGCCGCCAACGCCGCCAAGGCCATGGGGGCGCAGTTCGACGTGATCGTGGCTTCCTTCATCAAGCTGGGTTCGAACCTCGCGCCCATCGGCGCCATGGCCGAGTCGGCGCCGGCCGAGATGGATCCGGACTTTCAGCCGGGGATGAACCTGCTGGAGAAGCTCCAGGGCGCCATCGAGGAGTCACGGGCGCGGGTGCGGCAGGACCTGGTACTCTATCGCACCCAGCGACCCGTAAAGCCCGTGAAGGGGGTCGCGGCCGTCATCGTCGACGGTCAGGTGATCTATCCCTGGCGGGTGCTCGCTGCCGCCAAGGCCGTCGAGCAGCTGGGTGCCACGAAGGTCGCGATCGCGACGCCCGTGGCTACGGAGATTGCGGCGGGGAGGATTCGGGGGAGGCAGTACGAGTTTGTGTGCCCCTCAATCGTCGCTGATGAGACCGGACACCCATCTCCCTATGGGGATTCGACGGGGGACAGTCCTGAGAGACTTCGGAGCATCATGATTGCGCACCAGGCGGCTTAGAACAGCGGGACCTGCAAAGACTAGACGCACAGGCGCGACCTACTAGACGCACAGACGCACAGATGGGTTGTCGTGAAAAGGGGTCAGGAGAGTCTCTCCTGGCCCCTTTGACCTGAACACCATCTGTGCGTCTGCGCGTCTAGTATTTCACACTAGACCCTTCTCCAACCAGACGTGTTCACCCCTCAACACCTCCTGCGCCGTGCGGTACGTCGGCACATCAGCACTGCTCCACATTTCTGAAAACTTCACCGCCACCCGGTGGCGTGCCTGCCGGCAGAACAGATCGGCCATCCGTTCCGCCCGGGCTCCCGCCGCCGGATCCTTCTTCTTGAGCATCTGCACCCGCGCGCACGATGCGGCCATGGCGAAGAGCTCGGCTCCCACGTCCACCAGGCGGAAGAGCACGGACTGCCGCTGCTCGAGCTTGGGGCCGAACCGGAGCATGGAGTGGAACACGCCCCGGGCGAGCCGGCGGGAGGCGCGGTCCACAAAGCGCACATGCTTCGCGAGGGTGCCGTACTCCCCGTACTTGGGCCAGAAGCTCCAGCCGATCCAGCGCGTGGGATACCACCAGCCGTAGAAGAGGGCCGAGCGCCAGAGCCCCGCCAGCCGCTGGCCGATCGACTTGCCGGGCATCACCACGTCGCCCGCGGTCTGGAGATGCTTGTCCACCGCCTCGCGGGCGATGAACAGGTGCATGATTTCGCTCGACCCTTCGAAGATCAAATTGATGCGGAAGTCCCGCATGATCCGCTCGACCGGCCAGGCGGTCTCGCCCCTCGCCTTGAGTGAATCAGCGGTCTCGTAGCCGCGCCCACCGCGGATCTGCACCGTGTCGTCGATGATGTGCCAGCCGGCTTCGGAGTTGTACAGCTTGGCGATCGCGGCCTCGAGCCGGATGTCGTAGCCCCCGCGATCCGCCATCGCGCCGCAGAGCTCGGCCACCGATTCCATGGCGAAGGTGTTCGCCGCCATGGTGCCGATTTTCTGGGCGATGGCGTCATGCTTGCCGATGGGCAGCCCCCATTGCACCCGCTCGTTGGACCATTGCCGGGAGATTTCGAGGCAGCGCTTGCCCACGGCCACGGCCGAGATGGGGAGGGTGAGCCGCCCCGTGTTGAGCGTGGTCAGGGCGAGCTTCAGTCCCTTGCCCTCGCCCCAGAGGATGTTCTCCTTGGGCACCCGGACGTTCGTGAAGCTGATGATGCCGTTGTAGAGCGCCCGGAGTCCCATGAAGTGACAGCGGTGCTCGATCTTCACGCCCGGGGAGTCCGCTTCCACGATGAACGCGGTGATCTGCCGCTTTTCCTTCCCGTTCACCACTTTCGACGGCGTCCGCGCCATCACCACCATCAGCTCGGCGATGGTGCCGTTGGTGCACCACATCTTTTCGCCATTCAGGATCCACGCCTCGCCGTCATCGGTGGGCTCCGCGTGCGTTTCCACGTTGGCCGGATCGGACCCGACGTTGGGCTCGGTCAGGGCGAACGCGGAGATCGATCCCTTGGCCAGGCGGGGCAGGTACTTCTTCTTCTGCTCCTCCGACCCGAACATTTTGAGCGGCTGAGGAACGCCGATGGACTGGTGGGCGGAGAGCAGTGCGGTGACGGAGCCGTCGACGGTGGAGACCAGCTCCATCGCCTTCATGTAGGACAGCTGGGAGAGCCCCAGTCCGCCGTACTCGCGCGGGATTTTGATGCCGAAGGCCCCCATCTGCCGGAGTCCCTCGATCACCGCGGGCGGGATCTCGCCCTCGCGGTCGATCTTGTCCCCGTCCACCTGGCCCTTCAGGAAGCGCTTCAGCGCTTCCAGGAACGGTTCGGCGCGCTTCTCTTCGTCCGGGGAGGCGACGGGGTAGGGATGGATCAGGTCCATCTGCAGGGAGCCGAGGAAGAGGTTCCGGACGAAGCCACGCCCGGTCCACTCGGTTTCGCGCGCCGCCTCGGCGACGTCGCGGGCCTCGGCTGCGGACACGCCGGATTTGGGCTCTGTCGCAGTAGTCATGGGGTCTCCTTCCACAATCTATACCCCCGGGGCGGGAATGGGGCGGGGCGAACGGGTTCAAGTTGGTGACGAACCGATGACGGAACTCTCGCGCGGCACATTCGTTATGAAGGATGTCCTGAGGTATCTTCCATAAATGCGACGAGCACTCCTCTATACCGCCCTGCTGATCACCGGCGCCTCGGGGTTCGCGTACGGTCAATTCGCCCCGGCCGGCACCGGCGGCGTCGCGGCATTGGCCGACGACCTCCGGCGCCTCGGCGCCACCAAACGGGTGCTGGTGATCGGCGCCCACCCCGACGACGAGGACACGCAGCTCCTCGCCTATCTCTCCCGCGGCCTCGGCGTGGATGCGGCGTACCTGTCGCTGACGCGCGGTGAAGGCGGGCAGAACGTCATCGGCGAAGAGCTCGGCCCCGAGCTGGGCATCATTCGCAGCGAGGAGCTCCTGGCGGCCCGGCGGCTGGACGGCGCGCATCAGTTCTTCACCCGCGCCTACGACTTCGGGTTCTCCAAGAACATCGATGAGGCGTTCCGCTTCTGGCCCCGCGACTCCGTCCTGAAGGATGTGATCGACGTCATCCGGCGGTTCCGGCCGCAAGTGATCGTCTCGATCTTCACCGGGACCCCGCGGGACGGCCACGGACAGCACCAGGTCGCCGGCGCCGTCGCCCGGCAGGCTTTTGATCTCCTGAAGGATTCGAGCTGGGGCCCGGTCAAGTTCTACCGCTCTTCCTTTTTTGATACGGCGGGCACCACGCTCCGCATGGCGGCCGGCACGCTCGATCCGCTGGTAGGGGAGTCGTACTTCCAGATCGCGATGGCCGGGCGCAGCCAGCACCGCTCCCAGGACATGGGGCAGATCCAGCGCCCCGGGCCGAGCCAGATTCGGCTGACGCTGGTGGACAGCCGGAATCGAGCCGCGGGCTCCGACGGGTTTTTCACCGGCGTCGACACCACGCTGAAGGCCCAGGACGCGTACGTCGCGCTGGTCGACTCCGCGCGCCGCCGGCTCTCTCCGTACGATCCCGGGGCGGTAGTGCCCTTCCTCGCGCGCGGGCTTCAGGCGCTCGGCACGGGCGATCCCGATCAGCGCGCCCTCGCCGAGAACGCCCTGGCCGATGCCGCGGGCGTGGTGGTGGACGGCATTGCGGATGACGACATCGTGATCCGGGGTGAGCGGGTGCAGGTGGAGGCG
This sequence comes from Gemmatimonadales bacterium, assembly GCA_035279865.1. Lineage (GTDB taxonomy): Bacteria > Gemmatimonadota > Gemmatimonadetes > Gemmatimonadales > GWC2-71-9 > 40CM-2-70-7. Next base: position 3,732 of record DATEGY010000209.1, on the reverse strand, counting down.
GACGTGTGGAACGCCGGCGGCGATTCGGTCCGGCTCACCGGCATCGATTTCTCGGTTCCCCCGGGGTGGTCGGTGGACGCGATGGAGACCGGTGGTGCCGGCGTGTCCTCCGGGTCCGTGGTCCAGCGGCATTTCGCCGTGCACGTTCCGGTCGACGCGCCCCGCTCTCAGCCGTATTTCCTCGAGCGGCCCCTGAACGGGGCGCTCTACGACTGGTCCGGCGTGCCGGCCGACGTCCGGGGCCTCCCGTTCGGACCGCCACCGGTGTCCCTGCGGGTGCACCTGGTGATCGACGGCGCGCCCGTGACGCTCACCCGGCAGGTCGTGTATCGCTTCCGGGATCAGGCCCGCGGCGAAGTGCGGCGGCCGCTGATGGTCACGGAACCGTTCGAGGTGTCGGTTACGCCGGGTCTCGTGGTGTGGCCGCAGACCGCCGGCGGATCCCGGCAGTTCACCGTGCTGGTGACGAACCGGAACCGGGGCCCGGCCACGGGGCGGCTCGACATCACCGTGCCGTCCGGGTGGGCGCCCGTCCCGTCCGACTCGCTGTCGTTTGCCCGCGAAGACGAGACCAAGAGCTACACCTTCACGGTGGATCTGCCCGCGAACACCAAGGCGGGAGACTTCCGCCTGCGCGCGTCGGTCCGCGGATCCGATCGCAGCAACAGTGACGGTGCGCTGGTCGTGATCGACTACCCCCACATCGAGCCGCGCGCGGTGGTGCATCCGTCGGTGGTGGACATCAAGGTCGCGCCCATCGCGTTGCCGGCCCTGTCGCGGATCGGGTACATTCGCGGCGCCTCGGACCGCGTGCCGGAGGCCCTGACCGCGGTCGGCTTGCCCATCGAGGTGCTGAGCGCCGACACCCTGGCCAAGGGCAATCTCTCGCGGTTCGATGCCATTGTGATCGGGAGCCGCGCGTATGAAACCGATCCCGCACTCGTCGCGAACAACGGCCGGCTCCTCGATTACGCGCGCGCCGGCGGCCTGATCGTCGTACAGTACCAGCAGTATCCGTTCATCCGGGGCGGCTTCGCGCCCTATCCGATGTCCATCGCCAGTCCTCACGACCGGGTCACGGACGAGAACGCCCTCGTGACGGTGACCGACACGTCCACCCGCGTCCTCAAGAGCCCCAACCCGATCGGTCCCTCGGACTGGCAGGGGTGGGTACAGGAGCGCGGGTTGTACTTCGCGCACGACTGGGACTCCACGTATCACCCGGTCTTCACGATGCACGATCCCGGCGACCCGCCGCTGGCGGGTGGTCTCCTCGTCGCCCCGCTGGGCCGGGGGACCTATGTGTACACGGGCTTGTCGTTCTTCCGGGAGCTTCCCGCCGGCGTCATCGGCGCGTACCGGCTCTTCGCCAATCTGCTGGCCCTGAAGGCGACCCAGACGCCGTGAAGCGTCGGGAGTCGGGAGTCGTACACTCCGGTGTAAGGCGAAGTCCGTTCGGGGAACGGAGGGTTCGACTCCCGACTTCCGGCTCCCGATGGCTCATTGGGGCTTTGACGCTGCTCTTGGCGGCTTGTTCGGGGGAAGGCCGAACGCCTCTCGTGATCTACTCCCCCCACGGTCGCGATCTCCTCACGCTGCTCCAGCAACGCTTCGAGCAGCTGCACCCCGACATCGCCGTGCACTGGCTCGACATGGGGTCCCAGGAGGTCTACGATCGCGTCCGCTCCGAACGGGCGAATCCGCAGGCCGACGTCTGGTTCGGCGGGCCGGCCACGATCTTCGCGCGTGGCGTCCAGGATTCCCTGCTCGAGCCCTTCCGGCCCACGTGGGCGGGGGCCATCGCGGCGCACGGGCGGGGCCCGGGGGATCTCTACTTCGCCGCCTACGAGACACCGGCCGTCATCGTCTATGCCGACCAGGCGATGAAGCCCGCGGAGGCGCCGCAGACGTGGGGTGACCTGCTCGATCCGAAGTGGAAGGGCAAGATCATCATCCGCGATCCCCTCGCCTCCGGGACCATGCGGGCGGTCTGGGGCCTCATGATCGAGCGGGGGTTCAAGAAGACCACGGACACCGCCATCGCCTTTGCCTACCTCAAGGCGCTCGACGCCCAGACCAAGGAATACGTGCTGAACGGCACGCTGCTCGACCAGAAGATCGTCCGGCAGGAAGCGTTGATCACCATCTGGGACCTCCCGGACATCCTCCTCAACAAGCGTGAAGGGATGCAGCTCGGGTACGTCTTTCCGCGGGACGGCACCCCCGCCATCGAGGACGCCATCGGCATCGTGAAGGGCGCGCGTCACCGGGCGGCCGCCCAGCTGTGGGAAGAATGGATCGGGTCGACGGAGGCCCAGCTGCTCGCGACGCGCGAAGCCTACCGCCTCCCGGCCCGCCTGGACCTACCCCCGGACTCGCTGCCCGCCTGGGCGCAGGAGGTCCGGCGCCAAATGGTGCCCGCCACGGACCTGGACTGGGACCAGCTGGCCGTCCGTGGCGCGGAGTGGATGCGGTACTGGGACGAGAAGGTTCGAGCCTCGGGCGGCCGTCCGTGAGTTTTCTGTCCGTCGACAACTTACAGGTGCGCTTCAGCGACACGGTCACGGTCGGTCCCGTGTCCCTGGACATCGCGCGCGGCGAAATCCTCGCGCTCCTCGGACCCTCCGGGTCGGGCAAGACGACTCTGTTGCGGATGCTGGCCGGCTTCGAGCCTCCCGACAGTGGCCGGGTGCTCGTCGAAAGTGACGACGTCACCGCGGCGCCCCCCGCGTCCCGCCGCTTCGGCATGGTGTTTCAGCACTACGCGCTCTTTCCCCATCTGGACGTCGGCGAGAACGTCGCGTTCGGACTGGCGAAGGGCGGTGACCGCGGCGCGCAGGTCGCCGAGGCCCTCGGGCTCGTGGACCTGGCCGGGTTCGAGCGGCGCAAGGTGCAGGAGCTTTCGGGCGGACAGCAGCAGCGCGTCGCGCTCGCACGCGCCCTGGCTCCACACCCCAGGGTGCTCCTGCTCGACGAACCCCTTTCCAACCTGGACCCCTCGCTCCGGGAGCGTACCCGGCGCGAGCTCCGCGAGGTGATCGGCCGCGTCGGGATCACGACCGTCTTCGTCACGCACGAACAGGAAGAAGCGTTCGATCTCGGCGACCGCGTGGCGGTGCTGCATGCCGGCCGGCTCGAGCAGCTGGGCACGGCCGACCAGGTCTACGATTCACCGGCGAGCCTCTTTGTCGCGACGTTCGTCGGCCGCGCCAACGTGCTCAAGGGGAGTGCGGCCCTGGCGTTCGGGGGTGAGCCGGGGGACGCCCTGGTGATTCGCCCGGAGCACGTCCGCCTGGTGGCCGGGCCGGGCGTGGCGGGGGTGGTGAAGGAACGCCGGTTCACGGGTGCGAGCGCCTATCTCAGCGTCGAAATCTCGGGCGGCGTCCGAGTCGAGGTGCTGGCCGAGCCGCGGGCCGCCAAGGTCGGTGACCCGGTGACGCTCGCGGCGGTGCGGAAGGCGGCATTCCCGTCATGAAGAAGCGCTCCCCGACCGGGATTCTGTTCACGCTCCTGCTCACGTGGCTCGTGCTGTATCCCGTACTCATCGTCGTGGTGGATGCGGGACACGCGGACGCGATCCGGGCGTTCATCTCGCGCGGGACGGAATGGAGCGCGCTGTGGGCGAGCTGCTGGATTTCGGTGGCGAGTGTCGTGCTCGCGGCGGTGATCGGTGTGCCGCTCGCGTTCTTGTTCGAATGGTTCGAGTTCCCCGGGCGCAAGCTCCTGGGCTCG
>DATEGY010000208.1:0-6457 GCA_035279865.1 Gemmatimonadales bacterium | reverse complement strand
CCCACAGGAGCAGCGCGAGTCGGCCCCCCCGCGGCGCCCGCAGCATCACGTCCCGCCCGCCGCCGCCTCCGCCGCTTCGCGGGTCCGGCGGCGCCCCACGATCCAGACGCACCAGATGCTGATCTCGTACAGGAGCAGCATGGGGACCATCATGACGATCATCGAGAGCGCATCCGGGGGGGCCAGGAACGCACCGATCAAGGCCGCGACCACCAGGGCGTACCGCCGGTTCCGCGCCAGGAACCTGGCGTTCACCAGGCCGAACCCGGCGAGGATGATCATCACGAGGGGCAGCTCGGTGATGCCCCCGAAGGCGAGCACGAGCGGAATGGCGAAGGAGAAGTAGCGGTCGGCGGTGATGATCGGCTCGAGATGCTCGCGCTGGAACGAGAGGAGCATGTCGAGGGCCCGCGGGAGCACCAGGAAGTAGGCCGCGGCCGCGCCCGCCGCGAAGAGGACGACGCCCGCGATCAGCGACGGCACGATGACCCGGCGTTCCCGGTCGTAGAGGGCCGGCACCAGAAACGCCCACGCCTGGTAGATGAGGACCGGCGAGGCGAGCACCAGCCCCACGGCCACCGCCAGCTTCATCGTGATGAAAAAGCCCTCGGCGGGCCCGGTGACCATCAGCTTGTGGGTGGGGAGCGCGGCGGCGATGGGCCGCATGAGGATGCCCAGCACGTCGTAGTGCGTGACCACGACCCAGCCGACGACGGATCCGATGACCAGCGCGATGGCGCTCCGGAGGAGACGCCACCGGAGCTCCTCGAGGTGCTCGAGGAACGGCATCTCGCCGCGGGCAGGAGTATCGGCCACGGGGGCCGGGCTAGCGCCCGAGTGCCTGAAGCCGGATGCGGGCGAGGTTGGCCTCGTCCGAACGCGGGTACCCCGCGATCACCCGGTTGTAGTACGTCCGGGCCTGCGCCTTGTCCGACTTTTCGGAGAGGAGGCCGAGCTTGTAGAGCGCGGTGGGCGCCCGGATGGAGTTGGGGTAGCTCTTCACGAGCTGTGCATACACCGGCGTGGCGGAATCGGGCTGCTGCTCACCGAAACTCTCTCCGATATAGAAGAAGGCGTCGGCGGCCCGCGGGTCCGTCGGGAAGGACTGGAGGAACGCCCGGAACCCCATCCGCGCCGTCGCCACGCTGCCCTTCCGGTATTGCTGCAGCGAGGCGTCGTACATCTGATCCGCGCTGGCCCCCGAAACGCTCGGTGCGGGACCCCGGCCCGTGTCGGGTGCCGGCACCGGCTGCGCGGCGCGCTGCTCGATCTGCGAGCGGAGCTCCGACAGCCGCTGCTGGCTCTGGCCCGTGAGCTCCTGCACGCTCACCAGCTGCTGGTTGATGTTGAGGTGGTCGTTCTTCGCGTCGCCCCGCATCTGCACCAGATAGTTCTGCTGCGTGGTGAGCGTCTGCTGGACGGCCGTGATGGCCGCCAGGACGCTGTCCCGCTCCGCGCGACGCACCGAATCGGAACGGGTCACCTGCGCCTGAAGAGCCTCGACCTCGAGACCGACCTTCCGGACGTCGCCCTTGAGGGCGCATCCGGCGGTCATCCCGAGGCCGAGGAGCGCGAGGTGTCGCGCGGTTCTGCGAACCACTCTTACGGCTTCACCAGGGCGTCGCCACCCGCGAGGATGGAAAACTCATCGCGCCGGTTCTTGGCCCAGGCGTCTTCGGTGTGTCCGGGGTCGAGCGGACGCTCTTCGCCGTTCGACACCGTCTCGATGCGGCCGGCGTCGATGCCGTGCGTCACCAGATACTGTTTCGCGGCGTTGGCGCGGCGGTTCCCGAGGGCCAGGTTGTACTCCTGGGATCCGCGCTCGTCGCAGTTGCCGGCGATCTGGATCCGGAGGCCGGGGTTCTTCTGGAGGATGGCGATTTTCTGATCGAGGAGCGATTGATCCGCCCCCTGAATCTCGGCCTTGTTGAACTCGAAGTGGATCATGGTCGCCAGCATCGACCGCACCTCGTCACCGGCGCGAGCCGCGGCGGCGGCGGAATCGGCGGCGGCCGCACGGGCGATACTGTCGGCCAGAGCCCGCGCCTTCGCGAGGCTGTCGGCCTGCGCGGCGGCGATCGAATCGGCACGGCGCTTGGCCAGCTCGGCCGAGTCGGGTCCGGTCGCGACCGGGGTCGGCGTGGTGTCGGGCTTCTTGCCGCAGGCGGCGACGGCCATCGCCGTCACAAGCGTCGCCAGGGCCAGCGATTGCAGGCGTGTCATGGACTTGGGTCTCCAGGTCAGGGGGTGGCTGAGGCGGCTTCCGGCAGCCGCGGCGACCAGGCCGGCAGACGTTCCCCGCTCTGCTGGAGCAGGGGACGAATGCGGCCGGTCTCCAAATCGATGATCCAGAGCTGCCGGTACCCCGCGCGATCCGAAACGAACGCTACATGGCGGCTGTCGGGCGCCCACGTCGGATCTTCGTTTCGCCCGAGCGACGTCAACTGTTTCACCGTACCCTTGCGGACGTCCAGCACGAAGACCTGCAAGGTACCGCCGACGTCACGGTGAAACGCAACCGAAAGCCCATCCGGGGACCAATCGGGCGCGTTGGAGGACCCGGAAACACCATAGTCGAAGGGAGCGAAGAGCTGTTGATCGGTCCCGTCGGCGCCCATCACGTAAATCTGCGCCAGACCCGGGCGGGTCGAGACGAAGGCGATGCGACGCCCGTCCGGACTGTAGGTCGGGGACAAGTTGTCAGAAAACCTACCCACGGTCAAGCGCTGTAGACAGCACGCATCGCGAAAGTTCACGCTCCACAGGTCGGTGCCTTCTTCCGTGGCCCGGCTGAACGTGATGGTCTTCCCGTCGGGCGAGAAGGCCGGCGTGAAGTCCGAGTATTTCCCGGTGCTTCCGTACACCACGGAACGCTTTCCGGTCGCAAGGTCGAGCAGGTTGATCTGCCCGTGCCCCCCATTGAACTCCATGTAGGCGACCTTCTTGCCGTCCGCGGACCAGGCGGGCGAGAGGGCCTCCTTCGTGGCCGAGGACACCAGTTTCAGATTTGTGCCGTCCTGGTCCACCGACCACACATGCTTGTCTTTCACGAAGAGAATCCGCGTCGCGGACGTCCCGACCGCGCCGAGGGAGGCCTGGATCACCAGATCGGCGAGGCGGTGCACCGCCATCCGGTACCCGGCATCGCCCGGTGCGGGCAGACGCGCGGTGAAGGACCGCCGGACCGCGCCGGCCGTAACGTCGTGCAGCAGCAACACCACCGAGTCGGCACTGGTGCGGAACTGCACCGCGAAGTCGGCGCCCAGGGCCTGGTAGAGCGAATAGTTGAGCCCTGCGAGGCGGGTCGCGGTGTGACTCGTGGGCGTCCCGGACGGCCCGGACGGCCCCGGGTCGAGCGAATCGCCCCCGGGGAGCGTGATCACCTCGTACCGGTCCGAGTAGTCGAGGTCCCGGGCGACGATCGCCCGTACCGAGTCGAGGGAGCCCGCCGACACCGGCAGCACCACCAGCCCGGGACGGACGCCGGGGCGGTAGGTGATCCCGATCCGGACGCCGCGATCGACAGTGGAATCCTGAGCAGACAGACGGGCAGCCGGGCAGACGAGCAGAAGCAGCGCGAGCCACTGAAGCGCTCTGCCCGTCCGACCCTCTGCCCGTCTGTCCGTCTTCATTGACGCACCCCGGAGAAGTAGAACCGGACGAAGAGCACGTCCTGATTCCAGCCGTCCGGCAGCGCGCCGAACGCCTTGGTCTGCCCCGCGGATTCGACCGCGCCTTCCGCTTCCAGATCGAATGCGAAGTTGCCCGACCGCTTGGTGAACTGCAGTCCCGTCACCGACCCATCCTTGTGGACGAAGAACGACACCTCGGCCTCGAGCGGCGTGCTTTGATCGGGCCGCTGCCAGCGCCGGAGGACCTGCGAGACGATGTTCTGCAGGTACTCCGGATACGGAAACTCCTGCCCTTCGGTGCTGACCGTCGCGACGTCGTGTCCCGTGGACGGGGCCTCACCGGGGACCCGCTGCACCGGTGCCGTCCGGGGGGCGGCCTCGCGCTTCTTGGTGTCCGCGTTGGGCGGCGGCGCGGGCGCCGGCTTCGGCGCGGAAACCGGCTTCTTCGTCGGCGGCGCCGGGGTCGGCGGGGTCGCTGCCTCGCGCTGGACCACGTCCGGGGCTTTCCGCTGATCCGGTGTCGGGTCCGGCGCGGCGACGAGACGCACCGCATACGTGGGCGGCGTCACCGCCTGCGCATGGCGTGCCGCGACGACGACGAACGACACCGCGAGCCCGTGCACCGCGATCGTGCCGACCAGGCCGATGCCGACGTGCCCCGGCGCGCGGGCCCGGCGGCTCACTTGCTTACGGACTCCGGTTCGGCGACGAGCCCGACGTCCGAGACCCCCGATTCCCGGATCACTGCCAGCACCTGTACCACCGTTCCATAGGCCACCTGCTGGTCCGCCCGGAGGTACACGCCGGACGGGTGTTTGCTCCGCACAAAGGCGGCGAAGGTGGCCTTGAACTCGGCGTACGTGAGGGGGGACTGGTCCAGAAAGATCGAGCCGGACCGGTCGATGGTGACGATGAGCCCCTGGTTCGGCTCGAGGGGCTTCGCGGCGGCATGCGGAAGGCGCACGTCCACCCCGCCCTGCATGATGGGCGCGGTGATCATGAAGATGATCAGCAGGACGAACGCCACGTCCACAAGCGACGTGACGTTGATGTCCGCGTTGAGTGGCAGCTCACCGCGGCCGCGGAGTCCCCCGCCTCCCGAGAGGAGGCCGCCCGCCATGCCCTAGAGCCGCCCTTCCCGTGCCATGGTACCGATGATCTCCTGGGCGAAGCCTTCGAGCTCTCCCGCGAAGAGGCCCAGGCGGTTCACGAACAGGTTGTAGGCCATCACCGCGGGGACCGCCACCGCCAGCCCCGCGACGGTGGTGACGAGCGCTTCGGCGACGCCCGGCGCGACCGCGCCGATGTTGCCCGACCCGCCGGCCGCGATGCCGATGAACGCGTCCATCACGCCGAGCACGGTGCCCAGGAGACCCAGGAGCGGAGAGACCGAGCCGAAGGTGGCCAGCCAGGGAAGGAAGCGGGCGGCCGCGTCCCGCTCGGCGGCGACCTCCTTGGACAACATCATGCGCAGGGCTTCGAGCTGTGTCGGTGTCAGCGTCGAGGGGGGCGCCGCCGGATCCCGTTTCAAGGTTCCCGGCTTGAGCTCGGAGAAGAAGTGGATGCCCTCGAGGAGTACCCGCCGGTAGGGGGACGGCTGGAGCCGCATGGCCGCGTGGTGCGCATCCTCCAGCCGCTGGGCTTTTTCGATCTCGACCATGAAGCGGTCGGCCTGACCCCGGAGCCGCCGGAACTGCCACCACTTGAGGGCGATGATGTACCAGGACGCGAGGGAGAAGAGGACGAGGACCACGAGGACGACCTTGGTCTCGCGACTCGAGGTGAGTACCAGCTCCCACGGCGTGGTGGGGACGGCCCGCCCGAGCTGCAGCAACACGTCACGCCTCCATGATTGAGCGAATCGTGGCCCGCAGGCCCTCCGCCAGGGGGGTCCGGGGACGCCAACCGAGCTCCCGGGCGGCCTTGTCCGTCGCCAGGGACGAGCGGAGAATCTCGCCGGCCCGCGCCGGCGCCCGCTTGATGGTCGCCTGTTTCCCGGCGCCTTCCGCCAGGAGCTCCGCCAGACGGTTGACCGACGTCTCCACTCCGGTTCCGATGTTCCAGGCCCGTGAGTCGAGATTGGCGAGGGGCGGCAGAGCGGCACTGGCCGCCCGCACGTTGGCCTCGGCGACGTCCAGCGCGTACACCATGTCTCGCGTCTGCCCGCCGTCACCGAAAATGGTAATCGGCTCTCCCCCGGCGATGCGGCTCGAGAAAATCGCGACGACCCCCGCCTCGCCGTGCGGGTTCTGCCGCGGACCGTACACGTTGCTGTAGCGCAGTACCGCGGCCTCGATCCCGTACAGCAGGGAAAACGTCGCCAGATAGTACTCGGAAGCGAGCTTGGCGGTCCCATAAGGAGACGTGGGCAGTTTCGGATCGGGCTCGGAGAACGGCAGCTTCTCCCCTTCCCCGTACACCGTACCGCCGGAGGAGGCGAAGACTACCCGTTTGACCCCACCGGCGCGCGCCCCCTCCAGGAGATTCAGCAGTCCCACGACGTTCACTCCGGCGTCGAACACGGGGTCCTCGACCGAGCGCCGCACGTCCATCTGCGCGGCGTGGTGATTCAGCACCGTGAAGCCGCCCGTCGCCAGGAGCTCCCGGGCTTCCGGAGACCGGACGTCCGCTTCCACAAACGTGGCTTTGCGCGGCAGGTTCTCCCGCCGGCCACTGGAAAGGTTGTCGAGAATCGTGACGTCGTCGCCGGCGGCGAGATGAGCGTCCGCCACGTGTGAGCCGATGAAGCCTGCACCACCTGTCACCAGAACCCGTCGCGGCATGATCGAATGCGTTCCTTAGTGGTTGAGTTCCGGATGCGCCCC
>DATEGY010000207.1:0-13913 GCA_035279865.1 Gemmatimonadales bacterium | reverse complement strand
CTTCCATTCCCAGGTAGCCACACGACGGGCAATTCACCGCCACCGGCTTGTTCCAGACCGAGAAGTCACAGTCGGGATACCGGAGGCATCCGTAGAAGTTGCGTCCCTTCTTGGTCCGCCGCTCGGCCAGGTCACCCACTTCGCACTTCGGACACTTGATCCCCAGGGGGACGGGCCGGGTGTGGGTGCACTTGGGATACCGGGTGCACGCCAGGAACTCCCCGAAGCGCCCGGTCTTGATGACCATCGGCGCGCCGCACTCCTTGCAGATCTCGTCCGTGGGCTTGTCGGGGATTTTGTCCCGGCCGATGGGCTTCGAGAACTTGCACTCCGCCGGGTACTTGGCGCACGCGATGTAGGGGCCGAAGCGTCCCGAACGGACCTCGAGCGGTGAGCCGCACGTGGGGCAGCGTTCGAGATGCAGGTTGTGGAGGTCGTGGACGTCGTTGATGATCCGCGGCACGTCCACCGACGCCAGCTGACCCGCGAAGGGCGTCCAGAAGCCCCCCAGCACCTGCTGCCAGGGCAGATCGCCTTCTTCCACCTTGTCCAGCTCGGTCTCCATCTGCGCCGTGAATCCGACCTGGAAGGTGTCCGGGAAGCAGCGCTGCATCACCTTCCACACCTTCTCGCCGAGCGGGGTGGGAGCGAAGCGCCGCTCCTTCATGGTCGCATACCAGCGCGCCTGGAGCGTCGAAATGATGGCCGCATACGTCGAGGGACGGCCGATCCCCTGCTCCTCGAGCATCTTCACGAGCGACGCCTGGCTGAACCGTGGCGGTGGCTCGGTGAAGTGCTGGGTGGGAACCACCTGCTTGAGCGTGGGCCGGTCGCCCTTGGCGAGCGGCGGGATGGGACCGAAGTCGTCTCCGCTTTTCGCCTCTTCCGCTTCGTGCCCTTCGCGGAACAGGACGCGGTAGCCGTCGAAGAGCACCACCGACCCGGTGGACCGGAACAGGAAGCGTCCCAGGTCGAAGTCCACGGTGGTGAGCTCGTAGATCTCGGGCGTCATCTGGGACGCGACGAAGCGCTTCCAGATGAGCTGGTAGAGCTTGAACAGGTCCGATTCGAGGTACTGCTTCACCGCTTCCGGACGGCGGCTGACCTCGGTGGGCCGGATGGCCTCGTGCGCGTCCTGCACCCGGGCGTTCCCGCCCCGCTTGCCGGCGTGCACGTTCGGCGTGTCGGGCAGGTACTTCCGGTCGTAATTGGCCTTGATGAATTCCCGGGCCTGCTCGATGGCCGAGTCCGCCACGCGGACCGAGTCGGTGCGCATGTAGGTGATGAGGCCGACCGGTCCCTCCCCGACGTCCACGCCCTCGTAGAGCCCCTGCGCGGCCCGCATGGTCCGCTTGGCCGAGAACCCCAGCTGCTTGGCGGCTTCCTGCTGGAGCGTGCTGGTAATGAAGGGGGCGGGCGGGTTCCGGCGACGCTCCTTCTTGGTGACCTCGGTGACGACGAAGGGGAGCTTCGACGCCTCATCGACGATCGCCTGCGCCGCCGCCTGATCTTTGATGTCGGGCTTGGCGCCGTCCAGCTTGTGGAGCCGCGCCTGGAACGACTGGCCGTCCTTCTCGAGGTCGGCCTCGATGGTCCAGTACTCCTGCGGCACGAATTTCCGGATCTCGTCTTCGCGTTCGCAGATCAGCCGGAGGGCCACGGTCTGCACCCGGCCCGCCGACAGCCCCGTCTTGATGCTCTTCCAGAGGAGGGGGGAGGCCTTGTAGCCCACCAGCCGGTCGAGGATCCGGCGGGCCTGCTGGGCGTCCACCTTCTTCTGGTCGATGTCCTGGGGGTTGGCCAGCGCCTGCTTGACCGCGTCCTTGGTGATCTCGTGGAAGAGGACCCGGCGAACGATCCCGCCCTTGGTGAGCTGGCCGGCCACGTGCCACGCGATGGCTTCACCTTCCCGGTCAGGGTCGGTGGCGATCAGGACCTGAGCGGCGGACCGCGCGGCCTTCTTGATCTCCGCGAGGGTCTTCGCCTTCTCCTTGATGGTCACGTACTCGGGCTCGAACCCGTTGTCGACGTCCACCCCCAGCTTGCGCCGGGGGAGGTCGCGCAGGTGGCCCACGGTGGCCTTCACCGTGTAACCCCGGCCCAGGTACTTCCCGATGGTCTTCGCTTTGGTGGGAGATTCGACGATGACGAGCGAGCCCTTGCCGTTGGCGCTGGGCGCCTCAACGGCTTCCTCATCGAGAGGCTCGACCACGGCCTCCACGGCCGGGACGGCTTTGACCTTGAGCTTGGTCTTGGCCGTCTTCGGAGCCGGGGCCGGCTTGGCCGTCTTTGCCGCCTTTTTCTTTTTCACAACGGGCTTCTTAGCAGCCACTGATCAACCTTTCATCATCGGACGGCCGGGACGGCCGGGACGGCATGTTCACCAACCCGCCCCGGTCCGCGCAAGTGACATGATGTCCTGCGCCACCTGCACCGCCGTCTTCTTGTCCGTCTCAACCTTCGCGTCCGCTTGGAGATACGCGGCTTCGCGTTCCTTCAGGAGCGTCTTCATTTTTTCGACCGGGTCCTCACCCATTAACAAGGGACGGGTTCCATCGGGAGCCGCCCGCTCGGACGCCGTTTCGGGTTTCGTCTTCAGATACACCACAAACGCCTGAGGCTTCGCGGAGGCGATGGCGCCGGGCTGAGCGGCCCAGCCGCCACCCGGGGCGATCACCGCGGGCACCTGACCAAACGCGTTCTCCATCTCCTGTTGTTCCATGGTGCGGAATGCGGCCTCGCCCTTCTCGGCGAAAATCAGCGTGATGGGCTTGCCTTCCTTGCGCACCAGAATCGCGTCGACGTCCACGAATCCGGCCTGGAGCTGTTCCGCCAGCAGCCGTCCGACCGTGGTCTTCCCGGAGCCGGGCAAACCCACCAGCACGATGTGTCGTTTCACGGATGCGTCCCCCCCCCTCCCCCTCCGGACGCCCGCGCGGCGAGCCGTGCGGCGTACCCTTCCCAGTTGCGGCGCATTTCCGAGAGCGCATCGCCGCCGAACTTCTCACGCATCGCGTGCGCCAGCACCAGCGCCACCATCGCCTCGGCGATGACCCCCATGGCCGGTACGGCCGTCACGTCGGACCGCTCCGACTGCGCCTGCGCCGTGCTCCCGGTCTTCAAGTCGACCGTCTTGAGCGGCGTCATCAGGGTCGAGATCGGCTTCATGGCCACCCGGACCGACAGGGGCTCGCCGGTGGTCATGCCGCCCTCGGTGCCTCCGGCCCGGTTACTCGCGCGGCCCAGTCCCGGCAGGATCTCGTCGTGCACTTCGGATCCCTTTTTCCGGGCCGCCTCGAACCCCATGCCCAGCTCCACGCCTTTGACGGCCGGGATGGACATCAGCGCCTGGGCCAGCCGACCGTCGAGCTTTGTGTCCCACGAGACGTGGGATCCGAGCCCCACCGGCACCCCCCGCGCCACGACTTCGACGATGCCCCCCAGCGTGTCTCCCGCGGCCTTGGCCGCGTCGATCCGGGCGATCATCTCCCGTTCGGCCTCAGGGTCGAGGCAGCGGACCAGAGACGCATCGGCGGCGGGATTGAGGGGCGAGGGCAGTGCGCCCTCGGCCCTGGCCACTACGCCGCCCAGCTCCGCCACGTGACTCCCGATCTCCACGCCGAACTGGGCCAGCAGCACCTTGCACACGGCGCCGCAGGCGACGCGTGCCACGGTCTCCCGGGCACTCGCGCGCTCCAGAATGTCCCGCGCGTCCTTCCGGTCGAACTTCATCACGCCCACCAGGTCCGCGTGGCCGGGGCGGGGCCGGGTCACCTGCCGGCGCCGCTCCTCGCCCGGGGCGTCCGCCTCGGGGGCCATCACGTCCTTCCAGTGCTCCCAGTCGCGGTTCCAGATCAGCATCGCGATCGGGGAGCCGAGGGATTCACCGGCGCGGACGCCGGCGAGCCACTCGATGTGATCCGACTCGATCTTCATGCGGGCGCCGCGGCCGTACCCGCCCATCCGGCGCTTCAGCTCGACGTCGACCTGCTCGGCCTTCACCGGGAGGCCGGCGGGAATCCCTTCCAGGACCGCCACCAGCCCCTTCCCGTGGCTCTCGCCCGCCGTCGTAAACCGGAGGCTCATAACGCGCGAGCCCGACGGGGTGTCGGGCTCGCTACTGTGGAGCGTCGAGTCACTCGGCCCTGGCCCTCATCGGCGTATGGCCGTCCTCACCGCCTGCTTCACCGGCAAGGGGTTGGTGATCACCGGGATGTTCACCATCACGAGGCCCCGCGCCGTGATGCCGAAGAGCAGCTGGTTGCCGGTGGGGCCCTTGGCCACGCGCAGCGGCCCGATGATCGGGTCGCGGAGCGGCAGGGAGCCGATCTGGCCGCCGTGGAACGTGTCGAACACCGAGACCGAGCCGTCGGGCTGGGCCGCGAAGATCACGCGGTCGTTCTGATTACCGGCGCCGCCGCAGGGCGGACAGCTCCCGAACGGCGAGAACGTGTGGTTGTAGTTCATGTCCATCCCGGAGGCGCCCGTCGGGGCCGGTGCGGTGACCGCCAGGCGGAGATTGTTGTCCAGGAAGTAGATCGAGTCGGCGCGCACCGCGTTGGTGAGGCCGTTGAAGTTCGTGGCGATGGACGTGATCCGGATGCCGGTGTTCGAGATGAAGTCCGAGACCTGGAATGCCGGACTCATCCCCAGGTCGGTGTCGTTTTGCCCGGCGTCGGACGGACCGCTGGCCCCGGCAGGTGAGACATTGCACGTGGTGAACGTCCCGGGGCCCTCGTTCAAGGCCTGCCGCGAGTCGTAGCTCATGACCCGGGCGGAAGACGCGCTGATGTTCCCGCCCTCACCCATGAATCCGTGGGCGAAGTTCCCGGAGTTCCTGACGAACGTGGAGTCCCCGAGCCCGAAGCTCGCGAAGTCGATGGTCACACCCGGACAGGCTGAGAGGATCACCGTGCTCGTGAGGCCGCGATCCTCCACGACCCGCAGCGTATCGGAAGAGGAGGCCGAATTCTGCGCACCGATTTCCCAGAACAGGTGCCCGAACGCGGAAGCCGGATTCTGGGTCATCCGCTCCATGCGCAGGGTGCCGCGGCCCGAGAACGGCGAGGAGCTCGAGAGCGTGGGCGTGGTCGAGTACAGGGCGTAAACCCCGGTCGGCCCGCACGCGGTGCCCCCGGAGGGGCGGCAGATGGCCGCGACGTACTGGGGCCGGTCCGAAACGTCGTAGTAGGTGATCTGGACTTCGTAGACGCCCCCGACGTTGAGCACCTGGTACTTCTCGATGATGAAGTTCGGGAGGGCCTGCCGCCACGACAGGGCGCGTACGCCGGGCCGCACGTCCAGGACGGACAGCTCGGTTCCACCCGAGTTCGCGACGATCACGCTGTCCTGATAGTTGCCCAGCGTATCCGTCGGCCACAGCGCGATACCCACCGGCTGCGGGCCCGACGTCGGGATCCCTGACGCCACGAACGTCGAGTTGGCGACCTGGAAAATCTCGAGACGCGACAACGCGGTGTTGGTGAGGTACACCTCGTTGGTGTTCGCGTTGTAGATGGCGTCGCCGATGGTCCCGCCGGCGGGCAGCGCGAAGGTCCGCCCCGCCACGATGGTCACGGTATCGGACCGGGACGCGCCGTTGGGGCTGGGCACGGTGAACACCGCGCCCGTCACGCCGCGGTTCAGCGCGACCGCGCCGTCGATGGCGAACGCCTGCACGATGACCTGCGTCGGGAAAGACGCGATGGCGCTCAGCTTCAGCGACATCGAGACCTTCTGGTCGGTGGTCGTTCCCGCGAAGTTGACCGAGTCTCCCCCGATGAGGTTGCCGAGGAGATCCGTGACTTTGAAGCCGACCCGGGTGATACCCGAGGGATCGGTGGCGTGGATGGTGATCGAATCCGACGCTTCCGACCGGAGCGCCACCACCTGCGAGACCTCCGGCGGCGTATTGTCGGTGGCCACGGACTGAATGGTGACGGTCACCGCGGCGCTGACGGCACGCCGGCCCGCCGAGTCCACGGCGAAGCCGACGACCTGGAACGTCCCGGTGGTGCCGGTCACCAGCACCGAGTCGGTGAACACGGTCGAATCCGGGAACGGCGGCGAGCCCGTCGATATGGAGTCGGCCGTGGTCGCGGTCTGTCCCGCGGTGCCGCCGATGGTCCAGCCGAGGCGGCGGATGCCGCCTGCCTGCTGTACGGCCTTCACCTGAATCGGGATGTATTTCCCGTTCCCCGCTACGGCGCCCGCGGTGGGCGCGAGCAGGAACGCGGCGAGGGCCTGCTTGTTGGACAGGAAGATCGTGATGGTGTCGGGCTTGGAGCGGTTGCCCGCGCCGTCCCGGGCGGTGCCGACGATGAGGATCTGGCCGCCGGCGCCGGCGAGCTGGGCCGGCGTCAGGCTGTAGACGTAGGTGACGGACTTGGGGCCGCCGCCGAATCCGGTGTCGCGCTGCGCGATGAACCCGATGCTGAACGTCAGGTCCACCGAGTCGACCGCGATGTTGTCGGAGGCGGTGACGTTGAACGAGAGCCCGCTCGAGATCACCTGACTGTCGACCTTGGGCGTGACTTTGTTCGGCGTTGTGAGGATCAGGCGGGGCGAGATGTTGTCCCGCGACACCCCGCCGGTATTGGCCGCCGTCTCGCAGCCCCCGAGCACCGCGGCGCCGAGCGCCACGGCGGCGAACAGCCGCGTGTTCCGTCCTGCCAGCATACGAACCCCCGCCTCAGTTCCCGGCGCTGGTGCTTGCCAGGTCGTCGATGATGTGGGGCGTGATCAGGATCAAGAGATCGCGCCGTTCCTCCTGCTGACTCGTGAACCCGAACAGCTTGCCCAGAATGGGCAGGTCCACAAGGAACGGGATTCCCGATTTGCTCACCGTGACGTTCGTCACCGTGAGGCCGCCAATAACGGCCGTTTCGCCGTCGTTGACCAGAATCTGGTTATCCGCCTGTTGCGTCTGGAACGTGAACCCGATGTCCACCGGGGCGGTCTTCACGCTCGAATTCTCGGCGTGGACCTCCATCAGGATCTGCCGGTTGGCCGTCACGTGCGGCGTCACTTTCAGATCGATACCCGTCTGCCGGAAGGACACCGTGGCGCGGGGCACCGCGTTGCCGCCGGCGCTCGCCGAGCTGACGTCGATGGTCCGGAGGGGCACCAGGTCGCCGACCAGGACTTCGGCCGTGTGGTTATCTGACGTGGTGACCGACGGCTCGGCCTGCAGATCGGCGAGTGCCACCGTCTGGAGCGCCTGCACGAAGCTGGTCAGGTTGAAGTTCCCGACCGCGGTCGAGAAGATCAGCTGGAGCGCCGGATTGATGACTTCCTGGCCCGCGTTTCCGATGGCCGAGATCGCGTTGCCGCCCAGGTCGACCACCGTGTTGCTCGGGTCGAGGTTGCCGCCCGCCACCACGGCATCGTTGATGCCGTCACCGTTGGTGTCGATCGGCTTCAGGGTCGCGGGATCGGGACGCTGCACCAGCGTATTGAAGAACTGGCAGGGATGGGCGCCGGTGATCAAGCAGCCCGACCCGGTGCCGAGGTCGTACTTCACGCCCATGTCTTCCACGTCGGTGCGATCCACGAAGATCAGCTTCGCCTGAATCGAAACCTGAGGCGTGCGCACGTCGAGGGCCTGCACGAACGCCACGTCCTGCTCGATCCGCGATTGAATGTCCGTGATCACGAGCGAGTTCGTGGTCGTATCGGCCACCACCGCGCCGCGCTTGGAGACGATCGACGCCACCGCCCCCTGCAGGGCGGTGGACTTGGCGTAGTTGATGCGTACGAGGCGGGTCTCGGTCGGCACCGTCGAATCGGCGCGCGCGAGATCGGCCTTGTTCACCACGTTGATGATCCCGCCGGGCAGTGGCTGCCAGGCGAGGTTCTGCGACTCAAGGATGGCCTGGAACGCCAGGTCCCACGGCTGATTCTTGATCTGTGCCGACACCGTGCCGGTGATGCCTTTGCCGACCACGATGGTGCGGCCCGAGAACGCGGCGAAGCCGGCGGACACGTCAGCGATATCGGCCTTGTCCCACTGGACGGTGATCCGCGGTGCCTGCGACTGCTCGGCCTCCCGCCGGTGCGCGGCCAGGAACTGGTCCACGGCCGCCGGGTTGGTGCTCACCGGAGTCGTCACCTGCGCGGCCGGCGCCGGTGCGGGCGTCGGCGTGACGGCCACCGGGGGCGGCTCCTGAGCCGGTGCCGGGCTCGTGGCGTACTGGCTGCTCCAGGCGTCGAAGGCGGTGCGGTCGGACCCGAAGCTGACGGTCACCGACCCCGCGCCCTGATTGATCTTGTAGTCTTTCGCGGCGTCGAGCTCGATCACCACGCGCACCACGTCGGGCTTGTACTGGGCGTAGCGGAGGTTCTTCACACCGCCTCGGGTTTTACCGTCGTACAGGACCATGGGGCCCGTGAGCCGCGCGCCCTGGAGGTCGAGGACCAGACGGGACGGGTTGGTCAGCGTAAAATCCGAGACCTGGATCGCGCCGCGCAGGTCGATCACGACGGAAACTTTTCCGGCCGCGGGGAGCACGCTCACCGTCCGGACTTCGCCGTCACCGACGGCGGCGGCCGGGAGCATGGGTGCCGCGGCGATCAGCAGGCCAGCGGCAAGGGCAGCGATGCGGTTCATTGGCTCTCCTCCGGCTTGGAAAGCGACAGGGTCTCCTGCCGCTCGAATCCGAATTCCTGTACGGTAAACGTGACGTCGCGCGGGCGGATCTGCGCGACTTTCAGGCGGCCCAGCACTTCGCCGGGCTTCACCTGGTAGCGTTTCTGCGTGGCGATGTCCCGGAGCACGGCGACACTGCGGCCGGGATACTGCCCGTCGAAGTAGATGGCCAGGAGCTTCAAGTCCGAGAAGAGCGGCCGTACGTCCCCGTTCCGGAGGAGCGACGCGAACGGATCGCGTCCGGCCCCTTCGTACGTGAACACCTCGCGCAGGAGCGTCGTCGCCGCCGCACCCGTGTCCTTCGCCGCGGCCGGAGCCGCGGTGCTGTCCTTCTTGGCGGGCTGCGTCTGCGCCGAGAGCGGCAGTGCGGCGAGCATCAGGAGCCCGACCATCAGGGTCCGAGTCATTGTGCCCCTCCCTGCTTCGGAGGCGCCGCGGGCGGGGGCTTATGGGCCGGTGCCGGCGGCGGTGCCGCCTTCACGTAGGTCCGGAGCGTCAGGTCCGCCTGCAGGAGCCCGCCCAGCGTGTCGCCGAGCAGCTTCATGACGTTCGGCGTGGCGGGTTTCAGACTCACGTTCTGCGGCACCACGATGCGCGGCATGCTGGCGATGTCCGCGAAGAACTCGCCCAGCTGATCGTAGTGGCCGTACACCGACAGCTTGTACTGATAGGTGTCGAACGGAGACCCGTGGTCCACGCTGGCCGGGGAAAACTGCTGCTGCGTCACACCCCGGATCTTCATCTTGTTGGAAATGTCGTCCAGGAGATTCGGCACGTCGTTCTTTTCCGGCACCAGCTGGCGCATCAGCACCAGGTCGGCCGCGTATTCATCGGCTTTCCGGCGCAGATCTTCCACCGAACCGCTGGCGAGGTCCGCCTTGGCCTTGTCGACCACGGCCGAGAGGCTGTCGTACTGGTGGGACAGCGCGTCGATGGCGTCGGAGGCCGGCGAATGGACGTAGTCGTAATACGCGTAGCCGCCGCCCAGCGCGAGAATTACCAGGATCAGCATGACCTTGGAGCGTTCGTCCCTCGGCAGGATGGCCATGGGCTACCTCACCGACTGCACGAGCGGAACCGTGCGGATGAAGACCGAGTCGGCCTGCCGGTACTTGAACGACAATGCGAACGCCGTCACGGGCCGGTCGAATTCGATCACGGTCTGCGACGTGGCGGGGGTGACGTCCGTGATCCAGGGCGAGGCCGCGAGCTGGCGCAGGAACGTCGTGTACGCCTGGATGTCCACGGTGTGGCCGTTGAGCGTGACGTTCACGGTGTTGACCGCGGCCGCCGAATCTTCGGGTGAGGGCCGCTGCCCGCCGGTCGCGCCGGTGGACGTCGGAATCACCGGCGCACTGGCCGTCTGCTGGAGGTCCTGGAGCCAGGTGTAGGGCGGCAGCGCCTTGGTGATCTGATCCATCAGATGCGGCCACACGTACCGCTGGCCGTCGATCTGCCGGATCACGTTGATCTGAATCACCAGGGAGTCGCGGCGCTTTTCCTGGGACCGCTTCTCCGCGATGTACGTGCTGTACCGGTCCGCCTCGTGCTGCTCGGTCGTCACGCGGTTCTCGAGCAGAGCCTTCTTGGCGGAGTCGAAGAAGAAGAGCGCGAGCGCGCCACCGCCGATCAGCACCCAGGCCGCCACGGCCGAGATCAGCCACGGATCCTTGATGCTGGCCAGCAGGTTCTTGAAGTCGGGGAGTTTGAGTTTGGCCCCCCCGCCCGCCGCCTTCCGCTTCTGTCCCGGTAAGAGATTGACTTCAATCATGCGGCCCGCCTCAGTGCCAAGCCCACGGAGAGCATGAGAAGAGGAGCGATTTCATCCACGGAAACGGTCTCGAATGCCTCCTGGCGGTAGGCCAGCCGCTGAATCGGGCTCGCCAGCTCCACCGGGACCTTGAGCCGCGAGGCCAGCGCCTCGTTCAAACCGGGAACCCGCGCGCCGCCACCCGAGGTGTAGACCCGGGCCAGACCACCGGCGGACCGGGACGCGCTGGCCAGGAAGGCCGCCGCCCGCTCCACACCCACGGAGATCTCTTCGCCGCGCGATTCGACATACGAGGCGAGATCCGCACTCTGGACCGCGCCGGTCACCGCTTTCTCGGAGTCTTCCGCGGACAGCCCCTTCTCGCGCTGGAGGTCCTCACGGAAGCGCCGCGTGCCAACGGAGAGGTCCCGGGTCAGGACGGGGACCCCGTCCTCCAGGATGTTCACGTTGGTGACTTCATGTCCGATATTGACCAAACCGACCACCCCGTTCATCGCATCCGGGTGGTTCAGCTCGAAGGCATTGTGGATGGCGAACGCGTCGACGTCGATGACGGAGGGTTGCAGGCCCGCTTCGGTCAGGAGGGAGACCCGGCTTTCAACCAGCTCCCGTTTGGCCGCGACCAGAAGGACGTTCATCTGGAGCCCCTCGGCATTGGGGTCCAGGATCTGGAAGTCCAGCTCCACGTTGGCCATGTCGAACGGCACGTGCTGCTCGGCTTCCCAGCGGATCACCTCGCGGGCGTCCGCTTCTTTCATCCGGTCCATTTGAATCTTCTTGACGATGACGTCGCGGCCGCCGACGGCCGTTACGACCGATTTTTGCTTCACGCCGGCGGTCGAGAACAGACCCCGAATGGCCTCGGCCACGATGCCAGGGTCCATGACCTCGCCTTCGACAATGGCGTCGGTCGCGACCTCAGTGGTGGCCACTTTGACCAGTTCGGGTTCCGACCCGGAATGGTCGACGACCACCAGCTTGATGATGCCGGAGCCGACATCGAGGCCAACCGAGGTTTTTTTGCCGCCCAAGAAGCCAAAGAGCGCCATAGTCGCCTTGAGTTAGTGACAGAGGGGGCAAGGGCAAACTACAGTATGGTTGACCCCTTATCCTGTCAAGCCTCGAAGGTACTTTAGGCAAATCAAACAACCTGCGGATTATCCACCACTTAACCCATCTGACTTAGTCTAGTCCATGACATGCGCTTGAGCTTCTGAGGCGTTCCAAATCGGCATAAAACGTTGTCGACGATGGTTTTAGAGTAGCTGATACGCACGGTACTGTCACCAGTTATATCCACTAATGTCACGACACTGCCGTATAAATGGGAGCTCGTAAGGCCGGACCCAGTCACCTCCAGGACGCCACGCACCAAAACCACTCCTCTGAACGTCAGAGGACCTCTGATGGCGAGGTTTCCATCGACCAGCAACACCCCGTTCCCATCACCCCCACCCAGCTCCACGTCTCCCAGTATATGGGTTACGCCACCCGCCGGGCTGCCGGGCAGCAATCCGTAACTCCCTCCCGGCAGCGTCACCGCGGCGGCCTGGGAGACGCGGTCCAGGTCCAAGTCACCGATCACTCCCAACCCGCTCGCGAGGGAGTCTATGACACCCTCGACGATCGCTCCCGGACCGAGCGTGACGTGGCCGGCGGAGACGAGCCCGGCTTCCGGAAACGAGGGCGCGTTCAGGTGAACGAGCATTCCCAGACCGGACCGCTCCACCAGAAAGAGGCAGCCGCCCAGGGGTGTCGCGGCCCGCTCATCCCACGCCTCGAGCGCATGGGCGATCTCGACTTCCGCCGACCCCGGAGCCTGGACTTGAGAGACCGCCTGCTCTGAAAGCCTCGTCTCATTGAGGAGAAAGACGGAGCTCGCAGCCATCAAGGCGAGCGACACCACCATCGTGAGTACCGCGGAAAACAACGTCATGAGCCCAAGGGGTTATTCCGAAGGAAGACCCGGGTGACCAGACTGTCTTCCAGGAGCCCCGTGACCCCGCGCCTCGTCACCGGCTCCGCACTCAGCATCTGGATTCGCACTCCAATCGCCGCAACCGCTCCCGGCACCACGGTGGGCGCGCCGGACGAATCAAAAAACGTGAAGAAAAGTCCCGCCGGAGCTAGCGGTCCCGCGATCGGCTGGAGGCCGCCGGCGTCTCGCACGCCGATGTAATACGCTCCATCCGACGCCCGATAGGACCGGTAGGTCACCACTTCGAAGGATCTCACCGGCGTGACGAGCGAATCAGGACAGGACACCCGAGTCGGAGCGGACGTCACCACACTG
The DNA here is from genome assembly GCA_035279865.1 of Gemmatimonadales bacterium. Classification (GTDB taxonomy): domain Bacteria; phylum Gemmatimonadota; class Gemmatimonadetes; order Gemmatimonadales; family GWC2-71-9; genus 40CM-2-70-7. The sequence goes on along the minus strand of DATEGY010000207.1, from coordinate 1,202 downwards.
GTACGCCAGGCCGAGTCGGGAGACGAATACACCAGGAGCGAATCTCCCACGGCGAAGTCCCTGACGCCGAACGTCAGATCGTCTCGCAGTCGAAGAGGGGACGCCAATGGTCCGCACGTGCCGGAGAAGGCCCGCTGGGCCCGGATCCTGATGGAGTCGGCAGCCATCGCGAGGATGTCTCCATCCACCGCGTCGAGACTCCAGAGCTCCGACGAGAGGTTTTCCCCCGCGGCCCGCAGATTGTCGCTCAGATCGGCGCGCTGGCCGAGTTCCCGATAGAGCCGCTTCTGCGTCAGCAAGACCCGGCTCACCCCGGCCATCACGACGGCGAACAGCCCCAGGGCGAGCACCAGCTCGAGGACCGTAAATCCGCGGGATTTCAGGGACACACCACTGCGCCTTCGACGGCAAACGGTCGACGGTCGGCCCGCACACTGTCGACGATGTACCGCAGGGGTCCCCGGATCTCGACCGTCCAGGACTCCACCCCGTTGCCCCCACTCGCACGAGCACTCAGGCGGCATGAGCGGCCGCGCAGAGAGTCGACCGTTACCCCAGCTCGCGCCGCTGCCCCGGTTCTCGAGCGCCCCCGCACCATCGCCCGCTGGGCGGAGTCCGCAGCGGCGGCGAGGCCCAGGACGCCAAAGGCGAGAATGACGACGGTGACCATCAGCTCGGTCAGGCTCACGACTGCCTGAGAGTCACGTCCTGTGCCGCGAAGGAAGTCGGGAAACGGGGCCGAGTTGAAAAACGGAGATGCACGTGGTTGCTCTGGCACTACGCGAGGGGATGCACATCCCTGCAGAATTACTCGAGTCCGTGCCTCGCAATCTTATAGAAGAGCGTGCGAAGGCTGACTCCCAACCGCGTCGCCGCCTCGCGGCGGTTGCCCCCCGCCGCCGCCAGTGCCTCCGCGATCGCAGTCCGCTCTGCCACGTCGAGCGTGTCCCGCAGCGTGGGAGCGGCCCCGCCAGGCGTCGCGGCGGGAGCGACGGACGGAGCACCGCGCGATTTGGCAGCCCGGAAGTCCTCCGGCTCGAGGATCTCGTGATCTGAGAGCACGCCGGCGCGTTCGATGGTGTGCTCCAGCTCCCTCGCGTTCCCCGGCCACGCTTGCGCTGCCAGCCAGCCGACCGCCGCGGCGGAAAGTCCGAGGCGACGCCCGAGCCGCTGGCCGGCCAATCGGGCAAAATGGTGAGCCA
>DATEGY010000206.1:0-5721 GCA_035279865.1 Gemmatimonadales bacterium | reverse complement strand
AGTACAGCGCGATGCTGGACAGCGTGGCGTCGCCGACCCTCAGGGGCGGCGTGCTGATCGGCGTGGCCAACGTCACCCTGATCCCGTTCTTCTCCAAGGGATCGACCTATTTCGCGCTGAAGAACGGCCTCGTGCCCGGCGCTCCGCCCCTTCCCGCGACCTTTGTCGTCCTCCCGGCGTGCGCCCCCGGGGCACTCGGCGGCATCGGGGACTCGGTCCTCGTGCCCTTCACGTTCGGCATTCCGCTGATCGGCGCCGCCGCCGCGGGTGCGACGGACACATTGGGGTGCACCGAGGTGGCCACGGTGCAGCCCGCCGAGCTCCGCAAGCTCGCCGCCACGGTCACCGCGTACAACACGTTCATCCAGGCCCAGGCGGCGACGCGGGGATACGGCTACTTCGACCCGAACGCGCTCTTCACCGCACTCCCCGCGGGATCGATCCCCGCGTTCCCGACGATCTCGGGCGCGTCAGCGGTCACCGCGCCCTTCGGGAACTACTTCACGCGGGACGGCGTCCATCCGTCGGGGCTCGCGCACAAGCTTGTGGCCAACGGCGTGATCCAGGTCATCAACACGAAATACGGGACCGCCTTGAAAGCCCTCCCCTGAGCGAACGCACGAACCTGATTGGGGTACCCGGAACGGCACCCGGCCACCGCCGGGTGCCGTTCTGCTCATGATGAAGCCACTCGCCGTCCTCGCCCTCGTGACCCTCCTCCCCTGCGCCCTCCCGGCGCAGGCGGCGGAGCGCGCGGACACACCCAGGAAGGGCAAAGTCCGCCTCTCCTTCATTCCGACCGTGGAGACCTGGGAGGCCGCCTTCGGACCGCAGGGACGCCAGCCGGTAGGCGGATTCCTGAGCGGAGACTCCCTGGGGGCTTCCGCGTTCCCGCCCCTGGCCGGCATGCAGTCCGCGGTCCAATCGGCGAGCGGCCTTTCGGCGTTCGCCGCGAGCCTGGGCCGTACCCTCCTCGCCATCCGCTCCGAGCGGCGGGTCACCCCGCTCGCCGCCGAGGTGGGCCTGACGGACCGGCTCTCGATCGGTGTCATGGTACCGGTGGTGCGGGTGGACGTGCGGGAAATCCTGAACGTCGACTCGACGCGCGGAAACCTCGGCCTCAACCCGCTGTACTTCGGCGGCGCGCCGGGCTTCACGACGTTCTTCGCCAATTTCGACAACGCGCTCGCCGCCCTGAACAACCAGATCTCGGGTGGGACCTGCCTTCCGCGCTGCGCGGAGGCCCTGGCGCTCTACAATCAGGGCGTGGCCCTGCGAGCCGCCCTCAACAAGGCGGTCTACGGGACGGGTCCCTCGAGCCAGTCGCCCTTCCTGCCCCTGGCGACCTCGGCGGCCGGCAAGGGCATCGACACGACCGTCATCGACCTCCAGCGCCAGCTCCAGGACTCGTTCGGCATCGCCGGATTCGCCGACACGCTGGGACTTCCGACCTTCGCCGCGGCGCCGGGGGACATTGAGCAAGTCCTGAGTGATCCGACCTTCGGCTACGCGTACACACCCATCGAGCGGACGCCCAAGTTCTACCGGTACTGGCCCGGGGACGCCGAAGTCTCCGCCAAGTACCGGATGCTCGAGACGCCCACCTATGCGGGTGCGGTCAAGGTGACCGTGCGCCTCCCCACCGGGCACCTCGCCTCTCCGAACGACCCGTTCGCGCTCTCGTCCGGCGACCACCAGACCGACGTCGAGCTCGGCTACATCCAGGAGCTGACGCTCTGGAACCGGCTCTGGCTGAACCTGAACGTCCGCGCCGGTGTGCAGCTCGCGGGCCTGCGGGACGCGCGCGTGGCTCCGCAGGGAGCCTTCTGGGTGCCCATCGGTGCCAGCGCCCGTCTCGATTGGAAGCCCGGCAACTATGCCGTCGTCGATTTCGCGCCGATGTACCGCTTCAACAAGCAGTTTTCGGCGGGTGTGACGGCGTCATACTACCGGCAGGGCCTCGACCGCTACACGTACCAGTCCGCCGCGGACTCCGTCGCGGTCGCCCAGAATCTCGGCGCGCCGGTCTCAGCCTCCGTTCTCGACGCGGGCACCAACCGGCGCTACTGGCAGCTGGGGGTGGCGGTGACCTATCAGGGGCCGGTCTGGGAGACCGGGTTCTCGATCCAGCAGGCGGTTACGGGATGGGGCGGGGGGACCGAGGTCCCCGCGGCGACGACGTTCCGGATCGTGATTCGGGCGTTTCACGGGCTGTTTTGAGCAGCGTCCGCGCATGCTTCAGCGCGGCCTCCAGGTCCGGGTCGCCGAGCATCCGGGCCACTTCACGGACCCTGGGTTCGCCGGAGACCTCCTGGACGTCCGAGGTCGCTACCCCGCCCCGCGCGCCCTTCGTGATGACGACATGGTGGTCGGCACGGACGGCGATCTGCGGCAGGTGCGTGATGACCAGTACCTGACGCCCCGCCGAGACCTGCCACAGCGCCTCTCCTACCTGCCCGCCCACTTCCCCGCCGATCCCCTGATCGACTTCGTCGAACACGAGCGTCGGAATGGCGTCGTGGCCGGCGAGGACGACCTTCAGCGCGAGCATCAGGCGCGACGTCTCGCCTCCAGACGCCACTCTCGCGAGCGGGCGGGTTCCCATCCCTGGGGAGAGTTCAATTTCAAAGGAGATCTGTTCCGACCCCCGGGAGTCGGGAGTCGGGAGTCGCCCCAGTCGGGGGCTGAACGTGCCGCCGCTGAGTCCCAGAGACGGCAGTTGATCGTTCACAGCCTTCGCCAGGCGCTTCGCGCCGGCCGCACGCTTCTTCGACAGGGCTTCACACGCGCGGGTGAAATCCGCTGAGGCGTGCTCCCGCTCCTCGGCCAGCGACCGCAGATCCAGCTCGGCCGTGTCCAGGAGATCGAGCTCGCGCGCCGACGCGTCCCGGGTCGCCAGGACATCGGGGATTTCCGGGCCGTACTTCCGGGTGAGCCGGTCGAGGACGTCGCGGCGGCGGTCGATGGTGGCCAGGCGCTCCGGGTCGGCGTCGATCGAGGCGGCGTAGTCCCGCGCCGCGGCGGCCAACTCCTGAAGATTGGCGAACGCCGTGTCGAGCATCTCCCGCCACTTGCCGACACTGGGATCGATGCGCTCGAGAGCCGTCAGCGTGCGCGCGCCCCTGGAGAGGGACGACTGGTCCGCCCCCTCCTCCAGCTCGCGGGCCAGCCGCCCCAGCTCCCCGGCGTTGGCTAGCCGCTTCGCCTCGGTGTCGAGTGCCGCGTCCTCGCCCACTTTCGGCGCGGCGTGCGAAATCTCTTCCACCACGTGACGGAGGTAGTCGGCCTTCCGGCGGACCTCCTCCTGCCGGCTCTTGAGCTCGTGTTCCTTCGCCACCGCGCCCTGCCACCGTCCGTACGCGTCCCGTACCGCCGTCCGTTCCACCTGCGCGTCCGCGTAGGCATCGAGGATATCGGCCTGAGCGTCCCCCTTCACGAGGGACTGGGTCTCGTGCTGGCCGTGCAGATCGACCAGCGCGGCGCCCAGCTGCGCGAGGACGCCGACGGTGGCCGGCGATCCGTTCACCCAGGCCCGGGACCGCCCCTCCGGATGCACCTCGCGGCGGACCACCAGCGTTTCATCGGAGAGATCGACCCCGATCGCATCGGCGATCGCGCGGATCCCTTCGGTCCCCGCCAGCTCGAAGGCGCCCTCGACCACCGTCTTCTCCGCGCCGGGGCGCACCACGTCCCCCGACGCGCGTTCGCCCAGGAGGAGCGCCAGCGCGTCCACCAGCATCGACTTTCCCGCCCCGGTCTCGCCCGTAAGGACGTTGAGACCGGGAGCGAGCTTCAGGGTGACGTCGGCGATGACGGCGAGATCCCGGACCCGCAGCTCCCCCAGCACTACCGGCGCTCGCGGTCGGAGAGGTCTCCCCACTGCAGTTTCTTCCGCATCCGGGCGAAGAACCCTTCCGGGCCCAGGCGCACGAGCAGCACCGGCTTTTCCGCGCGGCGGACCAGCAGCCGGTCTCCGGGCGGGATGATCGTCCCGACCTGCCCGTCGAACGACACCATCACGTCCTCGGTCCAGGGAGCGATCGGCTCGACGGCCACCACGGAGCTGGAGGGGAGCACCAGCGGGCGTACGGCAAGGGTATGCGGGCAGATGGCGGTGACCACGATCGCGTCCACGCCCGGCACCACGATGGGGCCGCCCGCGGACATGGAATAGGCGGTCGACCCAGTCGGCGTGGAGATGATGATGCCGTCCGCGGAGTATTGCCCCACTTCGTCGCCATCCACCGAGACGCGGAGCCGGACCACCCGGGCGACTCCGCCCTTGTGGACCGCGACGTCGTTCAGGACGAGCGGCTCCGTCCGGGCCGGACCCTGTTTGTGCTCGATGGTCGACACGAGCGCCAATCGCGGCTCGGTGGCGTACGCGCCCCGGACCAGCGCATCGAGCGCCCATGCGAGACTCTGGATCGATGCGGTGGTGAGGAATCCGACGCGCCCCAGATTGACGCCGAGGATGGGCGTCTGTTTGCCCTTCAGGAACCGGGCCCCGCGCAGCAGCGTCCCGTCCCCACCGAGCGTGAGAAGACAATCGAGGGGAGAGTCGTCGGAGAGGGTGGCCGGGTGCGGCCCCGGGGGGGGCCACAGCTTCAGGAGATCAGGTTCAGTGTGGTAAGTGACGCCGAGCTTGGGGGCCGCCGCCGCCAGCTGGGCGAGCACGGTCCCGAGGTCGCGGTAATTGGCGTTGCCGACGACCCCGACGTTCATTTGGGAGTGAGCGACTCCTCGGCCGCGAGCGCGCGGAACCGCGTCACGATGCCCTCCGGCGTGAGCCCCACTTCCGCGAGCTGCTGCGCCCGCGGGGCGTGCTCGTAGATCCGGTCCGGAACGCCGAGCGGCACCACGCGCACGCCGGGGGCGGTCGTCTCCACCACCCCCGCGAGATACGCGCCGAAGCCGTTCACCACCGTCCCGTCCTCCACCGTGAGCAGGAGCTGGTGATCGTGCACCAGCGCATCGAGCGTCGTCCGGTCGAGGGGCTTCAGGAAGCGGCAATTCACCACCGTCAGATCCCATCCGTCCACCGCCAGCTGCTCCGCGGCGGCGAGGGCCGGCTGGCACATCACGCCGACCGCGAGGATCGCCCCATCCTTCCCCTTTCGGAGGATTTCCCAGGTGCCGTAGGGCACCGGCGGGATCTCGGCCGCGGGCGGCACTTCGGCGGGCGTCTTGTCCCTGGGATAGCGCAGGGAAAAGGGTCCGTCGTGCTGGAGCGCGCAGCGCAGGAGACCGACGAGCTCCCGCCCGTCGCGCGGCGCGGTGACCGTCATGCCGGGTACGGCCAGGAGGTACGCGATGTCGTAGAGGCCCATGTGGGTCTGTCCGTCATCGCCCACCATGCCCGCGCGGTCCATGGCGAAGATCACCGGCAGCTTCTGAATCGCGACATCGTGAATGATGTTGTCGTAGGCGCGCTGCAGGAACGTCGAGTAGATGGCGACCACGGGACGCACACCCTGCGTGGCCAGTCCCGCGGCGAAGGTCGTCGCATGCCCTTCGGCGATCCCGACGTCGAAGAACCGCGCCGGGTATTTCTTCTGGAAGAGGTTGGTCCCCGTGCCGGACGGCATCGCCGCCGTGATGGCCGCCAGGTGCGGATACTCGGCGCCGAGCTGGACGAGCGCCTCCCCGAACACCTTGGTCCACTGGGGCGCGCCGGGCGCCACCGGTTTCAGCTTGCCGGTCACCGGATCATAGGGCGCG
>DATEGY010000205.1:0-3017 GCA_035279865.1 Gemmatimonadales bacterium | reverse complement strand
TGGAGGCGATCTAGCCGGGCTCGTCTGCGCCCGTTAACAACCTGGGTTGGCGCCGGAGCTCCCGGCCCCTAGCCTCAGCCACGCTGTGGTTCGAGCGGTCTGCTTGCTCTTCCTCCTTCTCTCCCTGGTGGGCTGCTCGAGCCCGGCCTACGCCGGCCCGCCTGCGGCGGGCGCGGTCTCCCCGCCCGGCGGCGACGTCCGGTTGTGGCAGGACGCGGCCATCCTCACCCTCGTGGGCGGGCTGATCGGGTCCGCGCGCCGACGCCTGCTGGTGGAGATGTACGAGCTCGGCCGCCAGGACGTGGTCGATGGCCTGGGCAGGGCACGTGCCGGTGGCGTGACGGTGACTGTCATCACGGACCCGACGGTCGATGTGAGCCGCCACTCGTCGGCGCGTCTGCGCGCGCTGGGAGTTGAGGCACGGGCGTACCCGGTCGACGATGCCCGCCACCAGATCGACCACGTCAAGCTCCTCATCGCCGACGGCGTCGCAGTCGTCGGCGGTATGAACTGGGGCACCCACAGCGACCGGAACCACGACTACGTCCTCGAGACCCACGTGTCCGCCGACGTTGGGCGGTTGGCCCGGATCTTCGAGCAGGACTGGGAGCTTGCCGGCGGCAGGCCTTCGCCGTTGGGCGCGGAAACGGGCGCGGTCGCGCAAACGGCGCCGGGCTCCGAGATCCGGTCGATGCTCGAGGGCGTCCTCCGGCACGCCTCGCGCCGCGTCCTGGCCGAGGTGTACACGCTCACCGATGCGCGCGTGATCGCGGAACTGGTCGCGGCCCACCGGCGCGGCGCCGACGTCAGGTTGGTGCTGGATCCGAACCAGGTCTACAACCTGCACGCGGCGGCGATGCTGCGCGCGGGCGGCGTGCCGGTGCGGTGGTACCCGGTCCCGATCGGCGTGCTTCTGCACGCCAAGATCGGCCTCTTCGACGGCGAGCTCGTCCTCGGCTCCGCCAACTGGACGGTCAGCGGCCTCGGGGTCAACCACGAGCTGGACATCGAAACCGCGGACGCCGGAGCGGTCGGCGCTTACCTGTCCAGGTTCGAGTCGGACTGGACGCGGTCCGCAGCTTAGGAGATGGTTGTGTTGACTTAGCTCTGAGGAGGTGGCCCGGCCGAGCCCGGTCCTGGGGGGCCGCCCGGGCCGGCGGCGGGTGGCAGCGAGCCCTGCGGTCCCGCCGGAGGGGGGTTGAAGCTGACCTGAGGCACCGCGCGGTCGCCTTCATCGGCCTGGAAGAAGCCAAAGGCCTTGAAGCCGAGGGCGCCGGCGATCAGCGACGTGGGCAGGGTCTGCAGCTTGATGTTGTAGTCGCGCACGTTGCCGTTGTAGAAGCGGCGCGAGAACTCGAGCTTGTCCTCGGTCGCGGTCAGGTTCTCCTGGAGGTTGGTGAAGGCCGAGATCGCCTTCAGGTCGGGGTAGTTCTCCGAAACAGCGAACAGGCTGCGCAGGCTCTGGGACAGCACGTTCTCGGCCTGGCCGATCTTGGCCGGGTCGCCGGTGGCGCCCGCGGCGACCGCGTTGGCTCGGGCGTTGGTGACCGCCTCCAGCGTGCCGCGCTCGTGGGCCATGTAGCCCTGGACGGTGTTGACGAGGTTCGGGATCAGGTCGTGCCGTCGCTTGAGCTCGACGTCGATCTCAGACCAGGCTTCCTGGGTCCTGTTGCGGGCCCCGATCAGACCGTTGTAGGTGAAGACGAGCCAGATGACGATGAGGACGACGACGACCGCGACGATCCAGCCCAAGGCGGCCTTATCCTACGCGTGCGCCCGGCGCTGCCACCGGGTCTTCTTCAGCATCTTCTTGTGCTTGTGCTTGCGCATCTTCTTGCGCCGCTTCTTGATTACCGAGCCCAATCCAACTCCCAGTACGTGCTTGATCGAACGCTTGCGGTTCGGTCGGGAAGCATACAGGAAGCCGAGTTGGGTTCGTCTGCGGGCATAGACTCCTGAAACGATGTACTTCACCGACGCCCACGAGGAGCTTCGGCTGCACATCCGGCGATTCCTGGATAAAGAGGTGAAGCCGCACCTCGAGGAGTGGGAGGAGAAGACCTTCCCGGACGCGATATTCCAGCGCTTCGGCGAGCTGGGTTTTCTCGGCCTCCGCTACCCGCCCGAATACGGCGGCCAGGGTGGTGACTACTTCAACGCCGTGGTCCTCTCCGAGGAGATGGCGAGGGCCGGCTGCGGAGGCCTCGGCATGGCGGTGGCGGTCCAGGCCGAGATGGCCACGCCTCCAGTCTTCCGGTTCGGCACGGAGGAGCAGAAAAGGAAGTGGCTCGTCCCCGCGATCCGGGGCGAGCAGATCGCGGCCCTGGCGATCACCGAACCGGACGCCGGGTCGGACGTGGCCGGGATCACCACCGTCGCCAGGCGCCACGGCGACGAGTTCATCGTCAGCGGCCGCAAGATCTTCATCACCAACGGGGCGCGCTGCCACTGGGCTCTCGTCGTCACCAAAGGCGACCGGGAACGCGGGCATGCGGGGTACAACCTGCTGGTGATCGAGAAGGGGACGCCCGGTTTCCAGGTCACCCGCACCCTGCAAAAGCTGGGCATGCACTCCTCGGACACCGCCGAGCTCCTGTTCGAGGACTGCCACGTCCCCGCGACGAACCTCATCGGTGACGAAGGTGACGGCTTCAAGAACCTGATGTGGGAGCTGCAGGGCGAGCGCATGATCGCCGCCGCGGGAGCGATCGCCGGAGCGCAGCGCGTGTTCGAGTACACCATGGAATATGCCCGCAACCGGGAGGCCTTCGGACGGCCGATCTCGCAGTTCCAGGTCATCAAGCACAAGCTCGTCGACATGGGGACGCAGATTGCCTCGGTGCAGGCGTTTGTGTACCAGACGGCGAAGCGGTGGGGGGCGGGGGAGTACCCCGTGCGCGAGATCTCTCAAGCCAAGCTGCTCGCCACCCAGGTCGCCTGCGACGTGGCCGACGAGGCGATCCAGATCCTCGGGGGCCACGGCTACATGCGCGAGTTCCCCGTCGAGCGCGCGTGGC
>DATEGY010000204.1:0-22824 GCA_035279865.1 Gemmatimonadales bacterium | reverse complement strand
TGGCGGTCGGGACGGTGGCGCGCCCGATGAGGACGCCGAGCACCAGGACCGCGGCGGCGGCGAGGCTCCAGGCCATCCAGCGGCGGAGCGGGACGACTTTCGCTTCGTCACGGCGACGAGCGCGCTCTGCCGTGATCCGCGCCCACATCTCGTCGCGGGGCGTCTCGGGCGGACGGTGATAGTCCTGTGCCATGCGCGTGAGCTCCTGCTCGAAACGGTCTTCCCGGTTCTCGGTCATCCGATCCATTCTCCCGCAAAGTCGGCCAGAGCGATTCTGAGCTTCGCCCGGGCACGTGATAACTGGGCCTTGGAGGTGCCGGACTCGATGGCGAGTGCGGCGCCGATCTCCTCGTGCGTGTACCCTTCCACGTCGTGCAGCAGGAACACCGTCCGGTATCCTTGCGGCAGCGCATCGATCGCCTGCGCCAGCCGCTTCCTCAGGTCCGGTTCCGCGTGCACCCGGCCCGTCGTGACGCCATCCGCTTCTTCGATGTCCGTCTCGCGCTTCCGGAACCGCTTCAGCTTCCGGAGGCCGTTCAGGGCCACCGTGGTCGCGATGCTGTGGAGCCAGGTGGAGAAGGCCGACTCGCCGCGGAACGTGTCCAGGCGCTCGAAGGCGCGGATGAACGTCTCCTGGGTGAAGTCGCGCGCGAGGTCGTCGTCGCCGGCCATGCGATACGACAGCCGGTAGACGCGGTCGACATGCGCGTCGTACAGCGCCCGCTCCGCCGCCGGGTCTCCGGTGCGGACTCTGGCGATCAATTCACGGTCGTCCACGGGGCTCCGGGTGACGGGTGCTTCCGGGCTTCACTGGGATGGGACACAGGGTGGGGCAAAAGGGTTACGTGAGTGCGGAGTGCCGAATGCGGAATGCGGAGTGGCTGCTGAGGTTACCACCCATTCCGCACTCCGCACTCCGCATTCTGACGGTGGTTTACCGGGTGCCGAACAGCCGATCCCCCGCATCACCGAGGCCCGGCAGGATATAGCCCTTCTCGTTCAGCTGGCGGTCCAGCGAGGCGGTGAAGACGGGTACGTCCGGGTGCGCATCGAGCATGGCCTGCACGCCCGGGGGCGCGGCAACCAGGCAGAGGAAACGGATGCGGGTGGCGCCGGCCTTCTTGAGGGCCTGCACCGCGGCGACCGCCGAGCCGCCCGTGGCGAGCATGGGGTCGAGGACGAAGAAGTCGCGAGACTGCTCCCCGGCCGGAATCTTGAAGTAATAGTCGACGGGCTGGAGGGTGTCGTGATCCCGGTAGAGCCCGATGTGCCCGACGCGGGCCGAGGGGATCAGCTGCGCGATGCCTTCCACCATGCCCAGTCCGGCCCGGAGAATCGGGACGAGGGTGAGCTTCTTGCCCGCGACCTGAACCCCTTTCGTCTTCTCGAGGGGGGTCTCGATCTCGATCGATTCGAGGGGCAGGTCCTTGGTCACTTCGTACGCCATGAGCATCGCGATTTCGCTCGCGAGGAGCTTGAAGTCGCGCGTGGAGGTCCGCCTGTCCCGGAGCAGGGTCAGCTTGTGTTGAATGAGCGGATGCTCGAGGACCGTGAGATTCCTGAAGGTCTGGGCCATGGGGCTCAACCTACGGGCGCGGGGGTCGGTTGCAAGCGGGCGGCCCGCGGCTACTTTTGGCCGTCGCGATGCCGCCGTTTCCCTTCACAGTGGAGACCACCGCCGTGAACCGAGTTCTGAAGCTCGCCCTCGCCCTGGGGCTCGCCGCGTCCCCGCTCGCGGCGCAGAAGAAGAAGCTCGCGGTAATGGATTTCGACTACTCGCAAGTCCGGTCGTCGGTGACCGACATCTTCGGGTCGGACGTGGACGTGGGGAAGGCGATCGCCGACCTGGTCTACGCCGCGCTTCAGAAGAACGGGAGCTACGATCTCGCGCCGCGCCAGCCGACGGCGGCGGCGAACCGGCAGAGTGCCGGGGCGGCGCAGACGCTCGCGCAGCAGACGGGCGCGGACGTGGTGGTGATGGGAACGGTAGCGGCGTACGGCAAGCAGACGGGACAGACGGCGGGCATCTCGATCGGCGGGATCGGCATCGGGAAGAAGACGACGATCGCCTTCGTTCAGCTCACCTCACAGCTCGTGTCGGCGGCCGGAACCGGCGGCATGGCGGCCGGGCAGGGGGACGCGAAGGGGTCCGGCACGTCGCTGCTCGGGAACGTGAACGTGGCCGGCCTCGCCGCGAACGGCGAGGTCAACATGTCCGGTGGGGACTACCAGAAGACCATCATCGGGCAGGCGACGCAGAAGGCGGTGGATGACTTCACGGCATCGGTGATTTCCAACGCAGGCGCGATCGCATCGGCCAAGCCCGCGCCGGCCATGCCGTCGATGCCGTCCATGCCCGCGGCATCCACGACCCCGTCCGCACCGTCCGCCCCTCTGCCCGCGGCGTACACCACGCCGGTCTCCGGGCCGTTCATGTGGGCGCCCTACAACTTCCAGGGCACGGAGCATTTCAAGTACACAGTGAGCATGGTCGAGAACCGGGTACCGACACCGGGCATCTACACGCTCGACGCTTCGAAGAGCGGTGCCAACATCCAGGTCAATGTGGTCTGGTCGCTCGGGGCCGACCACGGCTCCGGGACCCTGATCTTCGCGCCCGGACAGCCGATGATCTCCCCGATGCAGCTGATGAGCCTGGGGCCCGCCGGAATGCTGCTGTTCAACCCGGCCCTGGGGTTCATGTTCGCGGGGCAGCAGTGGGTGCCGGGCTCGGGCTGGAGCCAGACGCACAACGGCGAAACCGTCGATTTCAAGGTGGAGGGTAACTGCTCGGGCGCCGGTGTGCAGGGGTCACACGGCGTCGTCCGGAAGAACGGTGTGGTGGTGTGGGACATGTGTGTGGCGCCGAACGTCGGATTGCCGCTCGCTGAGACGTTCAACAAGGATGACGGCAGCGCCAACTTCACGATGACGGCGGTGGAATTTCACCCGTAGCGACCAAGGCAGGAGCGGCAGGAAGCAGAACACAGGGGGAATCGGCGGCCGGCCGATTCCCCCTTTCGTTCAATACCGCCTGCCGTGGGTGCCGTTCAGCGCGAAACCCAGCCCCAGGCTCAGGGTCATTTGGTGATACAGATGCGTCTCGGTCGGGACGACTCCGGCGTCCGAAGCCGGTCCGGTCGGCCGGGGCAGCGACGCGGTTCGATCACTCACCTCCAGGCGTGCCAGATAGGACCCCAACCGCAGTGTCAGACCGGCTGCCGCGACTCCGCTGAGGGTCGTCTTTTTCGGTGTCGAGTCTACGATCACCGACTGGTCCAGGGTGGCGCTATTCAAGAGATACGACCCCGCCATGGCGAGGCTGCTGGTCGAGAAGGTTTCGATCCCGATACCGACGCGGAGATAGGGACTCACCGTCCGCCGGGGAGACGCGCGCGCGACCAAGCCGAGATACACGCTCACGGTGTTGAAGGACGGGGCGGCGGACGGGAGGTTGTGGCAGATGTGTTGATTCCGGCCGGGGACGATCGAGTCCGTGGCGTACGGAGCGACATTGCTGCACTGGTCTACGAGCCCACGGAATCCGAGGGCCAGTTCCGCCTCGGCTCCGATCGACGATGAGGCCGGGAAGTACGACACCGCGAGGCCCCCGAGGAACGCGGTCCCGGTCTTCCGTGCGATGGCGAGCGTGTCGTGGACGGAGCAGTTGTTGGTCAGGCACAGGGGCTGCTGGCCGATCTCCCAGAGCGTCTGGCCGCCGCTCCCGCCCACGAGAACGGTGGCGATGAGGGTCGGCGCGCTACCGGTCTGCGCGTTTGCGAAGCGCAGGGGTGTGGCGCAGGTCGCGAGCATGGCGAGGCGGAACCAGCGGTTCGACGGCACGACGACACCCCCCGGGCACCGGGCTTTCGGCCCATGGGATACCCGAGAATCGGCGAGGGGTTCGGGAAAGGTGGGCGAGAAAGAGGGGCCCGGTGCCGGGCCCCTCTCTTGTTACCGCCGTTTCTTCGCCTTCCGCGTGGTCTTCTTCTTGGGTTTCGCCTTCACTTTAGCCTTGGCTTTCTTCCTGGCAGGCTTCTTCTTCGGCTTGGCCTTCGCCGGCTTCATGGCCTTGGGTGGCTCGAACGTGGCGAACGCCGCCCCCTGAGGGTCCATGCCGCCGATGATGTGGCCGCCCCCCGGCACTTCCATCGGCCCCATCAGCACCTTCCCGCCATTCTGCGTCGTGTAGGTCCCGGACTTGGCGGCGTCGGGCACGGTGACGTAACACAGCCAGTGCGGCGGGGCCGGCATGTCCTTGGGTTTGGTGTACATGCCGCCCAAGTCCCGGGTGCCTCCGGCATTCCGGAAGATCTGATAGACGCCCAGGTCGGCGCCCATGTCCATCGCTTCGCGTTTCTCCCAGCCGAAGAGCGAGTGGTAGAAGCTCCAGGCGGCGTCGAGGTTGCCCGCGATCATCTCGTGCCACGAGAACTCGCCCAGCCCGGGCTCGGGGTCGGGGGAAATGCCCTCGACGCCCTTGTAGACCGCGAACGTCGCGCCCTGGTTGTCGGCCAGTACGGCGAACCGGCCCATGTTCGGGATGTCGTTTGGCGAGACGTAGGTGCGGCCGCCCATGGCCGTGGCCTTCCGCACGGTGTCGTCCACGTCGGCGACTTCGATGTAGGGGACCCAGTGCGACGGGCTTCCCATCGCGCGCGCCTGTTGCGGCAGCTCCATCACACCGCCGACGCGCACTTTGCCACGCGCTTTCAGCACCTGATAGGTCGGGTCTCCGGGGTGCGCCTCCGCGGTCCAGCCGGCGAGCTTGCCGTAGAACTTGATGGCGCCGGCGGGATCGGTGGTCATCAATTCGTGCCAGCAGAATCGGCCGGCGGTGGGCATGGGGGTCATGGGCCTCTCGGTTCAGGGATGCGGGGCGAAAAAGTTATTTCGGTCCGGTCCACCTCGGAAGTCATCGCTCGGTAAGGGAGCGCTGCGCCGGGGCCACAACTGAAATCCGGAACCCGGCGTCCCTTCCTCTGGTATGGGGACTGACGGTACGCAGTGTCGACTGTCCTACTGGAGGTGCTCCATGCACTCGATTCACCTGAAGCTCGTACTCACCGGCGGTCTTCTGATCGCCGCCTTCGCCACCCCGGCCGCCGCCCAGACCTACGGCGATTCCATGAAGCCGCAGGCGAAGACCCGGACGTTCAGCGCCACCCTCACCGGGACGCACGAGGTCCCGCAGGTCAACACCATCGGGTCGGGAACCGCCAAATTCACGGTGAAGAACGACTCGACCATCGTGTTCGACCTGTCGTTGAAAGGCGTTCCCGACGTGACGGGGGCCCACATTCACCTTGGGGCCGCCGGGACGGCCGGTGCGGCCGTGGCGACGCTTATTCAGGGGGCCGACCCGGGCGGGAAAATGAGCGGGACCATCACGCCCATGGATCTACATGGGGCCACCATGTCCCAGCTGATCGCCGCCATGAAGTCGGGCGGCGCCTATGTGAACGTCCACACGAAGACCCACCCGGATGGGGAAGTTCGCGGTGAGATTCAGCCTGCGGCTTCTACGACGGTGAGTCAGCTGGTCCACTAGAAGGGAAGGGGGGGAGAGGGGAGGGGGAGCCGTCCAAGTTCAGCCGGACCGCTCCCTCTCGTCGTTTTACGAAGTCCCCGTCCGGAGTCCCGCCACGCCCCGCATGACAGATTGCAGGATCCATCCGAGCGCGTTGCCGTGGTGTTCGATGAGACGGCCGGCCTGGACGGCGTCGATCCAGACGCCGTGGCAGTGCGGGCACTGATCCAGGACCACGTGCTCCCATTCGCCGCGGATCAGGTCGTACCCGCAGGTGGGGCATTTCATGAAATGGGAGCGTCTCTCGGCGGCGAGCCGTTCGCTCGTGGCGGCTTCCCGCTGTTGGCGGAGGAGGTCGGCTTCGCGGCGGGCGAAATACTCGGCTTCATTCCGGTGCAGACTGATGCGATGTGTCATACCCAGCCAATCCTTGCAGTCGTCACCAGATACTACACAGAAAGGGCGTTCAGAAACGCATCACGGCCCGCATGGCGAGCCCGCCGAGCAGCGCGAGCAGCAGAGAGGCGAGCGTGCCGATCAGGAAGTACTCGGCGAAGTCGCGGTCCTCCATCGCTTTAAAGCGGGCGAGCGCCTTGGCGGCCACCACGAGACCCAGGGCACCGAACTGGCCGAGGAGGACGAGGGTCAGGACCAGGGCCCGTTCCAAAACGCCGATGGCGCGGCCCCGGGTGACCTCGACGCCTCCGACGGCGCGGTTGTCCTCACCCGGCATCAGGAGGTCGGGGAGATCGAGCACGGCTCGCACGAGGGCCATGCCGCGGCCGCACACATAGAGGTAGCCGGTGGCGAAGAGGATCACCGAACCCCAGCGCCAACCGGCGGTGCTGGGCGTGGCGAGGCGGGAGAGGAGCCAGCCGGCGAGGCAGAGGGCGCAGACGGCGACGGCTTCGAGACCGAGGAGTGCGGGGCCGCGCCGCCGGGCGGAGACCTGGGAGGGCCACAGGACGGCGGCGACGGTGTAGGCCAAAAAGGGCAGGACCAGCAATGGATTCACGGGTTTTCTCCCAGCAGCTCTCGCAGCATCCTATCGCCTTCGGTGACGAGAGGCCAGCCCATGCGTCGGCGCAGGTGGGAGACGGCACTCGGGTCCGTGCCGCGGCGCGGGGCAACGCCCGCGCGCCACTCGATGGCCGCGCGCCGCTGGCGGGGCGTCCAGCTCCAATGGAGGGCGGAGTAGTAGGCGCCGAGGGCGTTGATTTCCGGAGGGAAGCCTTCGAAGGCGAGGAGCAGGCGCCGTTTCTTGGCGAGGTCCAGCGCCGCCCGGGCGGCGTGGAAGCAGGGGCCGTCGACCTCCGGGGCGGTGCGGGCGAGGGGCGTGGAGATGGGCCCGCGGCCGCAGCCGATGATCCAGTCCACCTGGGGGAGGGTGTGGCGGATGGTGTGCGTCAGGTCCCAGACCGGGGCGGCGGTGGTGAACAGGGCCTGCACCTCGTCGCCGAGAGTGAGGGCGATCTTGGCGGCGAGGTGGGGACGCCAGCGGCGGTTCCAGTCGGGGATGGCGGCGGAGAGGGTGCGCTGGAGCCGGGCGCGCTCCGGTCCCGGGAGGGTGCGGGAGCCCGCGGCATCGGCGATACACGCGATATAGAGGGTTGTCATTTTTAGTCACAATCGTTTTGGTTGACGAATTACGTCAAATTATAATAATATGACGTTATTTGTCAACTGAGCTCCATGGGGGGCCGGGAGCGCGGCGGCGCGGGTCAACTGGTCGGGGGTTTCCGGCACGCGGGCCTTCCGGGTAAGTTGTTGCCCTGCCATCCCGGCCAGGTAGCTCAGTTGGTAGAGCAGCGGACTGAAAATCCGCGTGTCGGCGGTTCGATTCCGCCCCTGGCCACTCCCTCCCCGCGGACCCCAAGATTGGGGCCATGCCCGTCGCCTCCCTGACGTTCCTTCCTGCAGACGCCGCCAGGATTGCGATCGTCCTCGCCCTCTCGCTCCTCGTGGGCTTCGAGCGCGAAGAGCAGAAGCACGAAAACGGCGCCTATCGCTTCGGCGGCGTCCGCACCTTCCCGCTCCTCGGCCTCACCGGGTATGCGCTGGCCCTCCTCGGCGGCGAGGTACTTCCGGCGGCAGGGCTGGTGGTCGTCGGGGCGCTGATGTTCCTCTCCTACCGCCACAAGCTCTCCGCCTCGAGCGCGGCGGGCGTCACGACCGAAGTCTCGGGGCTCACCATCTATGTCGTTGGCGCGCTGGTGTGCCGCGGCTACATCTGGGTGTCGTGCGCGCTCGTGATCGTGAGCCTCCTCCTGCTCGAGCTCAAGTCGGCGCTCGAAAGCCTGACCCGCAGGATCCCCGCGGCCGAGATCTCCACGCTGGCCAAGTTCCTGCTCCTGGCGGTCGTGATTCTCCCGATCGTGCCCAACCAGGCGTTCACGCAATTCGAGCTCAACCCCTTCACGGTGACCGTCGCCGTCGTGGCGGTGTGCGGGGTGTCGTACGCCAGCTATGTGCTCGAAAAACTCGACCAGGGGCGGGGCGGGATCCTTCTCTCCGCCATTCTCGGCGGGGCCTACTCGTCGACCGTCACGACCATCGTGCTCTCCAAGCGCTGCCGGGAAGACCAGCGTCCCGAGCTCTACGTCGGAAGCATCCTCGCCGCGTCCGGCGTGATGTACGCCCGCATCCTGATCCTGCTTGCGTTCTTCAACCTCTCGCTGGCGGGAGCGGTGGCGGTGCCGTTCGCCGTGCTCGCGGCGGCTGGCGTTGGGGCAGGGTGGTGGTGGTCGACCCGGGGGAAGACGCGGCCGAAGGGGGAGCGGGCGGCGGTGCTGGCGCGGAACCCGCTCCAGCTCGAAGCCGCGGCGGTGTTCGCGATCCTGCTCACGGTAGTGCTGGTGCTCACGCAGCTCGTCACGACGCACCTGGGGAAAAGCGGCACCTACGCGTTTGCGGCGGTCATGGGAGTGTCGGATGTGGACCCCTTCATCCTGGGTCTCACGCAGACGGCCGGGAAGCTGACGCCTCTTCAGGTCGCGGCGGCAAGCGTGGTCATCGCGGCGGCGAGCAACAATCTCGCGAAGGGGTTTTACGGTCTGATCTTCGCCAAGGGCCGGGGAGGCCGGCTCGCGCTCGCCGCCCTGGCCGGGCTCGCCATCCTCGGACTGGCCCCGCTCCTCTTCCTCTAGTCCCCCGTCGGAATGATTCCGGCGCCCTCGACCATCAGGATGACGGTGCGCTCCGGAGCCCGCGGCCGGTGCGACACACCCTTCGGAATCACCACCGCCTGTCCCGGATTGAGCTCGATGGTGGACCCCTCCAGGTCGATCAAGAACTGACCTTCGACACAATAGAAGAACTCGTCCTCCGTGTCGTGTTTGTGCCAGTGGTATTCGCCCTTCACCTGACCCACCCGCACGACCGAGTCGTTCACCCGGCAGAGCGTCTGGTTGTACCAGTGGTGGGTGATGGTCCGGAGCAGGGCCGGCACGTCGAAGCGGACGCCCTGGGGATACTTGACGTCGAGATGAGTCTCATACGGGTACGCCTTCTCGGGCACGGGTCCTCCTAAGCGAGGGCGATCTGAGCCACGCGGGGGTTGGCGATGGCGCGGTAGTCTTCGGTATTGAGACAGAGCGAGCGATCGAGGCGCGCGGCGTTGAAAAAGATCTCAGGCGTCGCGAGGATCTTGGGGTCGGCGACCAGCTCCAGGTCGGGATGAAACGAGAAGGGCAGGATCGTTCCCACGACGCTGCCGCCCAGCCGCTCGGCGTTTTCGACTGACGCGAACGAACAGTAGGATGCTCCGTACAGACTCTTGAGCGCCTTGAAATCGACCTTCGTGTCTCCCGGCACGACCACGAGCACGTGCTTGGTGGTCTTCTTGTCGGGCTTCAGCATCACGATGATGCACTTCGCCGCCTGGCTGAGCGGATTCCCCCGGATGGGGCTGATCAGCTCGGTGTGGCCCTCCGGAATGTGCTCGATCACCCGGTAGCGGGCCTTTTTCTCATCCAGGAGCGCGATGAGACGGTCGTAGGTCGGATAGGGGGGTTCGGTCATGTCATGAATGATCGAGAATCATCCGCCATCCGGTAGGGGTCCGCATCCAGACCGTCGAGAACCACCCGCCGATGTCCTTCAATCCGCCTCCACTCAGAATGAAATGGCCGGTGCAGACGGCGAAATCAGCGCCGAGCTTCCGCACGTCGACCTCTTCATAGCGCAACTGCTGATTGGCCTTGCCGTCTTTCCAGAACGCGTTCTTGATCGCAGTCTCGGTCGCCGCGAGTCCCACGGGGCCGTTGCGCGTCATCGAGCGCATCGACGTATCGTAGGCGGCCATGTAACGGCCGATGTCGTTGCGATTCCAGCCGGCGGCCGTCGAGTCCAGCTCGGCCTTGATCGCGTCCGCGTCAGGGGATGGACCCTGGGCGGCGAGCGGCGACGCAACAGCGACCAAAATGCCCAAGAGACGAAGGGTCTGCATCAGAAGAATCCTCCGGAGTGGGTCCATCCATTACGATGGCCCGGTCCGGTCGTTTCACTTATCCTAGGCCATGATCCTCGCCGTCATGCCCTTTGCCAATCTCACCACCGATCCCGCGAACGCGTACTTCGGGGACGGGAGTGCCGAGGCCATCGGCGATGCCCTGGCATGCACGGCCCAGGTGCGGGTGGCCCCACACGCCGCTGCCCTGGATTGGACCGACCGGGGCGGGTCTCCCCAGGAAGTGGCCGAAGGGCTCTCCGCCGGCGTGGTGCTCGAGGGCGGCGCCAGGCGATCGGGGGAACTGGTCCATTTCGAGGTCCGGCTCCGCTCCGCTGACGGCACGTCGCTGTGGTCCTCCATGGTCGACCGGCCGGTGGCCGAGGTACTGGCCGGCGAGCTCGAGATCGTGACGGGCGTGCTGGACGCGCTGAAGATCACGCCGTCCAGTGATGAGCTCACACGCATTCACCGGCCGCCGACCGTCGACCACCGGGCGTTCGATCAGTATCTCCATGGCAGGATCTTCGGCCGCGAGCTGCTGCGGAGGAGTCAGGAAGCGGCCCTGCATCATTTCGGCGAAGCGATCCGGATCGACCCCGCATTCGCCCGGGCCTACGCCGAAAGCGCCATTTGCCACGGCATGATCTACCAGTACTGGGATTCGAGTGTCGAGATGCTCCGGCGTGCGGAAGACGCGAGCATCAAGGCGCTGGAACTCAGGCCAGATCTCCCGCACGCCCACCTGGCCCGTGGGCTCGCGCTCTCGCTCGCTACCAAGTACGGCGAGGCCGATCAGGCGTTCGGCGTGGCGCTCTCCCTGCGCCCGGACCTCCTCGAAGCCAACTACTTCCGCGCCCGGTCGGCCCGCGCCCAGGGCAACTACGCCGAGGCGGTGAGCTGGTTCGAGAAGACCTGGGCCTTGCGGCCCCTGGACTACTCGGTCCCGGCGCTGCTCGCGAGCGCCTACGTGTCGCTCAACCGGAAGGACGACGCGCTGGCGACGCGACGGAAATCGGTCGAGCTGGTCGACCAGCGCCTGGTACGCCACCCCGATGACTCCCGCGCCCTCTACCTCGGCGCGGCCTGCCTCTCGACGCTGGGCGACGGCACGAAAGCCCGGTCGTGGGCCAAGCGGGCCCTCGCCATGGACCCCGACGATTCGGCGGTGCTCTACAACGTGGCCTGTGTCTACGCCCTGCTCGGTCTCGACGACTCGGCCATCGACTGCCTGGAGCAGGCGATCAAACACGGGTTCCGGCATTGGGACTGGATCGAGCACGACTCGGACTTCGACACAGTGCGGAGTCACGAGCGTTTCAAGGCGCTGCGTGGATCCGGAGCGTAGTTGTCAGGAGTCCGCCCAAGCGCATCAGATTGAAACGTTCTTGCGCAGTGTGAAGACTCGCTCACGCTTCCTTCATGAGTTCGAACCCCTCCTTCCCGCAGTCTTACCGCCATCCTCATACTCGTCTCGGGCAAGGAGTCACATATGTGTCGCATCGTCGGATTCTTTGCACTGTTCGGAGCGGTCGCCGCCGGGCCGGCATGGGCCGGTACGGGCGGACCGTCCTCGACCAGTCATGGTACGCCTTCGGAAGCCGCCGTACGGGCGTATGTCGCGAACTACGCGAGCGGCGCCTACGCGCTGACCCCGAGTTTCGCGCGGCAGACCGGACTCGCCTGCAGTGCCTGCCACACGCACTATCCTGAGCTCACCGCCATGGGGCGGGCGTTCAAACTCAACGGGTATGTATTCCGCCGTGGCTCCGATTCGATTACGGCGCGCTCCGCGTCCGGCGACCAGAACCTGCTCCTCAACCTGGTCACGCCACTCTCCTTCATGCTCCAGACGTCGTACACGGTGCTCCGGAAAGCTGAGCCGGGCACCCAGAACGGCGTCGCGTTCTTTCCGGATCAGCTGAGTCTCTTCACGGGTGGTGAAGTGACGCCGCATCTCGGGGGATTCCTGCAGGTGACGTTCGATCCCCAATCGGGGCAGCTGGGCATCGACAACGCGGACTTCCGGTACGCGACGCATCTCTCCCTGTTGGGGAAAACGTCGACGTTCGGTATCTCGCTGAACAACAACCCGACCGTGCAGGACGTGTGGAACAGCACGCCTGCGTGGGGCTTCCCGTACGGATCGTCCGCCGCCGCGCCGGCCCCGGCCGCCGCGACCATGATCGACGGCACGCTGGGTGGCCAGGTGGCCGGCCTGACCGCGTACACCATGTGGGGCAGTCATCTGTATCTCGAGGGTGGAGCCTACCGGGCCGCTCCCCTGGGGGCGACGCGTCCGCTCGATTCCACCGCGACGGGCGTACTGGCCGGCGTGGCGCCCTATTGGCGGGTGGCGCTCCCCACCACCGTCGGCGGGAAATACCTGTCACTCGGCGCCTACGGCCTGTCCTCCCGGATGTATCCGGCGGGCGTCACCGGCCCGACGAATCGGTTCACCGATGTGGCGGCGGATCTGAGCTTCCTGTGGCCCATGGGGGAGAACAGCTTCACCACCGAAGCGACCTACATCCATGAGTCGCAGCGTTGGGACGCCGGCGGATCGGCCAATCTGAAGAACACGCTGAAGACCTTCCGGTTCGACATGATGTACCACGTCGGACACATGTACGCGTTCACCGCGGCCCCCTTCTTTACGAGCGGGAGCACCGATACCCTGCTGTACGCGCCCGCGCCCTTGAGCGGGAGCCGGATCGGCAGTCCCAACTCGAGCGGATTCATCGGCGAAGTGGACGTCATGCCGTGGCAGAATCTGCGGTTCCAGCTCCAGTATGTGGGGTATTCGAAGTTCAACGGCGCTTCGAGCAACTATGATGGAACGGGACGAAACGCGTCCGACAACAACACCCTCTACTTCCTGACCTGGGTACTCTTTTGAGAACTCCCATCGGTAGTTTCGTGCTCGCCGCCCTCCTGCTCGGCGCGGCGGCTCCCCGGGCCGCCTCGGCGCAGGGGGCGACCATGAAGGTCGACCCGTCGTGGGTGATCACCAGAACGTCGGACTCCACCGTCGAATTCAGGCTGGTGGCGGGCATGTCCCCGGCGAATGGCGGCATGAACTTCGACGGCGCGACGGCCGGGTCACTGACGCTGACGGTGCCCATCAAGTGGCACGTCGTCCTGCACTTCCGGAATGACGACGAGAACATGCCCCATTCCGCCGAAGTCACCGTCGCGAAAGCCCCGGTGCCGGCCATGCCGGACACCAAACCGGCCTTCGGCGGCGCCGAGAGCAAGGATGCTACACAGGGAGTGAATGCGGGAACCAAACAGGACGTCCATTTCACGGCGGACCAGCCCGGATCGTACATCATCGTGTGCGCGGTGCCCGGGCACGGAGCGGCCGGCATGTGGATCCGGCTGGTGGTCAGCGCTACCGCGGCGAGGCCCGACATCGAGACGGGGCCCGCCACGCCCTGACCCCGACCGGCCGCCCTCGAACCAGTGACCCCGGGCGCAGGCCCGGGGTCAACTGTTTCCGGCCGGGACCCGTACCTGTCCCGGAACCGGCAGGACCACACGGGCCACTCAACGGTATAACTCTTCCATGAAAAACATCCTGATGATTTCGACGATCTGTCTCGCCCTGCTGGCGCATGGCGCTGCGGCGCAGTACGGCGGCGGCAGACGCGACGGAGGCATGGGCGGGTACGGACGCGGCCCTGATATGGAGCCGGCGCCGCCCCTTCCTGGGGCCGTGATGGAAGGACCGCCGGACTCCGCGACGGCGCGTACGGCCCTGGCGCTCTCGGATTCGCAGGCGGCGAAGTACGCGCAGGCCTACACGGCATTCATGGCGTCCACCCGGCAGTCCCGCGACTCGGCCCAGGCAGCGACGAACAAGATGAACGACCGCCTGGCGACGGGTGACCGGGCCGCCGCGACCTTCTACGCCCAGCGGCTGCAGGACATCGGCAAGTCCTTGCGGGCCCGTCAGGACAAGTTCGACGACGGCCTGCGGGTTTTCCTCACGAAGGACCAGCAGAAGGCGTACCGGAAGTGGGAAGATGACGCGGAGCGGGTGGCGCAGGAGCGGAACAAGGAGGCGGGGCTCCGGTGGCAGTCGGCCGGGGGCTTCGGCGGCGGGCAGGCCGAGGAACGGCAGAGCGTCGTCGAGAGCGGCGCCGCGCCGGCGCCGGCACTGGGTGCGCAGGCCGTGCGGGTGGGCCGGACCATCTACATCGCGGCGCAACTGGGTCAGGATTCCACCGGCGCGCTCGTAGGCGGCGATCTGGCGACCCAGGCCCGCCAGGCCTTCCGGAACGTGACGGCCCTGCTCAAGCGTGCCACCGCTTCCCCCGGTGACGTGGTGCGGCTGACGATTTACGTGGTCAATCCGGACTCGGCGACTCAGGCGTTGCTCAAGTCGTGGGGCGGAGATTTTTTCGCCGGACGCTCGCAACCGGCCACGGCGGTGGTCGGCGTGCAGTCATTGGCGAAGGCCGGTGCGCTGGTTGCCATCGAGGCGACGGCGGTGACAGGGAGCGGCGACTACTGACGGACGCCTGGAGGACCTAGAGCGTGAGAAACGCCGCGGTCCATTCCGCGGCGTTTTCATCTTGGCGGTAATACTTGTCGACGTCCACTACGACGTTGTCGCCGTCCCGGCGGACGCCGAACCGGTCCATCCCCCGCGTGGCGCGCCCGGAGATGAAGATGCCGTCGGGCTGATACCGGGAGTGATGTTTGGGGCACTGGAACTGATTGTCCTCAGGTTCCCAGTGCAGCGCGGTGTTCTGATGCGGGCAGGAGAGGTTGAACCCGTACACCTTCCCCAGCCAGCGCACGATAATGAGCTGATTCTGTTTGTCGATCATGGCCCCGTCGGCCGCCGGGATCGGGTACGCATGCTCCTCATCGCCCGTACGCAGGGGCGTGACCAGCCGCCACGTCATGGCGCGGGCCTCGGAGGCTCCCAGCCCGAGGGCCGTGAAGACTCCGGCCACGGCCGCGGCCGTGTCGCGCATGAAATCACGGCGTGACTCGAGGGGGCAGCGCTCACATGCCTCACGCCGGTGATCGCTCATCCGTTCCCCGTCAGCACGGTGCCGAGCAGCACCAATGTGAACCACAACGCGAGGCTGGCGATCGACGTGCGTCGATAGGCGGGCCATGCCCCGGGGTCGCCCTGTCGCACGGCCGTCTCGGCCCGCAGTCTGATCCAGCCATTGGCGAGGAGGACGGCGACCAGCGCCATCTTGGACCAGAAGACGACCGACGAGAGGTAGGTGTCCAGGTCCGCGAAGGTCTGCAGGAGACCGCTGACCAGTATGATCCCGAGGCCGCAGAGGACGAGGCGATGGACCCCGGCGATTTCCGTGAGGGCCCAGGTGGACGTGCCGCCATCCACACGGGCACCGGTGAGCCGCAGGGTGGCGCGATCGGCGGCGACGGCGAGCCCGCCGGCGAGCAGGACGCCGCCGAAATGGAAGAAGTTCACCGTCTCGCTGACGGCTTTGTGATCGCTGTACAGGTGGGCCCAGCGGGCCACGAGGCTCACTTCTTCCATATCAGCATCATTCCGTAGCCCACCAGCGCGACGCCCATGGAGGTGAGCGCGATCGTACGGTGCGTGGTCGCGGCCGCCCGATCGTTCAGGACCCGGCGGCGTCCCGGAGCCGAGGCCCCGGACGCCACGAATCCCGCGTCCGAAATGAACATCAGGGCGGCGTGAATGTACCGGCGGGTCTTGTCGTTGGGATCGTGCCGGCTGTCCCAGAGATTCCATGCGCCGGTCACGGTGTTCACCCCGAACAGGCCGGCGAGGCCGAGGGCGGTGATCTGATGCGCGGTGAGCGTGGCGGAGCTCCCGGGCGGATGGTTGTAAAGAGACTGGCCCAGTGCGAACTCGCCGACGAAGAGGGGCAGAGTGGCGTAGCTCGCGACGCGGTGTATTTCGAGCCGGACGCCGTAAAAATCGCTGTACTCGATGGCGCGCGGACGTCTCCTCCCGGTGTCCGCCGCCGCGAGGAGGGCGACCGGCCTGAATTCGGCGACCGGCGCCGCGTCGAGGCGTGGTCCCATGTGCTGCAGGGTGCAGAGGGCGAGCAGCGCGACGACGTTCACGGACCACTCCTGGCGAGGTCAAGGGACTATACAACCCCGACGTACGCAAAACGCCCCGGCACTGCTGCCGGGGCGTTCCGTTCCGAACCGTCCGTCAGCCTTCGACGATGATCAGATATCTCGATCCCGCCCAGAACTGCCCGGGCTTGGCGATGGCGATCTTGTTGGTGTTCTGGATTTCGCCGTTGTCCGTGGGCGGCGTGTTGAGCGCCGTCAGGTCGTTCCGCGACACGATCCGGTACGCCTGGGCCGAATCGGGCAGGGCGATGCTGGTCACCTGGCGCTGATCGATCGCGGTGAACTGGGTCGGATCGAGATTCCGGGCCGGTACCAGCGTCTTGCCGGACTTCCAGAGCACGAACAGGAAACGGGCGCCACCCTCTTCCGTCACCACGCCGCGCTTGATCAGGTCGTCCTTGGTCCCGATGACGTAGTAAACCGTGTTGTCCCGGGTGTTGGTGGCATTCAGGGTGTCGTTCAGGGCGATGTTGACCCCGGTCAGTGAGTCGACGCGCGCGGTGAGGGCGGCGATCTGGGTCTTCTGATCGTCCACCACCTTCTGGAAGTTCACCACCGTACTCTCGAGTGTCGCGCGCAGCGAATCCGAGAGATGCGTCATCGAGGCGATCTGGTCCCTGCTGCTCTTCAGCTGCGCGTCGGCGCTGTGTACCCGGGAGACGAGCAGGCGGACCCGCTCGACCACCGTGTCGCGTCGTGCCGCCTCGGGCGTCTCGGCGGGCTGAATCTTCATCTTCCCGTTGAGCCGCACCTTCGCCATCTCGGTGGAGATGTCCGACAGGGCGCGGGCGTCTGCGGCCACCTCCGCCATCGCCCGGTCATGGTCGGACGCGACGTTCTGGAGACTGTCGGCCCGGGCCTGTGCCACCTTCAGGGCTTGCTGGTCGCACCCGGCCGCGAGCACGGCGGCGGCGACGACCACGATTGCGAGCTTGACGGACATGACGCTTCCTCCCAATTGAGATCCGTATCGTCCCCGGGTGCGGGGCGCGCACCCCCGGGCTGATCGATCGTCCGACGTGAATCCGATGCAGCGTCCGTCGTACACCGGAACCCGGGAACGCGTTTCACTATGCCGGAACAGGGCAACTCGCGTGCCCGGCGCCGGGCCCGTATCATTGCACGTCACTTCGCACTGTTGCAACCCCGAAAACCTGAGACCGAGTGTTTCGCACATGTCACGTTCGTATCTGCCCCGCGTCGTTGTGATTCTGCTCACCCTTTTTCTGTTCCCCATGCTCGCGCAGGCGCAGAACCCTGCGGTCGACACCGCCCGGTACGCCGGATTGAAGTGGCGCGAGATCGGTCCGTTCCGCGGCGGACGCGTCGATGCGGTGACCGGCGTCGTCGGCCAGCCTCTGGTCTACTACATGGGCGCGACCGGAGGCGGGATCTGGAAGACCGTGGATGGCGGGAATACCTGGGCGCCCGTGTCCGACAAGGACCTGACCGCGGGGTCGGTGGGCGCGCTCGCCGTCGCCGGGTCCGACCCGAACGTGATCTATGCCGGGACCGGTGAGGAGACGGTCCGCGGCAACGTCTCTCCCGGCGATGGGATGTACAAGTCGACCGATGCCGGGAAGACCTGGAGGAGGATCGGCCTCGCGGATGCGGGGCAGATCGGCCGGATCGCGGTGCACCCGAAGGATGCGGACGTCGTCTACGCAGCCGTGATGGGACACGCGTTCGGTCCGAACGCGATGCGCGGGCTCTACCGGTCGGGTGACGGTGGTAAGACCTGGCAGAAGATCCTCTCGCGCAACGATTCGACGGGGGCGGTGGACGTCGTTCTCGATCCGACGAACCCGCGGATCATCTATGCCTCGCTCTGGCAGGAGCAGCGCACCCCCTGGGACTTCTCGTCGGGAGGCGCCGGCAGCGGGCTCTTCAAGAGCACCGACGGCGGCGATACGTGGACCGAGCTGACCCGGAAGAAGGGCATGCCGGAGGGGGTCATCGGGCGGATCGGCATCGCGGTGTCGCCCGTCAGTCCCGACCGGATTTGGGCCGTCGTGGAGGCGAAGGAAGGGGGCGTCTTCCGGTCCGACGACGGCGGGGACACCTGGCACAAGACGTCCGACGACCACGAAATCCGGCAGCGGGCGTGGTACTTCAGCAACATCTACGCCGATCCGGCGAGCGCCGACGTCGTCTACGCGCTGAACGTGTCGTTCCGGAAGTCGGTGGACGGCGGCGTGTCCTTCGAAGAGATGGATGTACCCCACGGCGACAACCACGCCCTCTGGATCGACCCCACCGATTCGAAGCGTATGGTCCTGGGGAACGACGGCGGGGCGACGGTCACCGTGGACGGCGGGAAGTCCTGGACCACACTCGACAATCAGCCCACGGCGCAGTTCTACCACGTCATCGCGACCACGCACTGGCCCTATCAGGTGTGCGGGGCGCAGCAGGACAACAGCACGGTCTGCATCGCCACCTCGTCGGACGGGAGCGGCATCACCGACCGGGACTGGGAAGACGTGGGCGGCGGTGAGTCCGGATGGATCGCGGCCCGGGCGGACACGCCGGACGTCGTCTTCGCGGGCAGCTATGGGAACCACATCACCAGACTCGACCGGCGGAATCACCAGGAGCGGAACATCAACGCCTGGCCCGACAATCCCATGGGGCACGCGGCGTCGGACCTGAAGTACCGGTTTCAGTGGACCTTCCCGATCGTCATCGCGCCCACCAATCCGGCCGACCTCTTCATCGGCTCGCAGGTCCTCTTCAAAAGCGTCAACGAGGGTACGAGCTGGCAGGCGATCAGTCCCGACCTGACCCGCAACGACACCACCCGACAACGGTCGTCGGGGGGGCCGATCACGAAGGACAACACGTCGGTCGAGTATTACGGCACCATCTTCACCATCGCGCCGTCCGCCAAGGATTCCAACCTCATCTGGGTCGGCACCGACGACGGTCTGGTGCAGGTGACCCGCGACGGCGGGAAGACCTGGACGAACGTGACGCCTCCGGGAATCACTGCGGGTACTCAGATCAGCATGGTGGATGCCTCGGGGCGCGACGCCGGGACCGCGTACGTCGCGGCGACCCGGTACAAGCTGGACGACTTCGCCCCTTACGCGTTCGTCACCCACGACTTCGGCAAGACCTGGAAGAAGATCGTCTCAGGCATCCCCGCGACGCACTTCGTGCGGGTGGTGCGCCAGGATCCAGTGCGTCCGAATCTGCTGTATGCCGGCACCGAGTTCGGCGCCTACGTCTCGTTCAACGACGGGGCGAGCTGGCAGTCGCTGCGGCTGAACCTGCCGGTGGTGCCGGTGCATGACCTGACGATCAAAGACAACGACCTGATCGCCGCCACGCACGGGCGGGCGTTCTGGATCCTCGACGGTGTGGGACCCCTCCGCGAGCTCGCGGGGGCCGAAGCGCAGGGGGACCGCGTGCTCTACCAGCCGGCGGATCCCTGGCGGACCGGGGGATTCCGGGCGGGACGGCGGCAGGCGACCGTGGGGCAGAACGCGCCGCGGGGCGCTCAGATCTACTTCTATGTGAAGGACAAGCCCGACTCGGTGGTGACCCTCGAGATCCGGGATGCGCACGATTCGCTGGTGCGCCGCTGGTCGACCAAGCCCGCTGAACCGCAGGACTCCCTCGAGGTGAAGGCCGGGATGAATCACTTCGCCTGGGACCTGCGCTATCCCGGTGCGCACCGGTTCAAGGGCATGATTCTCTGGGGCGGCGGGACTGGGGGACCGGTCGCTGTCCCCGGCACCTACGCGGTCACGATGCGGACCGCGGGGTGGACCGCCACGAAGAGCTTCACGGTGAAGGAAGATCCCCGGGTGAGCGTCACCACGGCCGACCTCCAGAAGGAATTCGATCTCCTGATCCGGATCCGCGACCGCCTGTCCCAGGCGGATGACGCGGTCAAGCAGATCCGTGACCTCGTGAGCCAGCTGGATGGCGTGGAGACGCGCGCCAAAGGCCAGACGGGCGCCGCGGCCATCGACAGTCGCGCCGATTCCCTGAAGGCGAGGCTCGGGGAGATCGAGAAAGCGATCTACCAGACGCAGAACCAGTCGGGCGAAGACCCCCTGAACTATCCGATCCGGCTCAACAACCGGATCGCGGGCGTGGCGGGGGTCGTGGGGAGCGCCGATGCGGCGCCGACGGAGCAGTCGTACCAGGTGTTCGACCTGGTGTCGGGCTTGCTCCAGACCCAGCTCGACAAGCTCAAGGCCATCGTGGCGACGGACATCCCGGCCTTCAATCAGGCAGTGGCGGCGCAGAACGTTCCAGCGGTCATCGTCCGCTGAGCCGGGCCCGTAGATAGGATGACCTCAGATCTCTGGTGCTGATATGCGAAGGCTGACGGCGGTATTGCTGGTGGCTGCGGCTGCCTGCCGGACTCCGGCGAGCCGCACGGCCGCGGTGCCGGACACGACCGACACGGCGACGGCCGCCGCGGCGGATGGCGAGATGGCGAATATGGCGGGGATGAGTGCCGACCCCCACATGTCGATGACCCCCAGGTGGCCACTGGCGGCGGGGGACTCCGCCCGCGCCCAGGCAATCGTGGACCAGGTCCGCTCGAGCCTCGGCAAGTACCGGGACGTCCGGGTGGCCATGGCAGACGGGTTCAAGGAATTCCTGCCGAACGTGAAGCACCAGAAGGTCTATCACTTCACCAATTGGCGGCACGCGGTGACCGCCCGATTTTCCTTCGATCCCGCGTCCCCCACCTCTCTCCTCTATAAGGAAGACTCAGGTGGCAGCATGACACTGGTCGGCGTCATGTACACCGAGTCACCGGGGGCGTCGCTGGCAGAGCTGAACCGGCGCGTACCGCTCTCCATCACGCACTGGCACGAGCACGTGAACTGGTGCCTGCCGCCCCGCGACCAGCCCGCCCGCTGGCGGGACTCGACCGGTGGCAAACCGGTGTTCGGTCCCCTCGGACCCATCGCGACCCGGGCGTCCTGTGACAGCGCCGGGGGCCGCTTCTTCCCGCGGGTCTTCGGGTGGATGGTGCACGTGAATGCGTTTTCGAGCGACGACCCCGGGGTCATCTGGGGTGGCGAGGACCACGACGACCACATGAAGATGTGACGGCGCTTCCCGTGGGAAGGGGAGAGCGGCCACGCCAGCTCCAGCTGATGGGACTCGTGGCCGTGATGTTCTTCTGTGTCTCGGGGGGACCCTTCGGCCTGGAGGGGATGGTAGGGCCCGTGGGGCCCGGTCTCGCCCTCCTCCTCCTGCTCGTCATACCCATCCTCTATACGATTCCCGAAGCCCTCCTGATCGGCGAGCTGGCGTCCATGCTTCCGGCGGAAGGCGGCTACTACGTCTGGGTGAAGCGGGCCTTCGGTCCCTTCTGGGGATTCTGGAACGGCTGGCTCTCGTGGGCTTACTCGCTGGTGGACATGGCCCTGTACCCGGTGCTCTTTCGCCAGTACCTCCGCTACTTCATGCCCGGCCTGACACCGCTCGAGGGATGGATCGTCGCGCTCGCGGTGATCTGGATGGCGACCGGCCTGAACCTGCGCGGGACGCGGACGGTGGGCGCAGCCTCACTGTGGTTCGTCACCCTGGTCGTGGCGCCGTTCGCGGTCCTCGCCGGTGTTGCCGCGGTGCAGTGGCTGGGACACTCCGCGGCGCATCTCTCGCTCACGCCTTTTCATGCCGAGGGAACCACCTTCCTCGGCGCGCTCGGTGTGGGCATCAGCCAGGGGATCTGGAACTACTCCGGCTGGGACAACGCGTCGACCATCGGCGACGAAATCCAGTCGTCGGGCCGGACCTACCCGAAGGCGCTGGCCCGCGCGGTTCCGCTCGTCACCATCGTCTATCTCGTAACGGTCGTCCCGACGCTCGCGGTCTCGGACTGGCACGCCTGGATTGACGGCGCGTGGCCGGACATCGCGCGGAGCATCGCCGGGGGGTGGCTGGCCCAGTGGATTGCCGCCGCGGGCATGATCAGCGCGTTCGCGCTCTTCAACGCCCTGCTCCTCGCGTATTCCCGGATCCCGCTGGCGCTGGCGCGCGACCGGCTGCTGCCCGCCGCGCTGGGCACCCTCGACGTCCGGGACACGCCCCGAACGGCGGTGATCGTGTCCGCCGTGATCTACTCGATCTGCGCCCTGATTCCCTTCGGCGACCTGCTCGCCGCCGACGTCCTGCTCTATACGCTGGCGCTGGTGCTCGAGTTCGGATCCCTGATCGCGCTGAGGCGGCGCGAGCCCGCCCTCCGTGGTCCCTTCCGGGTCCCGTTGTCGACGCCGGTGGTGACGCTCCTGGCGACGCTCCCGCCGATCGTCCTCCTCACGGCCGTCGTGCTGGAGCTCGCGGGCGCGGGCGCCGGCTTCAAGGGCGTGCTGGTGGGGTTGACGCTCGCCGCCGCGGGACCGGCGATTTATGTGGTCCTGGCCCGAGGCACCTCACGCGGGGCGCCGGCGGAGCAGGCTGCGCCCTAGTGCCCGAGCAGGGCCGGCAGGGAGTAGGCGCCCGGCCCGGTCGCCGCCAGCAGCAGCGCCACGGCGATGAGCGTCAGGTTGTACTCGAAGCCGCCGTTGGAATTCCAGACGCCCTTGGCGAGATGCACGGTCTTGATCGCGACCAGCATGACGGCCACGATCATCGCGGCGCCCAGCCAGGTCTCCACGCCGAGGATCAGGAGCAGCCCGCCGAGGGTCTCAAACGTCGCCGCGAGGGCGGCGTGTACCGGGGCGGGTTTGAGGCCCATGCCGGCCAGCCAGCCGGTCATGCCCTTGAA
>DATEGY010000203.1:0-13974 GCA_035279865.1 Gemmatimonadales bacterium | reverse complement strand
CCTGCCTGCGTATTGGTCGTACGCAGAATCCGTCCTGGCGGCCCGTCTGATCAGATCGAAGTAGTCCCCGAAGAAGGCCCCGTTTGGCGTCGGCAGGTCCACAGGAATCAGCTCGACGCCCGGGTGGCCCGCCCGGTAGAGGGTGATGGCGGCCGGTTCGACTTTCGCGTAGACGCCGTCGAGGTACTCGTCGAAGGCCTCAGGAGGGCACTCCAAGAAGATGACTTCTGGTGCGATGCGCTCCAAGATTGCGAGCAGACCTGCGGCGTCGACTGGGCCACTCTCCTCATGTTCCGTGCAGACCACGGAGACGCGCGTCACTGCGTTACGCGCAGCCTGACCTTCTGGCCATCCGGGAGGTCTTTGGTCTGCCTGTAGATCTCGCCATAGAAGCTATAGTGCTCCGCCAGCGAGACGATCCTCGTATTCGCGACCGAATACTCACCGCCAAGCATCGGCGGTTGGCGATAGCTGTAGCACTGTCCTGGTCCCAGCACCAAACCCGCGGCGACGCAAGCGTCCACCAGTGGGATCAGCAGACAGTTGTTTACGCCGTCGTCGCCCGCCGTCCTAGTGAACTCGTCACGACTGGCGGCGAGTTGCTTCCCCGATCCGCCACCAACGTCGAGGAGATGAACAGACCCATCATTCGCGACGAACACCACATCCCCGAAACGGTTGACCATCCAGACAGCGAATTCCGGTGGCACTAGTGGGTAGAACGGAGTGAGGCGGGCGGCCCAATCCACTCCGGTCTGGTCGATGAGGTAGTCAGTCAGATGCACCCATAACTCCTAACGGACCACGCCTGATCTGGGTGGCGTGGCAGCGGGCTGTTGTAAGCGGTCCCACTGATTCGAACCCCGCACCACGCCGATTCCGCCACCCATGAGTGTCGCGCCCGCGGCGAGTTCGGGGTACAGGTCATGGAGGGTCAAGTAGTCGAACGCGAGTAGGGCGGCCACCAACGCGAACGCGAAGACGAAGGCTGACGCAGCAATGAAGCGGCCCTCGGTCTTGATCCCAAGTAGTGGGATTTCGGGGCAGTAGGAATTGGTCAACTGCTGCTTCGATCCCCGATGCGACGAGGGGCATGAGCAGGAAGGTCAGTGTTGAAGACATCTTAGGCAGCGCTTGAGGGAATCGCGCGAAGGCGTTGTAGCAACTGTTCGGGCGTACTCTCAAAGTTCGCCGCGACCTCAGGCGACTGGACCGTATCGTGCAGGGCTCCGGACATGTCGCCGAGAATGTCGCCGTACTCATCGGGTACGGTCCACTCCTCGATCTCCCAACCCTCGCCAAGCGCGAAGAACAGGTCAGCCGCCCAGCAGTTCGCGTTGGTCCGTCCGTCCGGCGATGCGAGGAAGATCAAGAGTTCCTCAAGGGCTCGCCGCAACGACAGCAGGTTGGTCGGGTGCAGCTTAAGCTCGTCGTAGACAGAGATGAGCAAGGGGCGGAGGCGTGGCGACACTCGTTCGCCCTCGTGACTTGTGCGTACAACTGGCTCAGGCATAGTCGGCTTGAGTGCTGCCTAACCAGGGTTCTGACTGCGGAGTGTGTCGGTCTCGGCGAGGTGCCGCATCGGTGTGCACTTTGCTCGGGGTAAGCAAAGGTGATGAATTGCAGGGAATCGCGAAAGGGAGGTATGGCTAGTCGGTCAGTCCACCGTACTGCGCGCCGCCTCGCGGAGATCACGCCTTGCTGACCACCGGAGCGATCGCACTCCTCCGAAACGCCGTCCCCCCCGGACCGGGTGTCTGGACCGACCTCGGCGCGGGGACGGGCACCTTCACGCAGGCCCTCGGGCAGCTCCTCAGTCCCGAGAGCCGAATCTATGCCGTCGACCGCGACCGCAAAGCCGTTGCGGTGCTCAAACGCCTCGTCCCGAAGACCAGAGTCGACATCGTACCGGTGCTGGCGGACCTCACGACTGCCTTCTCGCTCCCCGGCGAGCCCAGTGGCGGATGGGACGGCCTGTTGCTCGCCAACGCGCTGCACTTTGTGCCGGAAACCGAGGTGGTCCTCACCTCGCTCGTACGCCGGGTGCGTGTGGGGGGAAGGGTGGTGGTCGTCGAGTATGACCGGCGCGACGCGTCGCGATGGGTGCCGCACCCCATCACGCCGGACCGCCTCCTGACGCTCGCCGTCGCCGCCGGGCTATCGACTCCGGTCATCACGGCCAGACGCCGGCCACCCTTCGGCGGGGAGCTGTATGTCGCAGCTGCCGATCGTGTCCGATAGGTGAACGCATTGAGCGCCTGAGCCCTTCACGTCACCCAACTTCCATTTTTCTTTCTCTCCCATCTGAGCGACGTCGTCATCCTGAGCGCCGAAGGCGCGAAGGACCTGCTTCGCTTCGTGCCCAGGTCCCCCTCGCCATTTGACGCCGTCCGCGCGATGGCGTACCGTGACTCGGATGAAGCCAGTGGAGCGAGCGGGCAATCCGATTCTCGATGGCGTGATCATCGGGATCGCCCTCGCGGTCGCGTGGACGGTCGCGGTCTGGTTCACCCACAGCCCGCTGCGCCTCGTCGGCTGGGGCGTCGGCGGGCTCATCGGCATCCGGCTGTCCCGCTGTGCCGCCACCGTCGATGGGCCCTCCCTGGAAGTGCTCGCCGTCGCCTTCACAGCGGGCACGGTGCTGCTCGCCAAAGGCCTGATGCTCGCGTTCGCCCTCCGGCCCATGGTGTACGACGAATTGATGCGCAATCACGTGCTGACCACGGAGCTCTTCGCCGCGGACCTCAGAGCCCACCATGCGTTCTCACCCGCGCTGCAGGCGTCGCTGGATTCCGCCGAGGCGAGCCCGTCGAAGGACCCTGAGGCAGGCTGGGAGTTGCGGAAGCAACTGCTGGCTGAAGCTCGCGCCCGCGACTCGAGGGCGAGCCGGGACGAACGCGAACGATTGGTGCGGGCCTATGAGGACACGTTGATGGCCCGGAAGGGGGAGGGCACCCTGCCGATCTTCGGGACCTTGCTCGACTTCTGGGATATGATCTGGGTGAGCCTGGGAGTGGCCAGCGCGCGGGAGCTCGCGCGCACGCGGGTGCGGTAACCGGTCAGGGGGTCGACGCGCCGCCACCCCCGCCTTTCTGCTCCCGCTCCTCACGCTCGCGCTGCTCCCGGGCCATCCGGACGCGCGCGATCCGTTCCTGGCGCGCCGCCTCCTCGGCGGCATCCCGCTCGGCTTCCCGCTTCTCCCGTTCCGGGTCGGCCCGCTGCGCGTCGGCCGCCGCCCGGGAGACGCGCTCACGGCGCCGGGCCTGTTCCGCGGCACTCGCCTCGGCCCGCGAGACTTCGAGCGCCGCCTTCCGCCGCTGATTCATCCACCACAGCACCAGGAACAGCCCGAATTGTGCCGGGAGGTCATAGACAAAGGAGAGCGGGAACAGTTTGTCGACGGTCAGCGAGACCGCCATGCTCGCGAGCCCCCACTTCCACGGGCTCATGTGCTCGTAGCCCGCCATGGCCGCGAATATCAGCGCGAAGGACAGCCCGCCGAGGATGTTGAGTCCCATTCTGCAATATGCAAAACGACGTCAGAACGTGCAAATTGTGCGCTTCAACTACTGGGGGCCTGGATGGTCGTTGTCATCATCGTGGTCGTGGTGGTCATCGGCGCCGTCATGCTGTTCCTGCGCAAGTACATGGCGCGTTGACGGACCGGCGGCCGGATCAACCGGGGATCAGGTTCGCTCTTTCACGCCGGCGATCAGCAGCCAGAACATGACGACCACCTCACCCAGCGTGAGGGGCTGAATGTAGGTGTTGACGACCTCGTCGAGCCCCGGCGACACGAGACCCGCCATGCTGTACGCGAGCCACCCAAATCCCCCCAGCACGAGCCAGACCCCGAGGAAACGCGGCAGAACCCCCGAGCGGTAGACCAGGATCCCGAAGGGGAATAACCACAGGCCCCAGAAGATCGCGTTCACCAGGTCGAGGTGCTGGTGGAGCTCGAGGAGAGCGCTCGCGAGGGACTCCCGCTGCGGCGGCGCGAAGGCCGAGACGATATCGGCGCCCCGGGCGAACAACAAGGCGCCCACGTCGGTCGCTGAGTTGACCAGGAACAGGGGCACCTGAATCAGGCTTCCCAGGATCACCATGAGGGCGGCGAGGTCGCGGTCTACGTCCCGCAACAATCGATAGAGGACCAGCGGCACGAAGAGCCAGAGCGCGGCGGAGAGGACGTAGGTGGCGATCCCCACGCGGAACAGCCCCTGGTGCGCCGCGATGTTGGTTGCGGTGAGGGCGGCGTTCCCGGTGACGAACAGCTTCCCCGGAATCACGATGAGCCGCAGGACACCGACCACCGAGGCGACGAGGTAGAGGAGCCCGGCGACCCGGGCCTGTCGTTTGAGGGGCGTCACCGTTTCTCCGAAAAGGGGTCCGCTCACCTTACGTCAGCCTCCCGTGGTGCGGTTTCTCAAGTCCGGTGTTGCGGGCGATGCGCCGAAGAGGAAGAATACCCCGCATGCCACTCACCATCGGCCAGACCGCCCGCCGTTCCCTCCATCTCACGCAAGAGCATGTCAGGAAATACGCGGAGATCTCTGGTGACCGGAATCCGCTCCACTTCGACGAGCAGTTCGTGCAAGGCACCAAGTTCGGACGACTGGTGGTGCAGGGAGGGCTGACCACCGGGCTCCTCCACGCGCTCGTCGCGATGGATTTGCCCGGGCCGGGCACGGTGTTCCTGAGCCAGAACTGGAAGTTCACGGCGCCGGTCTTCATTGGTGACACCATCACCGCCGAGGCCACCGTCCTGAGCGTGCACGCGTCGAAGCCGGTGACCCAGCTCGCCGTCAAGGTCTGGCGCGAGGGAGGGGAAACCGTGCTCGAGGGTGAAGCCTGGTGCTACCGATTCGGCCCGAGCACGTAGCGTCGACGCTCCAGATTCGATTGGCAGGTTATTTCTGCGCGACGCCCGCGCGCAACAGTGACACAGTGACACTTCTTGACGGTCGCCTCGCGTTTTTGTTCCGTTGCTGTGCTCGAAATGCGCAACGCGGAATTGGTGTTCGCGACCCGTCCCTGCGGTAATTCCCTCCCGCAAGTCTTCGCGCCAGGGCGTACTCCTGCCACAGGTGGGTCCGCGATCACCACCAACCTGGAGGGTGCACACACATGATCGGGTTCCTGCTGAGAGGCCGGACCGCCGGCGTCGTCACGGCAATGACATTGATGACGTTCACGTCGGTACACGCGCAGACCGGCGTGATCGCGGGCACAGTCAAGGACGACGGCGGCAGTCCCATCGCACTCGCGGAAGTCGGCATTCCCGCGTTGCGCCGCAGTGTCGCCACCACGGCGACGGGCGCGTACGAGATCACGGGCCTGCCGGAAGGGTCGCAGGTCATCACCGTCCGCCTGATCGGCTACCGGCCCGTGACTGACACGGTCGCGGTCACGAACGGCCAACGGGTCACGCACGACGTCACGATGAGACGCGATCCGCTCAATCTCTCAGCCATCGTGGTGACCGGAACGGAAACGCCCCGCTCGCGGCTGGAAACCAGCAACGCCACGACGGTCCTGTCGCCCAGCGATCTGACTCAGGTAGCTCCCCGCAGTACCACGGAGGCGCTGCGCTACGTCCCCGGGTTCACCCGAATCGAAAGCTCGGGCGGTGAAGTGAACGAGAACATCTCGATGCGGGGCATCCTGGGCGTCGAGTACGTCATGTTCATGGAAGACGGATTGCCCGTGTTCCCGACCATGCACACGTTTTTCATGAACGCCGACAACCTGTTCCGGATGGACGAGAACGTGGCGCGGATGGAGGTGGTCCGCGGGGCGGGGTCCGCGCTGTTCGGCTCGAACACGCCCGGAGCCATCATCAACATCATCAACAAGACCGGCGGCTCCACGCTTCAGGGGGACATGAAGGCCTGGGGCGGCACGGGCGGCCTCGCGCGATACGACTTCAACGCCAACGGTCCGATCGGGTCCGACTGGAACTTCAACGCCGGCGGGTTCTACCGGTACGATCGCGGCGTGCGGAACCCTGGATTTCCGGGTACCGACGGCGGACAGTTCAAGGCCTCCCTCACGCGGAACTTCGACAACGGGTTCTTCCGCACCTCGCTCAAGGTCATCAATGACCGGAATCAGTTCATCCTCGACCTGCCGTACATGTATCCCGACTCCACGGACCTGACCAAGTTCCAGCGGGTCCCGGGGTTCTCGGCCACGGGATCAATGAATACCAATGAGGGCAACGGGATTTCGGTCCCCACGCCTGACGGACAGCTCACGCTGCCCCTGGAGAACGGACTCCTGACCCACGCGTACTGGCTCACGGCGGACGCCGGTTTCAACCTCGCCAATGGCTGGAATGTCGAAAACGCGGCGCAACTGATGGCGAACCACCAGGAGTGGAACGCGATCGTGCCCTTCGACGTGATGGACACGGGCACGGCCGTGAATCAGTACCTCACGCAGTACTGGGGCTCTTACTACCAGGGCGTGCTCCAGGGGCGCGGCACCATACCCGGCAACGCGGACAGTCTCCGCGTCACGGTACAGCCGGGGTACAGCTACCACATGACCTACCCCAACGCGCTGAGCCCAAACGGGACGCCCCTGGCATACAGCGACGCCAACGGCCTGCTGTCCCCTGGTGGGGAGTGGCACGTCAACAAGCCTCTCGGCGCTTTCCAGGATCAGCTCACCCTCAAGAAGGACCTGGCCGGCGGCAACAGCGTGTCGTTCGGCATGTACTTCGCGAACTACAATCAAGGGAACAATTGGTACTTCACGGACATCCTCACCAACGTCGCGGACAACCCGCACTTCGTGGACCTGCACATCGACACGGCCAACGTGGTGTTCCACTACAACGTGGGCGCAACGAGGGACTCCGTGGTGGTGCCCTTGGGGCACTTTGCGGCCACCCAGAATGGATTCCGCCGGTTCGTCTCGAACTACGTGAATGGTACGGGGCAGACGACGGTCTTCTCTGGTGTGGCAGGCGGGTCATTTCACTTGAATGACAGGCTCCGGGCGGACCTGGGCGTGCGCTACGAGAGTGACGCGTACGTGCAGACTTCCCAGAATACGACGGTCACGCCCGTAGGCGGCGATTCCGCGGGATCCCTCAACCTGTTCAACCAGGATGTCTGGGGCGCCGGATCGTCCTACCGGCACTTCAGCCGCACCCTCAACGACTGGGCCGCCTCGATCGGCCTGAATTACGAGGTCAATCCCCAGACCACCCTCTATGCGCTCGGCAGTCGGGCCTACAAGATGCCCGCGCTCGACGAGTTCCTGAACGCCTCGGCCGAGCAGCAGGTCGATCTATTCAAGTCGAAGCGAAACGAGACCGTCGAGGTCGGCGTCAAGCACCTGGCGGCGAACTTCGGCGTCACGCTGGACGGGTACTACACGATCCTGAAGGACATCGTCAGTCAGGGGCTCGTGACCGACCCCGGGACAGGACTCCCGATCTGGATCATCCAGGCCAATCCGGAAGTCAGCTCGTACGGGTTGGAGGTGGAAGCGTCGGGCCAGCTGCCGCACAGCGGGCTGTCGGCGATGACCAACTGGACGCTGCTCAAGGCCGTGTACGCCAGCTGCCCGCCGGGAAGCGGCGGATGTCCC
Source organism: Gemmatimonadales bacterium (assembly GCA_035279865.1). Classification (GTDB taxonomy): domain Bacteria; phylum Gemmatimonadota; class Gemmatimonadetes; order Gemmatimonadales; family GWC2-71-9; genus 40CM-2-70-7. The sequence goes on along the minus strand of DATEGY010000203.1, from coordinate 6,372 downwards.
ACCGGTGCCGACATTGGGACACTGCTGGCCGGCGTACCGCCCATCGTGGGGAACCTGACCGCCATGTATGCGGTCACGCCCCAACTGCACGTTGACGGCGATTGGCACTTTGTGGACCGCCGGTGCACGAACGTGAACAACTGCGATAACCAGCTTCCTACGTACTCCTACTTCAACTTCGGCGCCCAGTACGTCATCCCGTCCAGCGGGCTGTCGATTCGGGGAGATCTCCTGAACGCCTTCAATTCCGAAGGACTGGAAGAGGGGAATCCGCGGCTCTCGCTGTTGCCGAATGGCCGGACGAGCAACCTGTTCCTGGCCCGGCCCATTCTGCCCAGGATGTTCCAGGTCTCAATGGGTTATCGGTTCTAGAGGCTGATTGATGAACACGGTCGGGCCGGTCGTCGTGCTTTCCTGGTTGGCGATGACCGGCCTGGCCGCCCAAGACACGTCTTTTCTCGTTTCCACCACGGACCCCGCCTACCGGACCCCAGGCTTCCTGGGCAACGGGGCCTTTTCGCTCATCACCACCCCCCTCGGCACCAGCCCGGCGCCGTCGTTCGCGGCGGGCGTCTACGACGCCGCCCCCGGGGACGTGCCCCGCCTCGCCGAGCTCCCCGCCTGGAATGCGATCGACGTATGGAACGGGCGGCGCTGGCTGAACCAGATCGCCCCCGACACGACGTCCCTCAAGGACTACCGCCAGACGCTCGACATGGAGCGAGGCCGGCTCGACACCCGGTATCGCTGGGTGGACGGAGATCGGGAAACGTCGGTCGTCACCACGTCGTTCGTTTCCCGGGCCGACGCGAACGTGGCCGTGATCAGGGTCGAGGTGACGTCGGCCACCGGCGGGCCTGTGGCCTTTCGGTTCCCGCTGGACCAGCGCCCCCCTCCCGATCGGGTGCCCCTCGCCCGGCTCGAGAAGAGCGATCCGACTTGGACCCTGGACCAGGTCTGGTATCCAGGGCACGTCACTGCATCCGTCCTGGAGGCGGGGAAGGGCCGCCTGTACCTCGGCGGCCGCACCGACGGACGGGGTACCGGCGTCGCCATCGCGGCGACCCCGTCGTGGCCGGGCGAAACCCCTGACTCGGTGCGCTCAGAGCACACGAAGTCGGGCGTCGCGATCGTGGCCTGGTTTACCGCGTTACCGGGGAAATCAGTGACGGTCTACAAGTACGTGGGTGTCGCCGCCAGCCGGATCACGGCGGAGCGCGCGGCGTCAGGCGCCGCCAGGCGCGGTTACGATGACGTCCTGGTAAAGAACGGGGACGCGTGGCGCGAGCTGTGGCAGAGCGACATCGTGATCGAGGGGGACCCGGGACCTCAGCGTGTCGTGCATGCGATGCTCTTCCAGTTGATGTCGAGCGTCAGGGCCGGGAGCGCGCAGAGCATTCCACCCATGGGCCTCTCGAGTGGCGGGTACTATGGCCACGTGTTCTGGGACGCCGACACGTGGATGTTCCCCGCGCTCCTTGCCCTTCATCCCGATCTCGCCCGCTCGATGGTCGACTTCCGCTTCCACGCCCTGGCCGGCGCGAAACGGCGCGCCGTGGCGCACGGGTTCAGAGGCGCGATGTACCCATGGGAGTCGGATGAATTGGGCAACGAGACGGTCCCGCGCTTCGCGGCGCAGAATGGTGACTACGAGATCCACGTGACCGGTGACGTTGCCCACGCGCAATGGCTCTACTATCTCGCCACCGCCGATTCTACGTGGCTCGCCGACACCGGCTACGCGGCACTCTCCGCCACTGCCGACTTCTGGGCCAGCCGCGTCACCTACGACTCGTCGGCACACAGCTACGGACTTGCGCACGTCGTTTCGGTGGACGAAGGGCTGATCGGCGTTGGGAACGATGTGTACACGAATGCGGTGGCCCTGCTGAATCTTCAGGACGCGGTACTCGCTGCGCGCATCCTCGGACGGAATCCCCCTCCGGTGTGGGCAAGAGTGGCTGCCGGCTTGCGGGTGCCGTACGACTCGGCGCGGGCGTACCACCCGCCGTACGCCGGTGCCCCGGATACCCTCCATGGGGGAGTAGCCCCACTCCTCGTGTATCCCCTGGGGCTCCCGGTCAGCCCGAAGTCTGCCTCGAACGACCTCGCGGCCGCGGTGCAGTCTCTCAATAAGGAAGGGCCGGGGGCCATGATGACCGTCACCCTCTATCCCGTCGTCGCGGCAGCCCTCGGCGAGCGGGCCCTCTTCGACTCGCTCGTGCCCACCACCTATCAGGGCTATCTTCGCCCGCCCTTCGACGTGCTGGCGGAGACTCCCAGGACTCAGGGGGTGGACTTCGTGACCGGGGCGGGGGGATTTCTCCAGCAGGTCCAGTACGGATACACCGGCCTGCGCTGGGGCGAGAAGGGCTTGGAGCGAAGGGCCCGACCGATGCTGCCCCCCGGCGTCCGCCGGCTGATCCTGCGGGGCGTGCATGATCGCGGCCGCGTGGTCGACGTAATAGTAGAAGGAGACAGCGTGAGAATTTCCCCCTCATGATGCTGAATCTGCTGACTCTGGCGCTCTGGGTTAACCCCGCGGCCATGCCGCGGGGTTTCGAAGACCTGCTTCTTCCCCGGGACACCGAACCCCCCGTGCTCTCCCTCCCCGATCCCGCGCTCGACGACACGGCGGGTTACCGGGGGTACGTCACCCGCTTCTACCGGGACGCGGCAGGGAACGCGGTCCAGATCTACATCGACCACCGTCTCGGCCGGGTGGTCAACGTCTGGGCCGACGCGCTGGACGAGAGCCTCGGCTTTACCGTGCGCGATTCCGCGGGTGCCAACGCCGACGTGACGTGGGCATCCGTCGGAGCCGTCCCGGGGACGAGCGCCCCATTCCGCACCCTGTCCTACCGCCTCGACCTCGGCTCCTCCACCGCGACCCTCGGCCTCTGGCTTCTGGGCTCCATGCGGGTGGAACGGGACTTCCACTACGCCTTCAGGGACTCCCTCTCGTTCGATTCAGCGGCCTTCGAGGAGCGCGAGCTCACCACGCTCATCCACGATCTCGGATCGCTGCCCGAGGCGGAGCGGAGGCGAGAGCTGGCGATTCTCGGCGCGAGGAACGAGTCGGTGCTCTCGGGGCGGCTGGAGCCGACGATCACGCTGACGCAGCGGACCTCGGGGTGGGTGCTCCACGTCGACCAGACCGCGTTCGACGGCCGCCGGCACCTGCGGCTCACGGTCTCCGGTGCTCCGGGGACCAGCGCGGCGCTGCAAGGGAAGGGGCTGCAGGTGCGGTCGACGGGTTCCGCACCGGTCCGGGTGACCGTCACCATCGCGACCGATGCCCCCGCGCTGACCCCGGTCACACGCCAGGACATGTTCAACGACGCCTTTCGGGCCTTCTACGCCCGGGTCAGGACCGACACCGCTCATCCGCTCCGGATCCGTCGCCTCGAGCGGGAGGTGCGCGGCGCCGAGCTCCTGACGTACCGCGAGAAGGTGATGGCGGGACTCCCGAACTACGCGACGTACTTCGGGCGGGATGGGCTCATGACGGCGCTGATGATGCGCCCCATCTGGGCGCCCGCCGCATTCGAGCTCGTGATCGGCAGTACCCTCGGCAAGCTGCGGGACGACGGCAACGTGAGCCATGAGGAGGCGCTGGGCGGGCAGGCGATCCGGGAGCACGCCGCGCTCTACCATGAGGCGATCGCCAGGCACGACTATGCGGGTGCGCGCAAGCTCCTCCTGGAGCTGGGCAGGACCCGTGAGAACTACCGGATGGTGGATGACGACGTGCAGCTTCCGGTGGTCGAAGCGGCATACCTCACGGATCCCGGTATCCCCTCGTTCCGCAAGCGGCACTTCCTCCTGGAAGGCGATCACCTGCGCCGGATGATGGCGAACATCGCCTTCGTGGCTCGTGAAGCGGCGCCCTACGCGAAGGACCCCGTCGCCACCAACCTGGTCAGCTTCCCGCGCGGGGAAGACGGGAGCTGGGTCTCGTCGAGCTGGCGGGACAGCCGCGTGGGGTATGCCGGTGGGCGGTTTGCGATGGACGTCAATGCCATCTGGATGCCGAAAGCCCTCGAATCCATCGACAGCATCCTCGCCGCGCTACGGGGCCTGGGCATTCCCGCATCGGAGAAGCTGCCCATCGATCTGCCGGTGGCGATCGGGACATGGCAGAAGGCGGCCCGGCACTTCGAGGTGACCATTCCCGGTCCTGAGGCGCGTCGCCGGATTGAAGCGCGGCTGGCCGCGTTTCCCGATTCCGTTCGCCGGTATTGGGAGGCTCAGCTGAACGGGGAACTGGTGCCTGACACGCTCCGCTTTCTCGCCATTGCGCTGGACAGCGCGGGCAAGCCGATTCCCGTGCTGAATACCGACCCGGCCATGGCGCTCCTCGTGGGCGGTTCGGAATTCGTTGACTCCGTCAACTATGTCCAACCCATGATGCGACCCTACCCGGTGGGGTTGTTCGTCCCGCGCCTCGGCGTTCTTACCGTCAACGATGCCTATGCCTCACCACAGATCTGGCGCGATTTCGATCAGGATGCCTACCACTCGCCGAGCGTGGTGTGGGGACGGGACGTGAACCTGCTGCGGGGGACGATTCCCGCGGTCGCCGGCGCGGTGGACAGCTCCCACATGGGGTATGGAGAGCTCTGGAGTTACGCAATTGCGGGCGACTCGCTCCGGCCCACACGTTATGGAGTCAGCTCCGATGTTCAGCTCTGGACGCTCACCGATCTGGCCGTACAGTATCTGCTGGACCGGCTCCCGGGAGCGCCTCGCCCAGGAATAGGGAGGTACAACCCGGCGCACGACCTGGGGCCGCTCTTTCAGGATGTGCAGCTCGGGCGCGTGTTTCCCGACTCCAAGACCCTCGTCGACGCTGTGCCCAAGGCCTCTCCCTCGGAGCTCGCCACCCGCTATGACTCGGCGCGGAGCGCGGCTGGATTCGACCTGAAGACCTTTGTGACGCGCTGGTTTGACCTTCCGCCCGCCGCGGCGGAGGGGTATCGCAGTGACACCACACAGTCGATGAGACAGCACATCCATGCGCTGTGGGACGTGCTGACGAGGGCGCCGTCTCGCGACACGCTCGCCGGAAGGTCGTCGCTCATTCCGCTCCCCGAGCCCTACCTCGTGCCGGGCGGCCGCTTCCGCGAGATCTACTATTGGGATTCGTACTTCGAGATGCTCGGCCTCGTGGCCGATGGCCGCACGGGCCTGGCGGCCGACATGCTCGACAACTTCGCCTACTTGATACGGGCGGTGGGGCATATCCCCAACGGCAATCGGACCTACTACGTGAGCCGATCGCAGGCACCGTTCTTCGGCGCCATGGTGGGCCTCTACGCCCGGGCGACGGACACCACACACGTCCTCAAGTACCTCGATGCACTCGAGGCAGAACATGCGTTCTGGATGGACGGATCATCCGCGCTGACACCCGGTCACGCCGCTGAGCGGGTGGCCCGGCTTCCGAATGGCGCTCTCCTCAACCGGTACTGGGATGATCTTGCCGAGCCGAGGCCGGAGTCGTACCGGGAGGACTATACTTTGGCGCAGGCACTGCCCGATTCGGAGCGTCCGGGGCTCTACCGGCGGCTTCGCGCTTCGGCCGAGAGCGGGTGGGATTTTTCGAGCCGCTGGATGCGGGATACGACGGACTTGAGGAGTCTCGAGACCACGGACCTGGTGCCCGTGGATCTCAACAGTCTCCTCGCCTACGATGAGCGCCTGATTGCCGCATTGCGGAATTTCCGGGGGCAGGCGGGGGACGGTGCGGCCGCCCACCGGTATCTCACTGAGGCCGAGGAGCGGAGCCGTGCCCTGGTGGCGGCGGCCTATGACTCGACGCGCGGATTCTTCTTCGACGTACGGTGGGCCACCGGGACGCGGGTGATGGATCGCGTGTCCATGGCCGCGGCCTACCCGTTGTACTTCGGTCTGGCGACCCCCGACGAGGCACGCCACGTCGCGCAGGTTCTGGAGCGGGAGCTGCTCCGGCCGGGGGGTTTCGTCACCACGCCGGTGGCCTCCGGCCAGCAGTGGGATGCGCCCAATGGCTGGCCCCCGCTGCAATGGCTCGCGATCCAGGGCCTGCGGCGATACGGGTTCGATGCCCTGGCGGATACCGCGCGCGCCCGGTGGCTGGCGATCAACCGGCGCGTCTACGAAGCGACGGGCAGGATGGTCGAGAAGTATGATGTGGTGAACGTCGCCCGACGTGCCGGGGGAGGCGAGTATCCGGCCCAGGACGGGTTTGGCTGGACGAATGGAGTAGTCGAAGCACTGCTGGCGGATTCGCTGCCGGCGCTCAGGGCTCCTTAGAACCGCCTTACTGCACCACCAGCACCGCCGCCCGGCCCCCCCAGTCATCGGGCACCGAGGCGAAACCCGCCGGAA
>DATEGY010000202.1:0-13575 GCA_035279865.1 Gemmatimonadales bacterium | reverse complement strand
GAGGAGGGGCGCTTCGCCGGTCGAGCCGGCGATCACGATCCCCGCCAATCCGTCGGCCAGGCCCTTCGCGATGTTCTTCTTGAGAGCGCCGGTGTCGATCTCGCCCGCGGCACCGAACGGCGTGGTGGACGGCGCGAAAATTCCGGTGACGCGCGCGACGGTCACTGCGGCGTGACGCCGGACAGACCGTCCGTGAACCCCTCCGGGACCGCGTCCCCCGTGGTCACGATGCGCGAGCGCCGCCTGAGCGTGCGCATCTGGAGCTCGAAGTCGGCGGGGTTGGAGGACGCCGCGATGGCGGTCTCGTAGGTCACCGTGTCGTCGGACACGAGATCCATGAGATGCTGATCGAACGTCTGCATCCCGTACTGTTCACGAGATTCCCGCATGTAGTCGCGCAGCTCGGGGGTGCGGTTCGGGTCCCGGATCATGTCCCGGACCGTGCCCGTCGCGATCAGGATCTCGAGCGCCGCCGCCCGGCCCTTGCCGTCCGCCCTTGGCAAGAGGCGCTGCGACACCACCGCCTGGATGTTGTCCGCAAGGCGGACCCGGCAAATGTCCTGCTCTTCGGGCGGGAACATGGCCACGATGCGGCTGATGGTGGTCACGGCGTCGGGCGTATGCAGGGTGGAGATGAGCAGGTGCCCCGTCTCCGCCGCTTTCATGGCCGTATCGATGGTCTCTGAGTCCCGCATCTCGCCGATCAAGACCACATCGGGATCCTGCCGCAGCGCCGCGCGGAGCCCCATCCGGAAGTCGTCCGTGTCGGTCCCGATTTCCCGCTGGGTCACCGAGCAGTTCACGTCCCGGTGCAGGAATTCGATCGGATTCTCGAGCGTCAGGATGTGCTTGTGCTGATTCTGATTGATGTGATTGATGATCGCGGCCATCGTCGAGCTCTTCCCGGACCCGGTCACCCCGGTCACCAGGATCATCCCCCGCTCCGCGGCCGCCACCTGCGCCAGCACGGCGGGCAGCTTCAGGGACTCGAAGGACGGCACGTCGAAGGGGATCACCCGCATCACGATCATGAAGGAGGACCGCTGGCGGAGGATGTTGACCCGGAAGCGGCCGATCCCGGGCATGCCCCAGGAGCAGTCGTAGTCCCGGACCTTGTCGACCTTGGCGCGGTCCTCTTCGCTCGGGATGAGCTGGAGCGCGATGGCCCGGGTCTGGTCGGGGGTCAGACGCTGCTTGGTGAGGGGCACGAGCTTCCCGTCGATCCGGGCCCGGAACACGTCACCGGCCTTGATGTGCAGGTCGGACGCACCCCGATCCACGGCTGCCTTGATGATGCGTTCGAATCCACTCCCCGCCGGCTGCTGGGCCTGGGGAGCCTGGTGCGCCGCGCTGGCGCGGGCTGGTTTTCCTTGGGCATCGGCCATCAGTACCCGGCCTCCAGGTCGACGACGTTCGCGAGGGTCTCTCCTCCAAGATAGCGCCGCACGTTCTCGAGGATGAGAGCCATTTCCCGGTCCCAGAAACGCGCCGTGACGGCACTGACGTGGGGGGTGATCAGGACCCTGGGATGGCGCCACAGAGGATGGGACGCCGGCAGTGGCTCCGTGGCGAATACGTCGAGCGCCGCGCCCCGGAGTCTCCCTCCATCGAGCGCCTTGAGGAGGGCGTCTTCATTCAGTATGCCGCCCCGGGACACGTTCACGACCACGGCACCGCGGGGGAGTTTCGACAACGTGTCGCCGTTTACAGCACCCGTCGTCTCCGGGGTTAACGGCACGGTGATCGCCAGGACGTCACTCTCAGCCGCGAGCGCACCCAGAGCACCGAGCCCACCGACGAGTCGCACACCGGCTGGAGCGCCCCGCTCGGGACGCCGTCGGACGCCAGCCACCGTCATGCCGACGGCGAGTCCTCGACGCGCGACGGCGTTTCCGATCCCGCCCAGGCCGAAGATACCAAGCCGGATATCGGAGAGCTCCGGGAAGGAGGTGGAACCACCCGTGAACGCATCCTTCGTCCACTGTGAGCCGGCTTGAGCGCGCACCGCGTAGTCGAACCCGCGAGCGAAATGCGCGATGGCCGCGAGCACCCAGTCGGCCATCGGCTCGGCATGGATCCCCGCCGAATTGGTCACCGTGACGCCGGTGCCGAGAAGTGCGGAGAGCGAGGAAGGCACGCCCGCGGTGGCCGTATGAGCCCAACGGAGGGTCGCGCGCGCCGCCCCCAACACGCCGGCCGGGAGTCCGAACCCGAGATACACCTCGGCCCCCACCGCCGCGGCAATCGCATCGGGAGACCCCTGGCCGCCGTCCCCATCGGAGCTCGAGGGCCACGCCACGTCGACGACATCCCAGCGCGGAAGCGCCGCGACAATCTGGTCGACCGCAGGCCGCGGAATCCGCCAGACCGCCCGGGTGGATGTCAGATCCACCACCAATCGGCGCTTCACGCTCCCGGAGGCATGAAGCCCATTGCCGAGCGGACGTCGGCGAGGGTCCCGGCGGCGAGTTTCTGGGCCTTGTGGGCGCCGGCCCGGAGCGCCTCCTGGACGCGCTCCGGATGCGCCCGCAGCTCCGCAGCCCGTTCGCGGATAGGACCAAGCGCCGCTATCATGTTGTCCGCAAGCACACGCTTGCAGTCGAGGCAGCCCCATCCCGCGGTCCGGCACTTCTGGGCGACGTCCTGTTGTGTTTCCGCCGACGAGAAGCCCTGGTGCAGCGTGAAGATGTTGCAGATGTCCGGGTTGCCGGGATCCTTCCTGGTCTTGCGCGCCGGGTCGGTGGCCGCGGGACGCAGCTTCTCCCAGATCACCTCCGGTGAGTCGAAGAGGCCGATCGTGTTTCCCAGGCTCTTGGACATCTTGGCCTGGCCGTCGAGTCCCAGCACCCGCTTCGCCTTGGACAGAAGCGGTTGCGGTTCGGCGAAGAAGCCCGTCTTGAAGCGGGCGTTCCACCGCCGGGCAATCTCCCGGGAGAGCTCGAGGTGCTGGACCTGATCCTCGCCCACCGGGACCAGCGTGGCGTGATAGAGGAGAATGTCCGCGGCCTGCAGAACAGGATAGTTGAGGAGCCCCGCAGGGATGCTCTCCTGTTTCTGCGATTTGTCCTTGAACTGGGTCTGCCGTTCGAGCTCACCGAGCGGTGCCACCGTATTGAGCAGCCAATTGAGCTCGGAGTGTTCGGGCACGTGCGACTGCACGAAGAGCGTGCAGCGATCAGGATCCAGGCCGCACGCCATCAGGCCGATGGCCATCTCCAGAGTCCGGGCTGCCAGGGCGGCCGGCTCGTAAGATTGCGTGATGGCGTGGAGGTCGACCACGCAGAAGATGCAGTCGTGCTGGGATTGCAGGTCCACCCAGGTTTTGACCGCACCGAGGTAATTTCCAAGGTGCAGCTCACCCGAGGGTTGAATGCCGGAGAAGACTCGAGCCATGGGCCGGGAAGCTAGATTCCACGCCGGGGCCACGCAAGGTGCGTGATCTCAATGAGTTAGTCGATGCCGCACGGAAAGCCGCCGCGCGGGCGGCCGAACATGTGGTCACGTCCACCCCGCCCCCGGCCAGTGAGTGGACGGTGAAGAACCGGAACGACTTCGTCACCGAAGTGGACCGTGAGGCGGAGAGGCTGATCGCGGAGATTCTGCAGAAGCGGGTACCGGGATCCGTCGTGGTCGGCGAGGAGCTCACCCCGCAGTCGCAAGCAGAGGCCGAGGTGGTGTGGATCGTCGACCCTCTGGACGGCACGACGAACTTTCTCCACGGGTACCCGCAGTACGCGGTCTCGATCGGGGCTCGGGTGGACGGCCACCTCGCGGTGGGCGTGGTGCAGGATATCCGCCGGAATCTTGTCTACCACGGCGCAACCGGATTGGGCGCCTGGTGCGGAGAACGGCGCCTGAGCGTCTCGAAGGTCTCAGACCCCGCTCGGGCGCTCGTCGGCACGGGGTTTCCGTTCAAGCACCAGGAAGAGATTCCGCGCTTCCTCGAGCAGCTCAAGGTCGTGCTTGCGGGCTCCAGTGGAGTGCGGCGCGCGGGCGCGGCGGCGCTCGATCTCGCGGACGTGGCGGCGGGAAAGCTCGACGGGTTCTGGGAGCTGTCCCTCGCGCCGTGGGACGTCGCGGCGGGCGCCGTGCTGGTCCGCGAAGCGGGCGGCGTGATCACGACGCTCGATGGGTCTGACGACATTCTCTCGCACGGATCGATCGTGGCCGGCACCCCGGCCCTGCATGCCTGGCTCACCACGCTCTCGAGGATCGGCTGACATGGCGGCACCGCTGGTCGAATGCGTTCCCAACTTCTCCGACGGTCGCGACGCGGGCGTGATCAACGCGCTCCGGCAGGCCATCACCGCGGTGCCCGGCGTGCGCCTCCTGGACGTCCAGTCCGATCAGGCGCACCACCGCTCGGTCTTCACGTTCGTGGCACCTCCCCAGGCGGCCGTCGAGGCGGCGTTCCGCGCCATGCGCGTCGCCCGGGAGCGCATCGATCTCAACGGGCACCAGGGTGAGCATCCCCGCATGGGCGCGACGGACGTCGTGCCCTTCGTGCCCGTACGCGATATCACGATGGACGAATGCGTCGCGCTCGCCCGGGAGCTCGCCGAACGGGTCGGCAAAGAGCTCGACATTCCGGTCTTCCTGTACGCCAGGGCCGCGGCCCGTCCGGAACGCGAGCGCCTGCCCGACATCCGGAAGGGCGAGTTCGAGGGGTTGCGCGACCGGATCGGGAAGGACCCCGCTGCCGATCCGGATTTCGGGCCCAAACACATCCATCCGACCGCGGGCGCGACCGCCATCGGCGCACGGCCGTTTCTGGTGGCGTACAACATCTATCTCGACACGGCAGACGTCCAAATCGCGAAGGAAATCGCGAAGACGGTCCGGACGTCGAGTGGCGGCCTCCCCGGCGTGCAGGCGAGCGGATTTTCCGTGGGGGGCCTCGCTCAGGTCTCGATGAATCTCCTGGACATCGACGTGACCTCCCCCGCCACCGTGTTCGCCGCCGTCCTGGCCGAGGCGACGAAGCGGGGCGTGGGAATCTCGAAGAGCGAGGTGGTCGGCCTCATTCCCGAACGCGGCATCCTGAAGGCCGGAGCGGGGAGCCTGCTCCTGCCTGATGCTGCGGATCACCTGCTGGAAGCGAAGATTCGCGAGGCCGAGGGTCCGACACTCGACGGCTGGATCGAGGAGCTGGCCGGGGGAGCGCCCGTCCCTGGCGGCGGCAGTGCCTCCGCGCTCGCCGGAGCCCTCGGCGCCGCTCTCGTCGCCATGGTCGCTCGGCTCACGATCGGCAGAAAGGCGTACGCCGCGGTTCAAGAGCGGGCCACGGCCATCCTCGCTCAGGCGGAGACCCTGCGGGGAGAGCTGCGGCAGCTCGTGGACGATGACGCGGCGGCGTACGGCGGCGTGAGTGCCGCCTACAAGGTCCCGAAGGAAAATGCCGACCGCCCGAAGGTGATCGACCAGGCCCTGCTCGGGGCGGCGCGCACGCCGCTCGCCATGGCCCGTGCGGCGGTGCAGGTCATCGCCCTGGCCAAAGAGATCGGTCAGATCGGCAACAAGAACGCGAGCTCCGACGCCGGGGTAGGAATGGCGCTGGGCCGCGCCGCGCTGGCCGGATCCCTGGCCAACGTGCGCATCAATGTCGCTTCCCTCTCGGATGCCTCCCTGGGCCGGCCCTTCCTGGCCGAGGCGGAGGAGCTCGAACGCTCCGCGTAGGCCTGCTGACATCGGCCCGAAGCTGGCGCGGCTCGTCGGTCAGCTTCGTGCACATCGCCCGCGGTGTCGCGGCGGCGGGCGGGCACGCCCAGATGTTCGCGAGCGCCCGGGACGTGGTGGTGCGGGCGGCCGGCGAGGGAGTGCCCGTGACCGAGCTGCCGGTGGCGCATACCTCCCTGCGTGCGCCAGGCCTGGTCCGTCAGGCCCTGCGGCAGCATGGGATCGAGATCCTGCTGGTCGACAAACGCCGCGACCTGGTCCATGGAGCGCTGGCGGTCCGGGGGACCGGCATCGGCCTGGCGATCCGGTTCAACTTCCCCCGCTGGGAGGCGCCACAGGACCCGCTCGCCCGCCTCGCCTACCTCCGGGTGGACCTCACGATCTTTCTCACGCAGTCCGCGGTGCAATTCGCCGAGTCTCACGTGTCGTACATGCTCCGCCCGCCGCACGTGGTCATTCCCGAGGGCATCGACGTCCAGCGCTTCCGGCGGGATGCCGAAGCCGGGGCGCGCTTCCGTCAGCGGCTGGGCATCGCCGATGGCCCGCTGATCCTCGGCCTGGCCGCGCTCGAGCCCGAAAAGCGCTTTCATGTCCTGATCGACGCCGTCGGCGGACTCCCCGAGCCGCGCCCTCCGGTGGTGCTGGTTGGCGCAGGATCGGAGCGCGAGTCACTGACCAGGCGGGCGCACGAGCTGACGGTGGACCTGCGTCTCTGCGACTATCTCACGCCCGAGGACCTGCCCGGAGCCTACTCGGCGGCGACGATCTTCGTCCATCCCTCGACGATGGAAACGTTCGGGTTGTCGGTGGCCGAGGCGATGGCGGCGGGATGTCCGGTGGTGGTGGCGAGCGCGGGGAGTCTCCCGGAGGTCGTGGGCGACGCCGGAGTCGTCGTACCCTCCGACGACCCCGGAGCGTTCACCGCGGCTTTGGCGCGGCTGTTGGAGAGCGATGTCGAACGGTACGCGCTGGCCCAGCGGGCCGCCCTCCGCGTCGCCGAGCGCTTTTCACTCGAGCAGATGCAGCGGGCGCATGTGGAGGCTCTTCGCAGGGCACGGGCATCCCGACTGACGCGGACTCCCTAGTGGCATCTCCCTGGGCCCATGCGCTGGCCGGCGCCGCGGCCGGAGCCCTGTATCAGGGTCCCGAGCGTCGACGCGTGATGACGCTCGCGGCGGTCTGCGCGGTCGTCTCTGATCTCGATCTCATCGGCTGGCCCTTCGGCGTGCCCTTCCAGGCACCCCTCGGTCACCGTGGATTGACCCACTCCATTCCGTTTGCCGTTCTCATTGGCATCACGGCGGCGGGTGTGTTCCTCCGCATGCTCCCACCGAGAGAGCGGATCATCGCGGGGGTCATCCTCATCCTGGCGACCGCGACCCACTCGGTCCTCGATGCCCTGACTACCTACTCCCCGACCGGCCCGGCCTTCTGGGCGCCATTCTCGAACGCCCGGTACCGGTTCCTCTGGACGCCCCTGACCGGTGCAGGAGGGTTCAGGACGTCCTTCGGTCAGGAAGCGCTGTACGTCTGCCTGCCGGCGCTGGTGGTCATTGTTGGAATCGCGTGGTGGCGGCGGTCCCGGAGTCCTGGTGACCGGACCTACTGAACGCCGTGCAGCTCGAAGCCCAGGAAGATCCCGAAGTTCTGCTGTGCTGACCCGCCGATCGACTTCGTGACGCACACGTTATAGGAATCGCAAAAGGTCGCGGTCTGACGTGGAGGGAACGCCAGCACATCCTCCAGACGGCCGTCGAAGCGCAGCACCTTGGCGACCGGATACTTGAACCCTACTGCGAAGCCCAGGTAGGGCGCATGCAGAAAGGGAGCATGGGGCTGCATCACCCCGCCCCGCAACCCCAGCGTGAACTGGCGCCGATAGTTCAGCTGCCAGTCTCCGAGCGTGTATTCGAACGCGCCACCGATCAGGGTGACCCAGCTCGCTCCGTAGCCGCTGGTCTGCCCGCTGAAATTCTGGCGGACGTAGTCGACCAGGAGCGTGTAGTGACCTCCGAAGTCGATCCCGGCGCCCAGATCGTACGCGGCATGCAGTGTCTTCGCGGTATCCGGATTGAGCACGGCGGCATCCGCGCGGACCATCGGCACCTGTGCTGAAACCGGGGCCGCAAGGGCGAGCGCACCGGCGAGCGCCAGCCCGGTCAGGGCCCTCATGGATGGGCCCGGTAGACCAGCGACCAGCGCGGAATGCCGCGCCCGAAGAACCACCCGATTCCGACTCCGGTCGCGAGGCCCAACGTGATGCCGACCGGAATGCTGCCGTGGCAGCGCGTGGCGTCGATGGGGGAGCCCGGCGGCGCCGAGCACAGGTGGGTGCGCGCCGACGCCAGCGCGTAGCCGGCGAGGCCGCCCGCGATGCCTCCCCAGATGGCGCCGGCGAGCCCGGACCCCCGACGCACCCACAGCTGGCGGATGGCCCCGGCATCGATCGTCTGCGGACCCGGCTGGCCGGCGTACGCGTCGAGTGTCACCCCGGTGCGGTCGCAGCTCACATCAGGTCCCAGCGTGCCTCCGGAGAGAGGCACGTCGTACTCGACGCGCGTCAACTGCCCGGGGGTGAGCCGGGTGCAGACCACATCAGGATTGAAGGCGGTGCGGGAAGCCAGCTGAGCGTGAACGGCTCCGGCACACAGCACCGAAGTGGCGAGCAGGACGACGGCAGAACGACCCACGGCGGCTCCTGGGCAGTTTGGTCGCCCGAATGATACCGATCCCGGGCCGGGACGTTCCATTCCGGCGAAGGCCTTCATTCCTTGATTCGTGAGCGTTGCTCTTCGTAGATGCCGACCATGAGGAGCCACGCACCCGAAATCAGGAAGGCGAACAACACGACGGCCGCGATGGCCGCCACATACAGCCCGGCGCCTACTCCCCGAATCAGCAGAATCGCGGCGACGAGCTCCGCGAGGTAACACGCCGTGCCCCCCGCGAGCCTCGCGGCGTTCAAGCCGATTGAGCTCATGCCGGCCCGGATGGCTACGACATAGCCTCTGACGAAAATGACGGTCGCGATGGTCCAGAGCACCAGCCACTCGAGGCCGAGCGCTCCGAGGGATTGCCTGCCGATGAGCGCCAGGCTGCACGCCATGAATACCGCGGTGAAACCCGACAGCATGTTGATAGCCCGGTTCCGGTGCGTCGCATTCTTGAGAATCACCTCGAGATTCACGGCGGTGGCGACGAAAATCAGGCCGGCCAGCGCCGCCGTCCCGCCACCCACCATGACAAAAAAGTTGTTCCAGGGATCGAGCATCGGGAGTCCAGTTCGGGTGAAGCGGCAAGGGCCCTCTACGGCACGACACGCACCGGCAGGCTGTCCCTGCCCGCCGCACTCACGCCCCAGCAGAAGGCGACATCGTCATCCGACATGGCACACGTATGATCGATGCCGAGGCTCAGTGACACGTAACTCGCGAATCCGCTCTGCACCAGCACGGGGCTGTGAGCCTCGTCCGTATGTCCGTCGCCGAGCTCCCCGTCGAAATTGTTCCCCCAGCAGTACGCGACCCCGGCACCCGTCAGCCCGCAGGTGTGGTACGACCCGGGAATCACCGATGTGAAGGACACCCCGCCCTGCACCGGAAATGGACTCGAGCGGTTGGCATCCGTCGTCGTGGTGTCGCCGAGCTGTCCGAAGTTGTTGTAGCCCCAGCAGTAGGCGGCGCCCGTGAGGGTGACCCCGCACGTGTGGGAGGCGCCGGCGACGATCGCCTGGAAGGTGTAGCCGCCTCCGACCGCTCTGGGGCTGGGGTGGAAGGTCGCGCTGTCGCCGTCACCGAGCTGCCCGTATTGGTCCGACCCCCAGCAAAAGGCGGCCCCGGCAGTGGTGAGACCGCACGTGTGAATCAACGCTCCCGCGGAGATGGACGCGAACGACAGTCCACCAGAGACCGGTGTGGGGTTCAGGCGCGGGTTCTGGGTACCGTCCCCGAGCTGGCCCGCCAAGTTGTCACCCCAGCAGAAGGCCGCGCCGCCCGCCGTGAGTCCGCACGTGTGGGCGCCCCCCGCGCTGACGGCGACGAACGTGAGGCCGGCGGCGGCGGCAACGGGCACGGTACTGCAAGCCGCGGGAGGTGACGCAATGACGGGACACGACTCGGGGCCCGACGCGGACCCCGTACCGAGCTCACCGCTCCCGTTCGACCCCCAGCAGTAGGAGGTGCCGGCGGCCGTGAGCGCGCACACGTGCTCGGCCCCGGCGCTCAACGTGAGAAACCGCAGGTTCCCGGACACGGGCGCGGGCCGCGCATGGTCGGTCTTGGTGCCGTCACCCAGCTGGCCCTGGCCGTTCGCGCCCCAGCAGTAGGCCGCGCCAGAGCTCGTGAGCGCGCAGGTGTAGTCATTGCCCGCAGCGATCCGGGGTCCGGGGCTCGTCATGACGAAGGGCGCGCTGGTCGCCGTGGTCAGACCCGGGGCCGTGGCGACGAGCGTGTACCCGAGGCCTCCGCGGTCGAGCGAGAGTCCGCTGAAGGTGGCGATGCCGGCGACCGCGTTGACGGTAGTCGTGCCGCTGAGGATCGCGCCTCCCGGGTTCGCGCCGAGGGCGATGGTCACGGCGTCGCGGGCGGTGGGTACCCGGGTCCCGCTCCCGTCCTGGATCTCGACCTGGAGGGCGGGGGAGAGCGCCTGGCCCACGGTGGTCGCGGCGGGTTGCACGCTGAACACCAGGCGCGTCCCCACCGGGGGCGCGACCACGTCGCGGTGACAGGCGGTGCCAATGAGGAGGACGCCGAGGATCGCACTCTGAGTCTTCATGCCTTGATTATAGATCACGCCACGAGTCATCGCCGCGTCAGCTCCTGGCGCTTGCTGGACAGCGCGGGCAGCGACTCCACGGACCAGGCGAGTCCGGGGTCCCGGGCTCCGGCCTGCTCCGTGAACACGCCGGCGGCCGCCAGAACCACGTCGATGGTCACGCACACCCGGGCCGGATAATCCACCAGCTGGCCGCCGACAACCAGGTCGATCCTGCCGCCCCCGCGGCTGGGATCGATGAGGGCGAACCGGTGTTTCGGGTCGTCGGCCACCTCGGCGACAAATCGTCGCGGCCCTCCGCCGATCGTGAGCGTGCGGCCCGACGGGTCCTCGACGTGCACGAGCGTCCACGTCACGCCATCGAGCTGGCGAATGGCGTCTGCAACGTCACGCGGCGTCGCGTCGGGCCTCTTGCCGTCGTCGGTGAACAGGAGCCTCACGGGGGGCGTCATGCTTCGATAATACGCCGCGACGGTTCCAGATGCTGGTCAGGCCCCGCCACTCTTCCCCTCCCGGCTTCGAGCGCCAAGGACCACCGGGTGTGTCAGGAGCACGCGCCCAATCACGGGCGCGCCGACCAGGATGGGAAGGAGCCAGAAACCCGCGCGCGGGAGCAAACGCCACAGAGGCAGGTTGGGCCCGTTGTCGACATAGAAGGCCGTCAAGAGAAAGACGTACGAAAGCCCCATTCCCGTAACATGCACGCGAACGCGGGCGCCGGGGCGACTGGGGGCCGCCCGCCGACCCACGACGGCCGCCGCAAGCGCCAGCCCGCCGAGGATGAACAGATGGTAGTCCTGGGACCAGCGCAGGGCTGAAAGGACGGCCATCGTGCAGAAGACCGCCACGAGGCTGCGGTAGTACCAGATGCCGGCGGTTGGATGGCGGCCCGGGGCTTTGGCGGTCAGCATGGCGACGAGCCCTGTGCCGGCCGCGGCGAGGCCTGCGGTGACGTGGCAGGCAAGGACAGACAGAAAGAGCAGCGAGCTGGACGGAAGGGGGATTCCGGCGACCGTGATCGGCGCCTGCGTCATGGTCGCGCGTGCCGGGCCTTGCGACGCGCAGTGAGATACTCGCGAAGCGCCGTGGCATTATTGAGGCGCGCCTCCTTCGATCCGAAGAGGATCGTCACGGTGCCACGACCGCACTGCGATCGTAACTCGGCAACGCCCCCGGGATTGGCATCGAGCTCCGCAAAGTAGCGACGCCGGAACTCGGGCCACTTGGCCGGCTCGTGCCCGTACCAGCGCCGGAGCGCGTTGGACGGAGCGGCGGCCTTGGCCCAGAAATCCACCTTGGCGGCGGCCTTGGTGAGGCCCCGCGGCCACAGTCGATCGATCAGGATCCGGCGGCCATCTGAGGGACTGGCCTCGTCGTAGACCCGCTTCGTCCGCAATCGCACGACGAGCCCTACCGGTTCGCGCCTGAGCTGCGGCGCGCTGACAAGGGATGCATTCCTCAATCTATGCGCGCCGGCGCCTACGACCTAGCGTCTGCGCGGCTATCTACTGGACGCCACTCGGCCACCCACCCGCGAGAAACGCGTCCACTGCATTGAAGAACCGGGCCGGGTCTTCGACATAGAGGAAGTGACCCACCCCCGGCATGATCAAGAGCCGCGCGTTCGGCATGGTGGCCGCCCACTCCCGGGCGTATTCTCTCGGGATGACTTCCCGCTCCCCGTGCATGATCAGTGTCGGCGCGGCGACGTGCCGCATCGCCGGCCGCCAATCGTACGGGCCCAGGGACGCCCACACGTAGCGGTTCACCAGCAATGAGTTGCGGCGGGACGCCGCCGGATCCCCGCAGAAGTCGACCCGCCGGAGCGTGGCGCCGGTGGTATCCACGAAGAACGGCTTGAAAAAGAGCGCATTCGACTCGCGGCACGCGGCCTGATCCTCGGGGTTGGCCTCGAGCGCGGCGTTCCACTGCTCCATGCGCTGCCGTGTGGCACTGTCGCGGCCGGCCCGAAGGCCGCCAAAGAACGCCGTCAGGCCCTGGGCCGTCAACGGAATCCCGCCGACGATCACGACGCGTCCCAGCCGGCGGGGATACTGCACGGCGTACAACGCCACGACGCCCGCGCCCCAGGAGTGCCCCAGCACCGTCAACTTGTCGAACCGGAAATGGCGGCGCACCGCCTCCAGGTCTTCGGCGAACCGTGCGCCGGTCAACGCGGCGGAATCCTTGACCAGCGTTGACCGGCCGGCGCCTCGCTGGTCGTAGAACAGCAGTGCGTGCCCGCTCCCGGTCCCCACCAGGGCATCGAGATCGTGGCCGAAATAACTGCTGCTGAAGCCCGGTCCCCCGTGAATGATGACCAGCGTGTCGCGCCCTCTGCCCAGCAACCGGTAGAAGAGCCGGACGCCGTTCCCTGCGTCCACGTATCCCTCGTTGACGGACGGCGATGACTGGGCGGGGAGCATACGGGGGATGGACAGCTGGACCAGAAGGGTGGCCAGCACGGCATAGCGAGGGAGCACGCAATACCTCCGGTAGAAGTCCCGACCGCGCTCACATCGGACGCTCGAGGCGCATCGGCATTGAGATATTGAACGGCGGGCGATACGTTCGCATGGGACGAACCGTCCCAGGGGAGCAGGCGGCGATGGGCCTGGCACTGCGGCAAGTCGATCTCGAGCGGCTCGATCGTGCGCTGACCACGATCCTGTCGCCCCTCCTGCACCACAATTGCGACGACTGGCGTCTCGGCGTCGAGTCCGCCGTCGCGGAGCTGCTCGACGGGGACCATGTGGTGTTCGGCATCCCCCGCGCGGGGGTTCCGATGCAGGTCCATTCCATGAACGTGGGGGAGCAGCCGCAGCGGGCCATCCAGACGCTCTTCGGCAGGCTGCCGGACCTGCCCTCCGATCCGTGGCTGCAGAACGCGGAGCGCGAGCGTCTGGAGTCGAAGGCCGAGGTGTGGAGCCGGCTCCGCGCGTTCTGGCGCGCCGCCGCCGGGGACCCGGCGGCACGGCGGCGATCGGCCTTTCTGGGCGAGGTGCTGACCCCCGGCCGGATGTGCGACAGCGAGAACATCGACTGGTCCATCGCCGACGGTCACACCGCGCTGTGCATCTCGTACAGCAACGCGGTGACTTCCGTGCGTTCGCGCCGGTCGAGTCC
>DATEGY010000201.1:0-2604 GCA_035279865.1 Gemmatimonadales bacterium | reverse complement strand
AGGACTTGCTTTTCTGGCGAGCGGCGCCACTCTTTCATCTGGAGCTCGGAAACCGCGAGATACCTGCATCGCTTTGACAGGAGGCTTCGTTTTGGAGTGGGATTCCGGCGGGCAGAAAAGCAGGTCCTTCGCGGCGCGCGCGTTCGCGCGCTGGCTCAGGATGACAATGCGCGCGCCTTGTTGGAAGGAGAAAAAGGGGGGATTTTGGTAGAGCGCCGTCATGCGCCTTACCACTTCCTTGGAGGGGCAGTGCTATGCGTAAGCTCCTGACGGCAGCCATGCTGCTCGCCGTTTCTCCCGCCGCGGCTCAGATGGCGCAACGCGCGCCGAAGTCCGCTCCTCCCCTCAACGTCGATTCCCTGCGCGCCAACCTCTTCGCCCTCGCCGCCGACTCCATGGGTGGCCGGCAGACGGGCTCGCTCGGCGACTGGAAGGGACAGGAGTGGGTTGCGGCTGAGCTGAAGGCGGCGGGTTGGCTGCCGGCCGGGGAGAATGGCGGCTACTTCCAGGTGATCCCGTTCATTCACATCCACGCCGATCCTGCCGCGTCTCTGGGTGCCGGCGCGGAGACTTGGTCGGTGGGGAAGAACCTGCTCCCGCTCGGTCCCGCGGTCACCCACGACTTTGCCGCAGTACCGACCGTGTATGGCGGTCTCATCGATCAGCCCGAGACTTGGCCCGATTCGGCGTCCGTGGCTGGACGCGTCGTGGTCTTTTCCGTTCCCGATTCGATTCAGAGTTTCCGCCCGATGCTCGGCGCGATCCAGCCGATCTCGGCACACGCGGGAATGGCGCAGGCGGCCGCTGTGGGGCTTGCCGGGTACGATCGCATGCCTCCCGATCTCATCCCGCAGATTCTGGCCGGGCGGCTCACAACGGACACGACTCCGGTCAAGTCCGCGCTCCCACCTCGATTCCTGATCCCGCCGCGCTCCGTGCAGGTGCTCTTCGGCGCCCAGCCGAAGCCCGGGGCGATCGGGGCGTCCGTGTCCGGCTCGCTGCGCTGGCTCCGGCAGCCGCTCGACCATCCCGCCCGCAACATCATCGCCGTGCTGCCGGGCTCGGATCCCGTCCTGAAGGGTGAGTATGTGTCCATGAGTGCACACCACGATCATGTGGGGTTCACCGGTGCGCCCGTGGATCACGACTCGGTCTATGCCTACAACCGGGTGGTGCGTCCGATGGGGGCCGATTCGCCGCAGCGATCGGCGACTCCAGCCGAGGACACGCGGGTGCAGGCGATCCGGGATTCGCTCCGGAAGGCCTCGGGAGACCGTCCCGATTCGGTCTACAACGGAGCGGACGATGATGGCAGCGGTACGGTGGGTCTCATGGCCGTGGCGCGCTCACTGGGCGCCGCGCCTCACCCGCGCCGGTCCATTCTCATCGTGTCCCACGCCGCCGAGGAGCGGGGACTCCTGGGCTCGGCGTGGTTCACGGACCATCCCACGGTTCCTCGCGACTCGATCGTCGGGGAGATCGACATGGACATGGTAGGCCGGGGGAACGCCATCGATCTCCCGAAGGGCGGCCCCGGCTATCTGGAGGTGGTGGGGTCGAAGCGGCTCTCGACCGGGTTCGGGGCGTTGTTCGAGAGGGTGAACGCTCAGGAATCCCAGCCCTTCACGTTCAACTATGAGTTCGACGTGCCGGGGCATCCACTCCAGTACTATTGCCGGGCCGATCACTACAGCTACGCCCGCTACGGCATTCCGGCGCTCGCGATGTCGCGCGGGGAACACGCCGACTACCATCAGGTGACGGATGAGGCCCAGTACATCGACTACACGGTGCTGGCTCGGGTCGCGACCCTGGCCCGGGACTTCGCCGTGGCGGTCGCCAACCTGGACCAGCGGCCCGTGGTGGACGGACCGAGACAGAGCGATCCGCACGGTCCCTGCCGCCAGTAAGGGGTGGCGTCAAACATCAGTATTGCTTGCAGTTAGGGCATTTGTTAGGTTGAGGGCGCTCAGTAGCGCCCGCCCTTTTCCTTTGCCCTGACTGAACCCGTGGCAATACGCTGGCCGAACTTCAAAATTGGTGCTTGGAGTCCCGCGAACGAGATCGCCGTCGATCTCGGCACGGCGAACACGCTCGTCTATGTGCGGGGCGAAGGCATCGTCTTGAACGAGCCTTCGGTGGTCGCGATCGAAAAGGCGACCGGCAAGATCAAGGGCATCGGACTCGAGGCGAAGCGGATGCTCGGGCGCACGCCCGACGGCATCCTCGCGGTGCGTCCCCTGAAGGACGGCGTGATCGCCGACTTCGACGTCACCGAGAAGATGCTCCGCTTCTTCCTGAAGACCATCATCGACCGCCATCTCTTTCGGGTGAAGCCGAAGGTGATCGTGTGCGTCCCCTCCGGGATCACCGAAGTGGAAAAGCGCGCGGTCCGTGACTCGGCGCAGTCCGCCGGCGCGAAAGAGGTCTACATGGTGGCCGAGCCGATGGCCGCTGCCATCGGCGTCGGTCTGCCGGTCGAGACCCCCACCGGCAACATGGTGATCGACATCGGGGGCGGCACGACGGAGATCGCGGTCATCGCGCTCTCGGGCATCGTCAGCGACACCTCGATCCGCACCGGCGGCGACGAGCTCGATACGG
>DATEGY010000200.1:0-12822 GCA_035279865.1 Gemmatimonadales bacterium | reverse complement strand
GGTAGCCTCCTCCTGGCGGCTCCCGCCTCTGCCCAAAAGAACTGGGACACCGAATTCGGCATCCAGGGCGGGTTCAGCCGGTTCAAGCTGACCGGGGCCCCCGGGTCGAACAGCATGATCGACGTCTACGGCATCCCGACGTCGCAGATCATCGGCGTGTTCCCGACCACCAACGCCGTATTCGCCGTGTTCCCCTTGGGTGACAAGCTCGCCCTCGAGCCGGGCCTGAGCTTCATGCAGGAGTTGGGATTCCCCGCCGCTGGGCCAGTGCCCAACATGGCCACCATCAGCCTGCGGGCCGACTACGCCGTCACCAGGCAGTTCTACGGCGCACTGGGGCTGTTCAGCCGGTATGTATCGGGTATTTCCGGCACCCTCCCGAACGACAATCCCCACTTCCAGTTCGGCCTGGAAGCCGCCGCGGGTTTCCGGATGCACCTCGGTCCACGGCTGAACGGGCGCGTCGAGGTTCAGGCCATCACGGTCAAGAAGCAGAGCGTGGCACCGCCGTTCAACGTCTACTCCCTGCTCTTTGGCGTCTCCACGCCTCTCTCAGAACGGCCCGCCGCCGGCAACCGCCGGGGCGTTGCGCCGGCCGCGGCCCGCGGGTCGTGGGTACCGGAATTGGGCGTGTCGGCCGGTTACTCCAGCGTGCACGTGGTCGGGGGTCCCGACCTCGCCGTGTTCTCGTTCCCGAGCGCCGGCGCATCGTCCTATGAAGGCCTCGTGGTCGCACCATCGGTTCCGACCATCTTCGGGATTTTCCCCCTGAATGACCGCCTGGCGGCCGAAGTCGGCCTCGACGCCCAGAATCTCCGGGCGGGCAACGGAACCATCGCCTCGTTCCAGCTCGCTCCCCGTGCCGACCTGGCATTCGGGAACCGCTGGTATGGCGCCCTCGGGCCGCAATTCCATTTCCTCAAGAACAGCTCAAATGGAAAGGCCATCGTCGGCGTCAGTGGGGTTTCGGTGGCATGGGGCTACCGGTTCCACCTGAGCGGTGCGCTGAATGGGCGCATCGAGGCGAACTACGGCATGAATGCCAAACGCAAGACGGGCTTCGCACTGGGTGGCGGGCCGATCCCTCCCACCACGGCCTTTGGCGTGAACCTCGGGATGATGATGCCCCTCAAGTAGGCCTGCTGGACCAAGTCCACGATGTGGCAACGGCCCCCAAATCGGGGGCCGTTGCGTTTTTCACCGCAAGCTGCAACAGTAGGGTCACATTTCACCCTATGAGGTTGCTGTGCGCAAGCTTCACCTGCTGGCTCTCGGGACCCTTCTGCTCGCTGCACCACTGTCGGCGCAGAATTGGGACACCGAATTCGGTATTCAGGGCGGCTTCACCAGGATCAAGTTCACCGGCCAACCGTTCGGCAGTGCCAGGTTTGACAGCTATTCGATCCCATCAACAAACGTTCTTGGGGCTGAACCGGGCCCTGCCGCAGCATTCGCCATCTTCCCGATCGCCCCGAAGATGGCGCTCGAACCCGGATTCACGTTCATACAGCAGGAGGAGAGGGGGATTACGGTCGGAGGCTCGTTTCCGACCATCGCAGCCGCCAGCCTGCGGCTGGACTATGCCCTCACCTCCTCGATCTACGGGGCCATCGGCGCCTACACCCGGTATGCCGGCGGCTCGCCGGGAGGATCCATCGGTCACTATGCGCACTTCCAGTTCGGACTCGAAGCCGCCGCGGGCTACCGCATCCATCTGAACCCGCAACTCAACGGACGGATCGAGGTGCAGGCGGTCACGGTGGCGAAGGCGAGCCAGAACCTTCCGTTCAATGTGTATTCGGTACTCTTCGGCGTCTCCGCGCCCCTCTCTGAGGCACGCCCGGCCACCGGTGCCCGTCGTGGAATGCCGCGGGCCGAGAATGCGGGTGGTTGGCTCCCGGAGCTCGGCGTTTCGGCCGGGTACTCGAGCATCCACATCAGTCAGGGTCCGGACCTCACGGTGCTGTCGTTCCCTGGCGCCGGTTCAGGCTCAGTCTCCGGCCTCATTGCGGTCCCGGGCGCCCCATCGCTCTTCGGGATTTTCCCCCTGACGGACAAGCTGGCGCTGGAAACGGGGTTTGACTGGGCGAACCTCGACGTCAGCGGCACGCACCTGACGAGCTTCCAGCTGGCGCCCCGGGCCGACCTGGCGTTCGGCAAGCGGTGGTATGGCGCGCTGGGTCCCAACGTCCACTTCGTCCGCGTGAGCGGCTCGAAGACCGAAGGCGTCGCCGGCCTCACTGCCGCGTGGGGCATTCGCTTCCACCTGTCGGGCGCGCTGCGGGGCCGGGTCGAGCTGTCCTACGGCGTGAACGCCAAGCGGCGCACGACCTTCGGCCTCGGCGGCATTCCTTCGTCGGTGCTGGGACTGAACTTCGGGATGATGATGCCCCTGAAGTAAGGGCTTCCCACGGTTTTGAATGCCAACGGCTCCCGCCAGCGCGGGGGCCGTTGCGCTTTGTGCCTCGTCCGGCGACACTATGCGCGTGACCCATCCTGCGGTGCCCCAGCTCGCCCCCGAAGCCCTCGCCCGCCGCCTCGACTCGGGCGAACCGGTGCAAGTGCTGGACGTCCGGGCGCCTGAGCGCCTGACCGCCGGCCGCGTGACCCTGGGGGAGAAGCTGGCGTTCAGGAACCTCAAAGGCTCCACGCTGTACGCCATGTCGACCCTCGACGGCCTCGGGCTCGATACCGGAGCGCCCATCGCCGTGATCTGCGGTCACGGCAACTCCAGCCAGCGGGCTACCCGGTTCCTGATGGAACACGGGATCACGGCCTTTTCCGTCACCGGCGGCATGGCGGCCTGGGAGCAGGTGCTGATGCCCCGCCCGCTGGCCGTACCGTCCGGCATGTCGCACCTCATCCAGGTTGACCGGGTGGGCAAGGGAGCGCTCAGTTACGTCCTCGGCTCGGACGGCGAGGCCGTGGTCATCGACGCCGCCCGCCACCTCGAGTCCTACGAAGCCATCTTCCGCGACTCGAAGCTCACGCCCCGCGCCGTGGTCGACACCCACGCCCACGCCGATTATGTCAGCGGCGCCCAGGCCGCCGCCAAGCGTTGGGGGGTTCCGTACTTCCTGCACTCGGCCGACACCCGCTCGCCCTACGACGGTACCCCGGGACACCTGGACGTGCGACCGGTGGGTGACGGCGACGTAATCGCGTTCGGGAAGTCGAGTCTCCGGGTGGAGCATACGCCCGGTCACACACTCGGGAGCGTCACCCTGGTGGCCGCCGGTGAAGGAGGCCCCGCGTTCACCGGCGACTTCATCTTCGTGCGCTCCGTGGGCCGTCCCGACCTGGGCGGCCGCGCCGCCGAGTGGGGGCCCATACTCTGGCAAACCCTCGAGCGCTCCCGGAGCTGGCCTGCCGACCGGCTGATCCTGCCCGGGCACTACGCCGCGGAGAACGAGCGCGCCGCCGACCGGTCGGTGAGCGCCCCGCTCAGCGCCGTGCGCCTGGAAAACCCGGCCCTCACCATCCGCACCGAACGGGAGTTCCTGGATTGGGTCTCCCGAACTCCGCCTCCCCCCGACACTTACCGCAGCATCAAGCTCGCCAACCTCGGCCTCCTGGAGCTCTCGGACGCCGATATCGACATCCTGGAGGCCGGCGCCAACCAGTGCGCCGCGGGGTAGTGTGCAACTGCCGGCCCGGCCGGCGTCTCGTGGTGTCCTTCGAACCGTGGGTTGAAGCCGGGCCACCTCTGTCCCTGAGTGTCGATGCCGGACGATCTCGCCGACGTCTATCGCACCACGTATCCCGCTCTGGTACGCTTTCTGTACCGGAAGGTCTGGGACGCCGAACGGGCCGAGGACCTCGCGCAGGAGGCCTTCAGTCGCGCGCTGGCGCACCGCCCCGAGAATCCACGGGGGTGGCTCTTCGTAGTGGCCGCGAACATGGCGCGTGACGAAGCGCGGCGCGCGGCGCGGGAGCGACGGCACTTGACGCTCCTGGCCGCGGAGCCCGAAGACGAGCGCGCCTCGCCTGAGGAGATCCTCGACGACGAATCACGGCGCCGGCAGGTGCGCGAGGCGCTGGACCGGCTGACCCCCCGCGACCGGGAAGTCCTGCTGCTGTGGGACGCCGGTCTCTCATACGACGAGATCGCCGCCCAGACGGGGCTCGCCCGCACCGCCGTCGGAACCACGCTGGCCAGGGCGCGCCGCCGTCTGGTGCAGGCATATGGATCCGGAAGTGAGGATGTCCGTGTCGCACGCTGACGAAGGCACTCTGCACGCGTATCTGGACGGCGAGCTCCCGGCCGGGGAACGCACCCGGCTGGAGGCGCATCTCGCCGAGTGCGCGACGTGTCGGGACCGGCTGACGGAGGAACGCGGATTGATCGAACGCGCCGACCATCTGCTGGCGCTGGCCGAGCTCCCTGCGGGACACGCGCACCGCCCCGCCCCGCTGACCGCCCCGCTCCGGCGGGCCCGCCCCCGCTTCATCGTTCCGGGCGTCTGGGCCGCCTCGATTGCCGCGGCCTTCCTGGCGGGCTGGCTCCTCCGGCCTGCACCGCAATTCCGTGCCGCGTTCGGGGCGAACGACACCACCGCGGTGGCTGAGTCGCGCGCCGCGCAGGACGCGCCGTCTGCGCCGATCCGGGAGCTGGCGCGGACGTCGGCCCCGAGGGTTCCCACCGTACTCCGCCATGACACACACCCGGCGTTCTCCGACTCGAGTGCCCCCGTGGCGCTGGGTCACGCGGACGCGCGGGGAGACAGCCTTCCCTCTGCTTCCGCACCCGCGCCCGCGCGGCAGGCGGTCGCACCGGAGGAGGCGGCCGGAAAGGTGGCCGCGCCGTCCTTGCGCGGCGCCGCTCCGACCCCCATCCCGCCCGCGACCGTCGCCGTCGCTCCGGCGTCACCACAGCAATTCGACCGGCTGGAGGTTGCCTCCCGTGCGGCACCCCGGCCGATCGGCACCACCTGGACGGTGATCGCACCCGAACCCGCCCGGAAGGCGCTGGGCGCGGACCTCGCACAGATCCCCGGATTCCCGGTGCGGGACATCCTGCAGAACCCGGAAGTGCCTGGAGAGGTGATGGTGGAGCAGGAAGTGGCGGGAGGAGCGGTTGTGCAGCTCTTCCAGTCGCGCATGGATACGAGCCGGCTGCGCGTCGGCAACCTGCAGGCCAAGAGCGGGGGGTTGCAAAAGGCGGTGGGGAGCCTTCAGGTGCGCATTTCGGGACCGTTGGCCGCGGATTCGCTCCTCAAGCTCCTCGAGCTGGTCCGGTAGCTCGGAGCGGAAGCCGCCGCCAGGCGATGAGCTCGGCGGTGACACTGACCGCGATCTCCTCCGGTGTCACGGCGCCGATCTCGAGCCCCACGGGCACCCGCACGACGGCGAGCGCCTCCGCGGGTGCACCACCCGAGCCGAGTGCCTTGAGGATCACGGCCCGCTTCCGGGCACTGCCCAGCAGCCCCACATAGCCGACGCTCATCCGCACCAGCCGGTCGAGAATCTCGGCGTCGTTCCGGTGCCCGCGGGTCGCCACCACCACGGCGTCCGCGGGACTGGGGGCGAACAAGTCGAGCACCTGGTCTGGTGGCAGGGCACGGACCTCGAGCTCCGGAAAGCGCGCGGCGTCGGCGAACTCCGGCCGGTCATCCGCGATCGTCACGCGGAATCCGGCGGCGCCCGCCGCGCGGGCGATCGCTGCCCCCACGTGACCGGCCCCGAAGACCAGGAGTCGCGGCGCGAGTGCCAGGCGTTCGACCACGAAACGTCCGTCGTCCGTAATACGTGCGGCGGCCCCGGGCGGGCCGTCGGTGGTGAGGGGTGTGAAGGACTTCTGGGGCCCTCCGGCCCAGTCGATCGCCGTGGTCACCGTCCCCGCCGCGGCCCCCGCGGCGGCGGCGAGAGCAGACAGGTAACCCGGATCGGCGGAGAGCGGCTCCACGAAGATCCGCACGGTCCCGCCGCAGGAGAGTCCCACGTCGCCCGCGAGATCCGCGTTCAGGTGATGGGTGAGGAGCGCCGGCCGGCCTGACGCTTCCGCCTCGATCGCGACGCGGATGACGTCTCCCTCCACGCAGCCGCCCCCGATGCTGCCCGCAAGGCGGTCGGTGTCGCCGATCAACATCTTGGCGCCGGCGGGCACCGGGGTGGAGCCGGTGGCCTGGGCGATCGTGGCGAATGCCCCTCGGCGGCCGGCGCGGGCCAGCTCCAGCGCCCTGGCCCAGAGGTTCATGTGGCCGGAAGCTCTTCCAAGCGCGCGACGGCGCGGCGGAGATGGGGAATGACGATGGAACCGCCGACCACCAGCGCCACGGCGAACGCGTCCTGAAATTCCGCGTCCGTGACGCCCTCTTCCCGGCACCGGATTACATGGTAGGTGACGCAGTCATCGCAGCGGAGGACCATGGAGGCGACGAGGCCCAGGAGCTCCTTGGTCTTCACCGGCAGGGCGCCGGCTTCATACGTCCGGGTGTCGAGGGCGAAGAAGCGGTTGATGGTGGTGTTGCCGGCGGCCAGGATGGCCGCGTTCATCTTCTCACGAAAGTGCCGGAAGGACTCGAGCGTGTCGGTCATACGTCAGTATACCGCGATGGTGCCTACCATGGACCCCGTGTTGAAGTCGCTGGAATGGAGGGTGCACCGGTACTTGTAGATCCCCGGTGACGCGAAGCCCCGCTTGACCGATCCCGTATCCCGGGGCGCCGACACATTGGCGACGTGGACGCTGTCCTGGAAAATCAGGTCGTGCATCTGGCTGCCCTGCCAGGTGAAGGTCACGGAGTCGCCGGCGCTGACGCTGTCCACCTGCGGGGAGAATACGTTGTCGCGGACGCTCACGGTCAGGGTATGGGCGGTGCCCGCCGCGGTCGACGACTTGCACGCCGCCAGGATCACGACCGCACCCATCACCGCCCGGACTCGAAACATCATCGGACAGTGATCTCTCCCCACATGCCGGCCGTGGTGTCCCTCACAAAGCCGTGGATGCCGCAGTGGTAGTAGTATTGCCCAACCCCGACCTGGATGATCACCGGGAACCCGGGAGCGAGGCCCTGCTCTCCCTTCCGACCCCACGTGGAGTCGGCCGGGACCATCGAGTCGGTAACCACGCTGTGCACGATGCTTCCGGTATTCTCGAAGCAGACCTGCTGCCCCTGCGCCACGGTCGCGTGCTGCGGCGTGAACGTCCTGTTGTCGTCCGCCTTGATGACGAAGAAATTGCCGTTCCCGCACAGGCTGCTCCCGGTCGGACTGTTGCACGAGAGCACGGCCGCTACGGCGACGAACAGCCCCAACCAGAGTTTTCGCATCGTTCCCCCAGTAGAGTTGGATCTCTGTGGTATGCCCGAAAACTACAGGGGGCTCCGGCCACGGCCAGAGCCCCCCGCTGAATACCTCAACGGCGGACTTAGTGCTGCTCCCGCTCCAGGGTATCCACCGCCAGGCGCGGGGAGATCATGGGGTACTTGCCGGCGAACCAGCCGTAGGCGAGCAGGAACAGGCCCGCGAAGAACGCCAGCGCACCGAGCTCCGGCAGGCCGAGGCTCGGAGCCTGCCCGGCCGTGAGGGAGGGCACCACCTCGAGGTAGCGCTCCAGCCACACTCCGGCGACGGAAATCAGCGCGAAGAGGATGAACGTGGCGGGGGTCTTCTTGGGCTTCACGCCCAGCAGGCCGATGAACGGGATCACGAAGACCATGAAGAACACCGCGGTGCCGACGGCGCGCCACGGGCCCCAGAGCCGGTAGAAGATGAAATACGTCTCTTCCGGCAGGTTGCCGTACCAGATCACGAGGAACTGGGCCCACATGAGGTAGGCCCAGAACACCGTGAAGCCGAACGACAGCTTGCCGAGGTCGTGCATCTGCTTGGGCGAGATCAGATGCTCGAGCTTCATCGCCTTGCGCATCCAGTGGGCGAGGACGGCGGTCGTCATCAGGGCCGACAAAAACGACCCCATGAAGAAGAAGGCGCCGTACAGGTTGGAGACCCACCGGGGGGCGAGCGACATGATGAAGTCGAAGCCCAGGAAGGAGTAGGCAAAGGCCCAGCTGACGATCAGGATGGCCGCGTCCTTGCTCGCCAGCCCCTTGGACGCAACGTCATCCGTGGCGGGCGTGCCGGTCGCCAGCTCCTGGACGTCGGGGGCCGTATCCCGCCGGACGAAGCGCCACGACAGCCACGCCATCACGGCGAGGATGAGCCAGTTCCGGATCAGGAAGAACGGTTCGGCGAACCAGAAGCCGACTTGCGGCCGGTCCAGGGGGAGCGTCTTGAACAGGGACTCCCGGCCCAGGATCAGTCCCAGGTAGAGCACCAGCGAGACCACGAGGAAGGCCACGGCCGCTTCCGCGAACCGGATGATGACGCCCGCCCAGTGCGCCTTCGCCAGCTTCTGGGTTGCCGCGAAGATCACCAGCGCCTGCGCGAGCGCGGTCCAGAACAGGAAGTTGAAATGGTAGGCGTGCCAGACGCGTGCGGCGCTGCCGGTCAGGAGCCCGCCGAGCAGGATGGCCGCCCCGGCTACGGCGAGTATCGCGCCGATCATCCGGAAGCGGCCCACGGGCGCCTCGCGAGCCTTCTGAACGATCTCGGCGCGATTGATGGTGGCCACGGCGCTCACTTGGCCCCCTTGGCTTGGTCCTGCAGGCTGCGGATGTAGTTGACCACGTCCCAGCGGTCATTCCCGCGCACCTTGTCTCCGTAGCGCGGCATCAAGCCCCGGCCCATGGGCAGGGCGTAGACCAGGACGCCGTAGATGTAGCCGTCGGGCTTCCGGGCCAGCGTGTCGGTGACGAGGGAGCGGACGCCGAAGAACGGCCCGCCGCCGGCGGTCGAGACCGGTCCGTCGCCGCGTCCGGCCGTGCCGTGACAGACCTGGCAATACGTCTCGTAGACCCATTTCCCGCGATTGAGGGACTCCGACGTCCGTGTGCGGGGATTTGCGAGCTTCGTCGCCTCGGCGATCGACAGCGAATCGGGATCGTGCCCCGTCACCGGGATGGTCCCGGGAGCCGGAAGGCGCGGCATGGCGTACGGCTTGATGTTGCGCTGATGGCGCATCGTCGCGAACCACCCGACGTGATGTACGGCGTCGTCCGGATTGCAGGCGGCGAGGACCAGGGCACCCGCCAGGAGCGGGAGGAGCTTACGCACGGCGCACCTCCTCGGCCCCGTGCTGCTTCAGCCAGGCCTCGGTCGCGCCGGCCTTGTCCGGCCCGCACGGCACGAACAGCCCGAACTTGTCGTTCGAGAAGCGCGGGTCGTAGGGGATGGTGCCTTCCCGGCGCGCCGCGCGCAGCGCGTTCAAGGCGACTCCCAGGAGCGTGTTCAGGGCTCCGAAGAGCACCGTCATTTCGAACATGATCACGACGTACGGGGGGATGGAGCCGATCGGCTTCCCGCCCACCTGAATGGGCCAGTCCCACGACATGTAGAGCGTGATCCAGGCGCCGATGGAGCAGCCGGCGATGCCGCCGATGAGCGTGTACATGCGGACCGAGCTGGTCGGGCGGTCGATCGCGTCTTCGAGCTCGTGGCGCGGGACCGGAGAAAAGACGGTGAAGTCCTCACGCCCGTCTGCCTTCAGGTCCTTCACGGCCCGCGTGGTGTCGTCCAGGTGACCGAAAACCCCCAGCACACCCGGGGTCATGGCGCCGCCGAAGAGCTCCTTCAGGGGGTTCTTCATACGTGGGCCCCCTTCCCGCTCCGGACCGGCGGCGGCAGGACTTCCTTGACCTCGGAGATCGACACGGCCGGGAAGTTCTTCACGAAGAGGAGGAACCACATGAAGAACCAGCCGAACGAGCCGGCCATGATGCCCCAGTCCGCCCAGGTGGGATTGTACCCGGACTTCATGAAGGGCTCGAAGGGTTCCCCGGCCAGGTGAATGGCGATGATCACGAAGCGCTCGAACCACATCCCGATGTTCACGAAGATGGAAATCACGAACAGCGCGGTGAGATTGGTCCGGAGCTTCTTGAACCAGAGGATCCAGGGCAGGAACCTGTTGCACACGTTCATGGTCCACCCGGCCCACCAGAAGGGCCCGAAGGCGCGGTACCAGAACGCCTGCCGCTCCGGCGTGGGTCCGCCGTACCAGGCGATGAAATACTCGGTGAAATACGCGAGGCCGACGATCATGCCGGTGAGGAGGCAGAGCTTCGCGAGATTCTCGAAGTGCCGGATGGTCACGACCTCTTCCAGGTGGAAGAGCTTCCGGATCGGCACCAGGAGCGAGATCACCATCGCGACGCCCGAATAGATGGCGCCGGCCACGAAGTAGGGCGCGAAGATCGTCTCGTGCCAGGCCGGTACCTGCGCCATGGCGAAGTCCCAGGACACCACCGAGTGCACCGAGAGCACGAGGGGCGTCGCCAGTGCCGCGAGGTAGAGGTAGCCGCGCGAGTAATGCCGCCACTGCTCATTGGTGCCGCGCCACCCCAGCGACGTCAGGGCGTACAGCTTCTTGCGCCAGCCGGTCGCCAGATCGCGCACCGCCGCGATGTCCGGGATCAGCCCCATGATCAGGAACACGGTCGAGACCGTGAAGTAGGTGCCGATCGCGAACTCGTCCCAGATCAGCGGCGATTTGAAGTTGGGCCAGAGACCCCGCTCGTTGGGGTACGGGATCAGCCAGTAGAAGTACCACTGCCGGCCGATGTGAATGAGCGGGAAGAGCCCTGCCGTCATCACCGCGAACACCGTCATCGCTTCGGCCACGCGGTACACGGCGGTGCGCCACGCCGACCGGAACAGGAACAAGATGGCGGAGATCAGCGTGCCGGAGTGCGCGATACCCACCCAGAACACGAAGCAGGTGATGAATACCGCCCAATAGACCGGGTGGGAGTAGCCCGCGAGTCCCAGCCCGTACCGCAGGATGAACAGGAGGCAGATGATCCCGATGGTGAGGAGCCCGACCGCGACCCCGAGCAGCGCGAAGTAGCCCCGGGTCGGGCTTCCCAGCGTCTTGTGAATGGCGCGGGTGACGTAGTCGTAGGTGACGCGCGGGCCCGCCATCAGGCCTCCGCCCCGGCCACGACCCGGGCCAGGTAGGTGATGCCGGGCTTGGTGTTGAGGCCCGCCAGCACGTGATAGCCGCGGGGATCCTCGCTCAGCGCGTGGACCCGCGACTTCGGATCGTTCAGGTCACCGAACACGATCGCTTCCGACGGACAGCCCTGCGCGCAGGCCGGTACGATCTCGCCGTCCTTGAGCGTGCGGTCTTCGACGCGGGCGTTGTGCTCCGCGGACCGGATCCGCTGGACGCAGAAGGTGCACTTCTCCATCACGCCCTTCTCGCGCACGGTCACGTCGGGGTTCAGCTGCCAGTCGAGCGGCGTCGGCCACGCCTCGTGCTCCCCGCCCCGCTCGGCGTAGTTGAACCAGTTGAAGAACCGGACCTTGTAGGGGCAGTTGTTCGCGCAATACCGCGTCCCGACGCACCGGTTGTAGACCTGTCCGTTCAGGCCGTCCGGCGTGTGATAGGCCGCGAACACCGGACAGACCGGCTCGCAGGGCGCCTCGCCGCACTGCTGGCAGAGCATGGGCGTGGTGACCGCCCGGACGCCGCCGGCCTCGTTCTGATTGAAATACCGCTCGATGCGCATCCACGGGAGGAACCGGCGGCGCCGCGCGAGATCCTCGCCCACGGTGGCGATGTTGTTCTCCGCATAGCAGGCGGTCACGCACGCGGAGCAGCCGGTGCACTTCGAGAGGTCGATGGCCATCGCCCAGCGGGTGGGCTGCGTGGCGTAGTTCCCGAGGCTCGCCTGCTCCTTCTGCGACGCCGCCCATCCGGCCTCTGCCGAGTCGGCGTAGGACGGGAGCGGTTCCTCGGCGAACGCGTGCTGCCCGGCGTGGAGACTCGCGGCCTTGCCGAGAGTCAGGAGCTCGACGATGGCTTCGCCGCCCTCGCGCGGGTCGCCCTCGAGGGTCGCGAGATACCGGTGATCGCGGGTGACGTCGACCTTGGCGCTGACCGCGAAGGTCCGGCCCCCGTACCCGTTCGCCTCTCCGGACAGCAGGTCGAACGCGTTGACGTCGCGACCCTGCGCATACCGGCCGTACGTCGTATGGCCCTGGCCGGTCGGCAGCGCGAGGACGCCGGGACGGATGGACGGTGTGACCCACGCGGTCACCCGCGCGGCACCGTTCTTCGTCGTGAGCAGGAGGTAGTCGCCGTTTTCGACCGACCACTTCGCCGCGGTGTCGGGGTGCACTTCCACCCACGACTGCCACATGATCTTCGAGACCGGGTGCGGGAGCTCCTGGAGCCAGGGCTTGTCGGCGCCACGGCCGTCGAACAGGGCGTAGTGCGGGTAGACGATGAGGGGCACGTCCCCCGGCGCCCCGCCGAGCGTCGGAACGGCCGGAGCAGCCGCGAAGATCTTTTCGGCATCCGCGCCGAGGCGGACGCTGGTCGTGGGGGCATCACTGAACGCGCCACCCTGCTGCACCGCGGCGGTCCAGGTTTGGCCCTTGGGCGCTTTCCACTTGCCCTGGACGTAGTCCTTGAAGGTGCCGGTCTTCCCCGCGAGGGACGCGATGACGTCACCGGCGCCGCGGGCGTTCGACTGCACCGGCAACATCGCGGGTTGCTGGAGCGCCGACACCCCGGCGCGCGGCCGGGAGTCGCCCCACTGCTCGAGCGGGTGGAGGTCGGGCAGGACGAGGTCGGCTTCACTGGACGTCTCGTCCAGCATGGTCGCGAACGCCACGCGGAACGGCACCTTGCTCGCCGCGGTGGTGAATCCACTCACGGAGTACGCCGGGTTGGCGCCGTGAGTGATCAGGACGGCCACCTTGCCCGCGGCCAGGTCGGCCATCAGGGCGGTCAGCTCCCGGTACGTCCCG
>DATEGY010000199.1:0-43204 GCA_035279865.1 Gemmatimonadales bacterium | reverse complement strand
GTGGTCGGCGTCGTCACGGCGGGCTCGCTGGCGGCGGGACGCGCCGCCAGCCGCAGGCCGGAGATCGGCGTCCGCCGCGCGGTGGGAGCGGCCCGGTCGAGCCTCCGGCTCGCCGGTGTGGCTGAGGGACTGCTCCTCGCGCTGGGTGCCCTCGGAGTCGGTCTCGCCCCCGCCGTTGCGGCGGCGCACTGGGCCGTGGTGACCTGGCCGGGAACCCTCGTGCCGGCCTTCGCCGGCGCTCTCGCCGGGATGGGCGCCGTCGGGCTCGTGCTGATGCTCGGCGCACTCGCCGGCGTCCGAGCGCCCGGAGGAGCCAGAGTGCCGCACGCCGGCGGCTCGAGCCACGGCCTCGTGATTCCCGCCGTCCAGTTCGCAATCTCCCTGGCCATCCTCATGGGTGCCGCGCGGACGGGGGCGCGTGCCGGAGCGCTGCTCCGGGGCGCGGACGGTACAGGTCCGAGGGCCACGAGCACCGTGACCGAGATCGAGAATGACGGGAGTTCCTCCACCCGCGCCTCCCGTTATGAAGCGCTGGTCCGGCGCCTCAAGTCCAATCGCGAAGCCGGACTCGTGAGCGTGTCGAGTGCCGGGGCGTTGGCCGGCATGGGGCCCGTCGATTTCGTCACCACCGATTGTGGATGGTGTGTCGAGGGCTTTGTCGCCACGCCCTTCCGGCCCGTCCCGGCGATGATCACCGCCATGAGCGCCGACACCTTCCGCGCCATGGGGATCCCGGTGCTCCGCGGGCGGGGGCTGGCGGACTCGGACGGGTGGAGTGCGCCGAAGGTTGCGGTGATCAGTGCCTCACTGGCGGCGCGGGACTACGAAGAGGGCGTGGGTGTCGGCCGGCGAATCTTCGTCGGCAGCGGAGCGGGGAGCGGATGGTACCGGGTCGTTGGGGTGGTGCCTGACCGGATGGCCGGCGGCATCGGAGGCGCCCTGGCGCCGGCGAAGGCCGTTTACCTGAGTGCCTTCCAGGCGCCACCGACGCACGTCGATCTGCTTACGACCGGCGCGCGGCCGGCGCCGGGCG
Organism: Gemmatimonadales bacterium; assembly: GCA_035279865.1. Lineage (GTDB taxonomy): Bacteria > Gemmatimonadota > Gemmatimonadetes > Gemmatimonadales > GWC2-71-9 > 40CM-2-70-7. The sequence goes on along the minus strand of DATEGY010000199.1, from coordinate 42,171 downwards.
TGGTCGCCCTCTCGGGGCGAGTCACGGGTGAAACGACCTGGGCGGCGCTGCGGGCGCGAGACGCGTCCGTGCTGGTGTGGTTCGGGCGTCTCACGAGGGCAGCGGGGTGGGGCGTGATGTTGATCGCGCTTGCGGGGATGCTGGCGGTGATGGAGCGCTGGGTGACGGCCGTGGCGCCGGAGCTGGCGCTGCGCCGCGCGGTGGGGGCCCGACGGTGGGATGTCTTGCGCTTCGTACTCGCCCGCGCGGGCGTGGTGGGTGCGGGGGGTGCTGCGGGCGGACTCTGGCTCGCCATCTTGGTCTCGGGCGCTCTCGAGGATGCCTTTCCGGGCCTGCCGGCCTGGTCGTGGCCGGCGGCGCTGGCGATCGCCGGGACGCTGCTCGCCGCGAGCGCCCTGGGCGCGCTCATCCCGGGATGGCGAGTGGTGGCGGCGGCTCCTGCCACCAGGCTGGGAGCACTCGACGGCTGAAGCTTGATTCGGCTTGTCGGCGCGGCTAAGATGTTGTGCGATGCCCACCTACGAATACCAGTGCCCATCCGGGCACGTGTTCGAAAAGTTTTCGCCCACGATGACGAGCGCCAAGAGCGCGACCTGCCCCAAATGCGGCAAGCGCGCCAAGCGCCTGATCTCGGGGGGCGCCGGCCTCGTCTTCAAGGGGTCCGGGTTTTACATCACGGATTACAAGCGGGCGGGCGAGAAGAAGGAAACGGCTGCCGAACCGAAGACCGAATCCAAGCCGGCCGCCGAATCGAAACCCGCCAAGCCCAAGACCCCCTCGACCGACAAGTGAAAGGCCCGGACGAGATCCGTGCGGCGTTGGTGGAAGCCGCGCGCCGGCTCGGCGCGCCCGGGGCGGAGATCGTCCTCGAACGTCCCAAAGACCCGGCCCACGGTGATCTGGCGACCAACCTGGCGCTGACACTCGCCAAGACCCTCAAGTCCAAGCCCCGTGACGCGGCCCAAAGGCTCCTGGAGTCCCTGCAGCTGCCGGCGGGTGTCGTTCGCAAGACCGAAATCGCCGGGCCGGGGTTCATCAATTTCTTCCTGGCCGAGGAGGCGCTCGCCTCGGTGATCGCCCTGGTGATCGACGCGGGGGCGGGATACGGCCGGAGCGCAGGTCCCGGGAATCCCGTCAACGTCGAATTCGTTTCGGCCAACCCCACCGGTCCGTTGCACGTGGGCCATGGACGCCAGGCTGCGCTGGGGGACGGGATCGCGGCCCTGCTCGAATGGACCGGATGGAAGGTGAGCCGGGAGTTCTACTACAACGATGCCGGCGGCCAGATCGAGCGGTTGACGCAAAGCGTGATGGCCCGCCTGAAGGGACAGGAGCCTTCGGAGGATGGATACCACGGCTCCTATATCCAGGACGTGGCGGAGGCGTACGGCTCCCGAATCCCGACTCCCGAGGATGTCCGCCGTTTCGCCGTCGACTATCTCCGGAAGGAGCAGGACCAGGACCTCCAGGCCTTTGGCGTCAAGTTCGACACCTACTTTCTCGAATCGTCCCTGTACTCGAACCGCAAAGTGGACGAGACGCTCAAGACCCTCGAGCGCGCCGGTCACACGTACCAGCAGGATGGTGCACTCTGGCTCAAGACCACTGATTTCGGCGACGACAAGGACCGGGTGCTGGTGCGGAGCGCCGAGAAGGGTGGGGAGCCGACGTACTTCGTGCCGGACGTCGCCTATCACGTCGACAAGTGGACGCGGGGGTTCCACCGCGCGATCAACGTCCAGGGCGCCGACCACCACAGCACCGTCACCCGGGTCCGTATCGGACTGCAGGCGCTCGATATGGGCATCCCGCAGGGGTATCCGGAGTACGTGCTGCACCAGATGGTCACGGTGATGAAGGGCGGGGAGGAGCTGAAGGTCTCCAAGCGGGCCGGGTCGTACGTGACGCTGCGGGATCTGCTGGACGAGGTGGGGCGCGACGCGGTGCGGTACTTCTTCCTGATGCGGAAGAGCGACTCCCACTTCGTGTTCGACGTCGATCTGGCCAAGCGGCAGACGGAGGAGAACCCGGTGTACTACGTGCAGATGGCGCACGCCCGGATGAGCGGCATCTTCCGCGTGGCGGGCCGCGCGCCCGAGAGCGCCACGCCCGGCACCGTGGACCTTGGGGTGCTGACGCAACCGGAAGAGGTCGAAATCCTGAAGGACCTGGCGGAATTCCCCGCGGTGGTGCGTGGAGCGGCCGAGGCGCTGGAGCCGCACCGCATTCCCGGCTACCTCGAAAAGCTCGCGCGCGAAGCGCACGCTTGGTACCACAAGGTCCGGGTGCTGGGGGAACCGGAGGAGGCCGCCCGGCTGCTCCTGGCCCGCGCCATCCGGCAGGTACTCGCGAACGGTCTGGCCCTGGTGGGGATCTCCGCCCCGGATCGGATGTGACATGAGCCTCCTCGTCGTGGGCTCCATCGCGCTCGACTCGGTGCAGACACCCTTCGGGGAAACGGCGGACGCGCCGGGAGGCTCCGCGCTGTTTTTTGCGGCGGCGGCGGCCGTCTTGCATCCGGTGCAGGTCGTGGGCGTGATCGGCTCGGATTATCCCCTCGGAGTGCTGCAGAAGCTCACGGCGCGCGGCGCGGACTTGGCCGGCGTGGAGCAGGTGAAGGGCGAATCGTTCCGTTGGAAGGGGAAATACTCCTACGACCTGTCGAGCCGCGAGACCCTCGAGACGCGGCTGGGCGTGTTCGCCGATTTCCGTCCGAAGATCCCCGACAAATTCCGCGCGGCGCAGTACGTGTTCCTCGGCAACATTGATCCCGGTCTCCAGCTCAACGTGCTCGACCAGGTGCGGGAGCCGAAGCTCGTCGCCTGCGACACGATGAACTACTGGATCCAGTCGCGGCGGGAGGTGCTGCTGCAGGTCTTGCGCCACGTCGATCTGGTCATGGTCAACGACTCGGAGGCCCGGGAGCTTTCGGGAAACTGGAACGTGTACCGGGCGGCCCAGTGGATTCTCGATCAGGGGCCGAGGTACTGTGTCATCAAGCAGGGTGAGCACGGCGCCCTGCTGGTGGGGAAGGAAGAGACGTTCAAGGTGCCTGCGTATCCTCTGCAGCAGGTCTTCGACCCCACCGGGGCGGGGGATGCGTTCGCGGGGGGCTTCATGGCGCATCTGGCCTCTAGCGGAGACCAGTCGGGCGAGAACCTGCGACGCGCAATGGTCTACGGCGGCGCCATGGGATCGTTCGCCGTCGAAGCCTTCGGCGTGCAGGGATTCGACGCGGTGACGCCCGCCGATGTGCGGGCACGGGCACGCGGATTCCAGGAGCTCGTGCGGTTCGACCTCGGGGAGGGCGCGGGGCGGTGAGCGATCGGTACGGAGCGGCCGGGGTCCGGCTGGACGTCGCTGAGGAGGCGAAGCGGCGGATCGGTGCGCTCGTGGCGACCACGCGGACGCCCCTGGCGCTTGGAAAGATCGGCGCGTTCGGCGGCATGGTGCGGGTGCCCGCGGGGTTCGAAAAACCCGTGCTGGTGCTCTCGACGGACGGTGTGGGGACCAAGGTGCTGGTGGCGGCGCAGGCGGGAATTCACGACACGGTGGGCGAGGATCTCGTCAACCACTGCGTGAACGACATCCTGGTGCACGGCGCCACGCCGGTGGCGTTCCTCGACTACATCGCGGCCGGCGTGCTCGACCCGGCGGTGGCGGCCGCGCTAGTCGAAGGGATCGCGCGGGGGTGCCGGTCCCACGGCATGACGCTCGCAGGCGGGGAAACCGCTCAGCTGCCGGACCTCTACACCGCCGGCCACTACGATCTCGCCGGTACCATCGTTGGCGTCGTGGACGAAGCGAAGGCGCTGCACGGGGATCACGTGGCGCCCGGGGACGTATTGATCGGATACGCGTCGAACGGACTCCATACCAACGGCTACACCCTGGCGCGGCGCATCGTGTTCGATGAGCTGAGGCTCGGAGTGGACGACCCGTTTCCGGAAACGACACACACGGTGGCGCAGGTCTTGCTTGCCGTGCACCGGAGCTACGCGCAAGCCGTGATGCCGGTCATCACCCGGCTGCATGCGCTGGCGCACATTACGGGAGGCGGGATTCCGGGCAATCTGGTGCGGGTGCTCCCGGAAGGCTCCCGGGCACTGGTGGAATCGGGCGGGTGGGAGTGGCCGCCGCTGTTCCGGGTGCTGATGCAGGCGGGGAAGGTGTCGCTCGCGGAGATGCGCGACGTGTTCAATCTGGGAATCGGGATGATCGCGGTCGCGGGACGCGGTGAGGTGGAGTCCGTGGTCGCCGCGGCCGCTCGGGCCGGAATTCCCGCGTGGGTCATCGGCGAAATCAGGCCGGGCCCGGCGGGCGTGCAGTTCTCACAGCGGTAACCTCTTTCGGAGGCGTACCTATGCGTCGGATCGGTGTTCTGGCGGGACTCGCGCTCGCCGTGAGCGCGCCGCTCTCAGCCCAATGCAACACGGACTGCCAGCGCGCCGAAGACGCGTTGAAGTCCTTCCACCCGGTGGCGGGGCTGATCGTCAGCGGGGGCAATCCCGTGCTCGGGTCCGGCGGGACGCTGGGCGGGCTGGGTCACTTCTTCGTTTCGGCGCGGGTGAACGCCGTGAAGGTGGCACTGCCGTCCACCAGCTCCACCGATACGGCGGCGACGTCGGCGGTGGTCCCAGCGCCGGTCGTCGAGGCGGGAGTCGGTGTCTGGAATGGGCTGGGCGGTGGTCTGCTCGCGGTGGACGCCCTCGTCTCGGCGACGCTGCTTCCCACCACCCAGGTATCAAACCTGACGGTCGATCCGAATGCCACCAAGATCGGCAAACTGGCGCTCGGGCTCGGCTACGGGGCGCGCATCGGCATCCTCAAGGGAAGCTTCTTCGTGCCGTCCGTCTCGGTCTCGGTGATGCGCCGGACTCTGCCGCGGCTCCAGTACGGAACCCTGGGCGCCGTGGCCTCGACCGACAGCGCCTTCTCATTCGACACCGATCTCCAGGCCACGAACTTCCGGGTGACGGCGGGCCTGCACCTGTTGCTGCTGGATGTCGCCGCTGGCGTGGGCTACGACATCTACACGTCGAACGCCCACATCGCCTACTACACGTCACCGGTGACCGTGGCGCACGATACGCTGAACCTGAACAACAAGCGTGAAGTGGTCTTCCTGAACGCCGGGATGAACCTGATGCTCGTCAAGATCATCGGCGAAATCGGGTACCAGACGGGCAAGGACCAGACCCTGTCCACCAATTACCAGGGTCTCGACCCCAAGGCGGGGCACGTCTTCGGTGGAGTCGGCGTCCGCATCAGCTTCTGACCGGCCGGCCGTCGCGGCCGAAGCCGCCGCGATGAGCCGCGCCCTCGACCTCGCGCTCTCGGGGTGGGGGCGCGTGGCGCCGAATCCCCTGGTGGGGGCGGTGATTCTGCAGGACGGCCAGCCGCTGGCCGAGGGTTGGCACGCGGAGTTCGGCGGGCCGCACGCGGAGGTCGTGGCCCTGAAAGCGGCGGGGCATCGCGCGCGGGGCAGTACGCTCGTCGTGAATCTCGAGCCCTGTAAACACCAGGGGAAGACACCGCCCTGCGTCGACGCCATCCTCGAGGCCGGCGTGCGGCGCGTCGTCGCCGCGACTCGCGATCCCGACCGGGAGGCGGGGGGTGGGCTCGAGCGGCTGCGCCAGGCCGGTGTGGATGTGGATCTGGGAATGCAGGCCGCGGCCGCGGCGTCCTTGAACGCGGCGTTTCTCCATGCCCGTCTGGAAAAGAAGCGGCCCTTCGTCGCGCTCAAGCTCGCCACGTCGGTGGACGGCCGGATCGCGGATCATGCCGGACGCTCGCAATGGGTGTCGGGGGAAGCGGCCCGGGACTACGTACACTGGTTGCGCGCCGGGTACGACGCGATTGCGGTGGGCGGCACCACTGCTCTGCGGGACAACCCGCGGCTCACGGTCCGCGGTGCGGTGACGCCCCGGAAGCCTCCCGTTCGCGTGGTATTCGACCGGCGGGCCATGCTCAATCCCACCGTCTCGCTGGTACAGACCGCGCGGGAGATCCCGACCTGGGTGATGGCCTCTCCCGACGCGCCGGCGAACAACGCCTCGGTGCTCGACGCCAACGGCGTGCGCGTGTTCCGCCCCTTCGATCTCCCGGCGGGACTCGAAGAGCTCCGGGGAGCCGGGATCCAGTCGGTGTTATGTGAGGGGGGAGGGGCGCTGGGCGCCAAGTTGCTCTCCCTGGGACTGGTGGACCGTCTCTACTGGATCCAGGCACCGTTCTGGCTCGGGAATGGCGGCGTTCCGGCCTTCCCCGACGTTCTGGACGTGGACATCGATCAGGCGCCACGCTGGATTCCGGTGGAGCGTAAGGCATTGGGGGCGGATACGTTACTCGTCTTGGACCGCAGGCTATGTTTACCGGAATAGTGAGCGCCCAGGGGCGCATCAAGGCGGCCCGGCGGGAGCCGGGAGTCGGGAGCCGTCTCTCCGGTTTGGCACTGACGATTGCGGCCCCCTACCGGGGTCTTAAGCGCGGGGAGAGCATCGCCGTCAACGGCGCGTGCCTCACGGTGGAGAAGGTGGTGAAGGGCGGCTTCACGGTCCACGCCATCGCCACCACGCTCGAGCGGACGCTGATCGGTGAGTACGCACCGGGGCGGCAGGTAAACCTCGAGCGCGCGCTCAAGGCGAGTGACCGGTTGGGCGGCCACCTCGTGCAGGGGCATGTCGACGGGGTGGCGCGGGTCATCGCGGTGGCCGATCGCGACGACGCCCGGTTGCTCGATCTGGACGTGCCGGCGGAAGTCCGGGAGGTCACTGTACCGCACGGGTCGATCACCGTGGAGGGCGTGAGCCTCACGGTGAACGCGTTGCCGGCGTCGGGGGCGGTGCAGGTGTCGCTCATTCCATTCACGCGGACCCATACCACGTTGGGTGCCGCGCAGGTGGGCGACCGGGTCCACGTGGAAGGGGACGTGCTCGGGAAGTACGTGAAAGCACTATGTCGCACGAACTCGTAGAACAGGCGATCGCGGATATCCGCGCGGGCAAGCTGGTCATCGTCGCGGACGACGAGGGCCGGGAAAACGAGGGCGACCTCGTGGGAGCGGCCGCGCGGGTCACTCCCGAGATGATCAACTTCATGGCCACGCACGGGCGGGGACTCGTCTGTCTCACCCTGACGCCAGACCGCTGTCAGGCCCTCGGCCTGTCGCAGATGACCGAGCACAACACCGAATCCCGGGAAACCGCGTTCACCGTCAGTGTGGACGCGGCGCCCCGCTTCGGCGTCACCACCGGGATTTCGGCCGCGGATCGCGCCGCCACGATCCGCGTGGCGATCGATCCGGCCTCCGAACCCTCCGACCTGCGCCGGCCCGGGCACACGTTCCCCCTTCGCGCCCGTCCCGGCGGTGTGCTCCAGCGCGTGGGCCAGACGGAAGCGAGCGTGGACCTGGCACGGCTCGCGGGACTGTATCCCGCCGGCGTGATCTGCGAGATCATGAATGCCGACGGGACCATGGCCCGCCGTCCCGAGCTCGACCGGTTCGCGGCGGAGCATCGGCTCACCTTCATCACCGTCGCCCAGCTGGTGCAGTACCGTCTCGCCAAAGAACGGCTGGTGCACCGGGTGGCGAGCGCCCGTCTCCCCACCGCCGCCGGCGAGTTCACGATCATGGGCTACCGGAACGACGTGGACGATGCGGAGCACGTCGCGCTCGTGTACGGCGAGGTCGGTGGCCATGCGAACGTGATGGTCCGCATGCACTCGAAGTGCCTGACCGGCGACGTCTTCGGATCGCGGCGCTGCGACTGCGGCTGGCAGCTCGAGAGCGCCATGCATGCCATCGCCCGCGAAGGCCGGGGGGTGATCGTGTATCTGGATCAGGAAGGGCGGGGCATCGGGCTGCTCAACAAGTTGAAAGCCTATGAGCTCCAGGATGCGGGGAACGACACCGTCGAGGCCAACGAGAAGCTCGGATTCAAGCCCGACCTCCGGAACTACGGCATTGGGGCGCAGATCCTGCTGGACCTGGGGCTGTCGTCCATCCGGGTGCTCACCAACAATCCGATGAAACTGGTGGGACTGGAGGGGTACGGGCTCGAGATCGTCGAGCGCCTCCCCATCGTTCCGCCGCCGTCCGACGAGAATCGCGCGTACCTGGACGTCAAGCGCGACAAGCTCGGACACCTTCTCACCCACTGACGTGACCGAATTCCGCGGCACTCCGCGCGCGCCGGCCACGCGGCGCGTGGCGCTGGTCGTGAGCCGCTATCACGAGCTCATCACCGCCCGGCTGCTTGCCGGGGCGAAGGCCTGTTGCCGCGAGCACGGCGTTCCGGACGATGTCGTAGACGTGCTCTGGACCCCGGGCGCCTTCGAGCTGCCGGTGGCCGCCGAAGCGGCGGCGGCGAGCGGGAAGTACGCGGCGATCGTCGCCCTGGGGTGCGTGATCCGGGGTGAGACGCCGCATTTCGACTACGTCGCCGGTGAAGCGGCCCGCGGCCTCGGCAACGTCGCCCTGGCGCACCGGATCCCGGTCGGATTCGGCGTGCTCACCGTCGATCACCAGGCGCAGGCCGAGGCGCGCGCCGGCGGAAGCGGGGGGAACAAGGGGTTCGAAGCGGCCGAAGCAGCGCTCGCGACCGCCGACCTGCTGGCGCAGCTCCCCCGTCGTGCTGCGCGCTGAGACCAAGGCCCGGGCCCGCGCCCTCCAGATCCTGTATGCCTGGGACCTGTCGGGCCGGCCGTCGCTCGAGGCGGTCGTCGCCCGCCTGGGGGTGGCGTTCGGCCACGAGCCGGATGGCTACGACCGGGGTGCCGATCTTGCGGCCCGCGCCGCCCTCGCCACCGAAGACTACGACCGCCGCCTCGCGGACGCCGCGGAGCACTGGCGGCTCGAACGCGTGGGCGCGATCGAGAAGAACATCCTGCGGATCGCCATGGCCGAGCTGGATGAGGGGCAGACGCCGCCGAGAGTGGTGATCGACGAGGCCGTACGCCTGGCGCACTGGTTCGCCGGCCCCAAGGCGCCCGGGTTCGTGAACGGCGTCCTGGACACCGTGGCACGGGAGCAGGGTCTCCTGTGAGAATCCTCCTGACCAACTGGAACGACCGCGAAAATCCTCACGCGGGTGGTGCGGAGATCCACCTGCACGAGATCTTCGGCCGGCTGGCCCGCGCGGGGCACCAGATCGACCTGGTGGCGAGCGGCTGGCCCGGCGCGAGCCCGCGCGCGACCGTGGATGACATCCAGGTGCATCGGGTCGGTGGACGGAACAGCTTCGCGTTGCTGGGGCGGGGCGCGGCGCGGCACCTCCTCGCGTCGCACCACTATGACATCGTGGTGGAAGACATCAACAAGCTGCCGCTCTTCCTTGCGTCCGCCACGCGGCTCCCGTTCTGTGTGATCGTGCCGCACCTCTTCGGCACGACGGTTTTTGCGGAGGCGCGCTGGCCCGTGGCGTGTGCGGTCTGGGCCGCCGAGCGGCCCGTCCCGTGGGCGTACCGCCGCGCGGCCTTTCATGCGATTTCGGACAGCACGAAGGCCGACCTCGTGGCCCGCGGCGTGCCCGCCGACCGGGTGGTCGTGATCTATCCGGGCGTCGATGCACACTGGTACCGGCCCGACGCCTCGGTGCGGCGCGCGCCGGCCCCCAAGTTCCTGTACGTCGGCCGCCTCAAGCGTTATAAAGGAGTGGAGTACGCGTTGCGCGCGGTGGCGGCGGCGCGGGCCAGGGGAATCGACGTGCGGCTCGACATCGCGGGGAAGGGAGACGATCGCCCGCGGCTCGAGTCGCTGGCCCGCGAGCTGGGCGTGGGGGAGACGGTCCGGTTTCTCGGGTTCGTGGATGACGAGGAGAAGCGGCGGTTGCTCCGGGAGTCCTGGGCGGTGGTGTTCCCGAGTCCGAAGGAAGGCTGGGGCATCACCAACGTCGAAGCCGCGGCCTGCGGTACACCTGCGGTGGCGTCGGACAGCCCGGGGCTGCGGGAGTCCGTCCGCGACGGCGAAACGGGATACCTCGTGCCGCACGGCGACGTGGCCGCGCTCACGGAACGCCTGACCACCCTGGCGCAGGACCCGAAACGTGTCGAGATGCTCGGGGCCGCGGGCCGGCGGTTTGCCGAATCCCTCACGTGGGACCGGGCCGCCCGGGAAACCGTGCAGCACCTGGAACGGACCTGCGCGTCATCCGGTGGCGAGAGGAACTAGTGGCGAATCCCAAAGTTCGTGATCTCCTGGCGCGGAAGGCCGAGCCGCTGCAGCTCGAGGCGCTGACGGGAGAGACCGGGTTCGACAAGGAGATCCCTTCGCCGGAGGCCTCGAGCCCCGGGCTGGTCCTCGCCGGCTACACCGCCCGGTTCGTCGGCAATCGCATCCACGTGCTCGGCGAGACCGAAGTCAGTTTCCTGGCCTCTCTCGATACGGGAGCCCGGCGCGCCAGCCTCGAGAATCTCTTCAAGTTCGAGCTGCCGGTGGTCGTCATCACCAAGGGACAATCGCCGCCCGCCGAGCTCCTGGAGCTGGCGCAGGCCCGCGGGGTGGCCCTGGTCCGCACGCAGCTCAAGACGGCCGAGTTCTACCGGCGCCTGAAACCGTTCCTCGATGACGCCTTCGCCCCGACCACTACGACGCACGCCTCGCTCGCCGACGTGTTCGGGGTCGGCCTCCTCTTCATGGGGCGCTCGGGGATCGGCAAGAGCGAGTGCGTGCTGGACCTGGTGGAGCGCGGACACCGGCTCGTCGCCGACGACGTCGTGCACGTCACCCGGCGGGGGAACGACGTGCTGATCGGACGCGGCCACGAGCTGTCCCGCCACTTCATGGAGATTCGCGGAGTGGGGCTGATCGACATTCAAGCCCTGTTCGGCGTCCGGGCCGTGCGCCAGCAGAAGCGCATCGAGGTGGTGGTGCAGCTCGAAGACTGGGATGCCAGCCGCGAGTACGACCGGACCGGGCTCGACCGCCAGGAAACCGCGTTGTTGGGTGTTTCTCTGCCCCTCGTGACGGTGCCCCTGAACCCCGGCAAGAATCTGACGGTTATCTGTGAGGTGGTGGCCATGAACCACCTCCTGCGGTATGGCGGCGTAGACTCCGCCAAGGAATTCAACGACCGGCTCATGCGGACCATGCGGCAACGGCGGGACGTCGGCACGTATCTCGAGGAAGACGATGAGTGACCCCCTGCGGGGCGTCGTCGTCTCACACGCGGGGCTCGCGCAGTCCCTCGTCACGGCCGCCGAGCACATCTCGGGGGTGGCGGGAGCCCTCGTCCCGGTGAGCAACGAGGGCTGCGACGGCGGGTCTCTCAAGGCCCGTATCGGCGAGGCCATCGGCGCGGGGCCGGCGGTGGTGTTCGTGGACCTTCCGGGGGGCTCCTGTCTCACCGGCGCGGTGCGGATCGCCCGCGACCAGGGCCGGGGGATCGCCGTCGTCACGGGTGTGAACCTCGCCATGCTGCTCGATTTCGTGTTTCATCGGGACCTGCCGCCGGCCGAGGCCGCGCAGCGGGCGGTCGACGCGGGGGGGCGCGCCATCCGGATCCCACCGGCGTGAGTATCGCGGTGGTGCGGGTGGACGACCGGCTCATTCACGGTCAGGTGGTGGTCGGGTGGGGCCAGCCCCTGGGGCTGGGCTTCATCGCGCTGGTCGACGACAAGGTGCGCGGCAGTGAGTGGGAGCAGGACCTCTACCGGATGGGCGTGCCGCCCGGCATGGAGGCCATCTTCGCTTCCGTGGACGAAGCTGCCCGCCGCTACGATGCGTGGGTAAAGGATTCGAGAGTCGGCCTGCTCCTCACCGGTGACATCGACACCGTCGCCGCCCTCATCGCCAAGGTCCCCGGACTCCGTCGCATCACGCTCGGCGGCATTCATCACAAGCCGGGCCGCGCGGAGCGTCTGCGGTACGTCTACCTGACCGATGAAGAGGTCGGCACCCTCCGCACCCTCGCGCGGCAGGGGGTCGAGGTCGTGGCGCAGGACGTGCCTACGGCGAGGGCCGTTCCCCTCGGAGAGTTCGCCCCATGATCGCCCACGGATGGGCGCTCCTGGCGGTGGGCACGATCGTGGGACTCGACCTCGTGTCGTTTCCCCAGGTGATGCTCGCGCGGCCGATCGTCGCCGGGACCATCGCGGGGCTGGTCCTGGGGGACGTGGGCGTCGGCCTGCGCCTGGGCGTGCTCTTCGAGCTCTTCCAGTTCGACATCCTGCCGGTCGGGGCCACCCGCTACCCCGAATACGGTCCGGCGACGGTGGTGGCGGTCGGCGCCGCGCAGGCGTTCGCGCTGCCGTTCGGCCTCGGCCTCGCCACCCTCGTGGGGCTCTTCACCGCCATGATCGGCGGCGTGTCACTTCAGATCCTCCGGCGCATGAACACCCGGGCGGTCGCCGCCCACGCCCCCGCCCTGGAACGTGGGGACGTCGGCGCGCTGGTCCGGCTTCACTTCGCGGGCGCAGGACGGGACCTGCTCCGCGCCGCCATCGTCACTGCCATCGGATTGGTCCTGGTCGGGGTCACGCGGGAGTTCGTCGTGCCCGCCCTCTCGCATCGGGGGGAGCGCCTCTTGTCGGTGGCCGCAACCAGTGCCGCACTCGCCGCCGGCGCCGCCGGCACCCTGCGTCTCGTCGGGCTCGGCACCCACCTCAAATGGCTCGCCGCCGGTCTGGCGGGTGGAATCGTGGTCGCATGGCTCGTGTAAGGCTCGGCGCGGCGTTCCTGCGCCTGTTCACGGTCCAGGCCTCCTGGAATTACGAGCGACTCATCGGGGTGGGCACCGGGTTCGTGGCCGAGCCGCTGCTCCGGGGTCTGTCTCCGGACCGCTACCACGCCGCCCTGGGGCGCGCCTCCCGGTACTTCAACGCGCATCCGTATCTCAGCGGAGCCGGTGCGGGCGCCCTGGCCCGGGCCGAAGTGGACGGCGTGCCGGCGGAGCAGATCGAACGCCTGCGTGGGGCCCTCGCCGGGCCCCTCGGCTCCATCGGCGATCGTCTGGTCTGGGCGGGATGGCTGCCCACCCTGTCGGCCCTCACGCTGGCCGCGGTGACCGGGGGTGGGGGAGCTGCCGCCGTGGCCGTCTTCCTCGTTGTGTATAACGTGGGGCACGTCGCCCTGCGGTGGTGGGCGCTCCGCGCCGGGTGGCACTATGGCCCGCGGGTGGCCGCGGCGCTGCAGGAGCCGTGGATCCGCCGGGCGGGGCAAATTCTGGGACCGGCCACCGCGCTGGCTCTGGGATTCGCGCTGCCGATGGTGGCGCAGTGGTCCGGGAACGCCTTCCGCGGCTGGCCCCGGATGACGCTCGCGGTCGCGGCCGCGCTGGCCTTCGGGCTGCTCCGGTGGCGTCCGGACATCCTCAGCGGACTCAGGCTGGGGCTCGTACTCGTCGTCATCGCCCTCGTCGCCGGTGTCCTATGGCGCTGATCGAGCGCGAAGCGACGATCGTGAACCCCCTGGGCGTGCACGCGCGTCCGGCGGCGGAATTCGTGAAGACCGCGGGGCGGTTCGCCTCAGCCATCGAAATCCGCCGCGGAGACGTAACGGTGAACGGGAAGAGCATCATGGGTGTGATGATGCTGGCCGCGGAGCAGGGGGCGGTCATCGTCATCGTCGCGAACGGAGACGACGCCGAAGCCGCCGTGGAGGCGCTCTGTGCCCTGGTGGCGGCCGGCTTCAATGAAATGGACCTTACGGAATGAGCGATCGTACGCTGCGCGGCATCGGAGTATCTCCCGGCATCGCCATCGGTCCGGCGGTGGCGGTGCAGACCACGCTGCCCGAGGTGCCGCACCGGGTGGTGCCGCGCACCCAGGTCGAAAAGGAAGTCCGCCGTCTGCGGGCGGCGGTCCGGGATGTCCGGCGTCGCCTGACGGAGCTCCGCAAGCGGGCCGAAGTGGAAGCGGGCGCCGACGAAGCGCGGATTTTCGACGCCCAGATCCTCATGCTCGAGGACAAGTCCTTCCTCGGCGCCGTCGAGGAGCTGATCCGTAAGAACCATCTCACGGCGGAGAAGGCGTACGAATACCAGGTCCTCGAAGTCCGGGACGCGTGGGCGGCGACGTCGAGCCCGAGGCTCAAGGAGCGCCTGGCCGACCTGAACGGCGTCACCATCCAGGTGGTCCGGCACCTCCTGCACAAGGGCGACCTGGTGGCCGGCGGTATCCGGGAGCCGTCGATCCTGGTGGCGCACGAGCTCGGTCCCGGCGTCACGGTCCAATTCGGCCGCGACCGCGTGCTCGGCCTCGTGAGTGAAGAAGGGACACGGACGTCGCACGCGGCGATTCTCGCCCACTCCATGGGCATGCCCGCCGTCATGGGTCTCGCCGGTGCGCTCGAACGGATCAAGTCCGGGACGATGCTGATCGTCGACGGCACCCGCGGCGTGGTGATCCTCGACCCCAGCAAGGACGAGATCGCCACGCACCGGGCCATGGATATCCGGCGGAAGCAGATGGCGCGGCAGGCCGAGGAGGGCGCGGGGCTCCCGGCGATCACTACCGACGGGATTCACATCAACGTCCGCGGCAACGTGGACCTGCCGGAGGAGATCAAGGCGGCCAAGGAGCACGGCGCCGAGGGCGTCGGGCTCCTGCGGACCGAGTTCCTGATCACCGGCCACACCCAGCTGCCGACGGAGGACGAGCAGGCGAAGTATTTCCGGAAGGTCGGCGACGCCTTCCCCGGGCACCCCATCGTGATCCGGACCTACGACCTGGGCGGGGACAAGTTCCCGGCGCCGTTCCGGGCACCTCCGGAGGCCAATCCGTTCCTGGGCTGGCGCGCCATCCGTGTGTGCCTCGATCAACCCGACATGTTCCGGGTGCAGATCCGCGCGGCGCTCCGGGCCGCCGCGCACGTGCCCATACACCTCATGATCCCTCTGGTCACCCGGCTCTCCGAGGTGGAGACGACGCGCGAGATGGTCGCCGAAGAGGGGCAGCGGCTCAAGCGCGCCGGCGTGGCGGCGGCGGAAACCGTCCCGGTGGGGGTGATGGTCGAGACGCCGGCGGCCGCAGTCATGGCCGACCGCCTGGCGGAGATCGCGGACTTCCTCTCCGTGGGCACCAACGATCTCACGCAGTACACGCTGGCGGTGGACCGGAGCAACGCGCGGCTGGCTGACCGCTTTACGCCCCACGATCCGAGCGTTCTCCGGCTCCTCAAACTGGTGGCAGAGGCGGCGCGGGCGGCGGGGAAACCCGCGAGCGTCTGCGGCGAGATGGCGTCCGAGCCCATCTCGGCCTTCCTCCTGCTCGGGCTCGGATACGAAACACTCTCGGTCGCGCCGCCGGCGCTGCCGGTCATCCGCTGGCTGGCGCGTCAGGTGAGCCGCGAGCAGGCGATGTCGGCGGCGGTCGCGGCGCTGGCCGCGCGCTCGGCGGACCTGGCGCTCGACATTCTGCGCTACGCGCTGGCGGAAGCCGTGGACATGAAGCTGCTCGATCCCGACGCGCGGTTGCCCGGGGGTCGCACCTCCGCTAGTTTGCCTAGCTAAAGGGAGATCCATCCACATGTTGGACGCTCGCCACGTCTTTACGTCCGAGTCCGTCACCGAAGGCCATCCTGACAAGATCGCGGACCAGATTTCGGACGCGATTCTCGACGCCATCTTGACCAACGACGCCGCCGCCCGCGTCGCCTGCGAAACGCTGGTGACCACGGGCATGGCCGTCGTGGCGGGCGAGATCACGACCACGACGTACGTGCACATCCCGGACATCGTCCGGGGCACCATCAAGGCCATCGGATACACGGACGCGAGCTACGGCTTCGATGCCGAGACCTGCGCCGTCCTGACCACCATCGACCGCCAGTCCGCGGATATCGCGATGGGGGTCGACATCGGGGGCGCGGGGGACCAGGGCATGATGTTCGGGTACGCCACGAACGAGACGGCCTCCCTGATGCCGCTGCCCATCGTGCTGGCGCACCGGCTGGCCGAGCGTCTCGCCGCGGTGCGGAAGGACGGGACCCTCCCGTACCTCCGGCCCGACGGGAAGACGCAGGTCAGCGTGGTGTATGAAGGCGCCCGGCCCGTGGGCATCAGCAAGGTCGTCGTGTCCACGCAGCACTCGGACCGCATCAAGGCGAACGAGCTCCGTGACGCGGTGATCAAGGCGGTAGTGACGCCGGTGCTCGCCGACGCCGGATTCCAGGTGGCCGAGGCGGATGTCCTGGTGAACCCCACCGGCCGGTTTGTGGTCGGCGGCCCACAGGGGGACGCCGGGCTGACCGGCCGCAAGATCATCGTGGACACCTACGGCGGGATGGCGCGGCACGGCGGCGGGGCGTTCAGCGGGAAGGACCCCTCCAAGGTGGACCGGTCGGCCGCGTATGCCATGCGCTGGGTCGCCAAGAACGTGGTGCACGCCGGACTGGCGGCCCGCTGTGAGGCGCAGGTCGCTTACGCGATCGGTGTGGCCGACCCCGTGTCGGTCATGATCGACACCTTCGGAACCGGCCAGGTCCCGGAGGCGGCCCTCGAGGACGCGGTTCGCGAGGTCTTCGACCTGCGGCCCGCCGGCATCATCAAGGCGCTCGATCTCCGGAAGCCCCTGTACAAGCCCACAGCGGCGTACGGCCATTTCGGCCGGGAGCCGGGTGCCAACGGTCTCTTCTCCTGGGAACGGACCAACCGCGTGGAAGAGCTGCGCCTCGCCGCGCAGCGCTCCAGGCACTACCGCTCGAACAAGGTTACGGCATGACACCTGCGACGACGACCGCTTCCGACAAGTCCGACATCAAGAATCCGGCGCTGGCGGACGAGGGACGTCGCCGGGCGGAGTGGGCCGAGCGGTCCATGCCGGTGTTGCGCCAGGTGCGGGAGCGGTTCGCCCGCGAAAAACCACTGGCGGGGCGGAAGCTCTCCGCGTGCCTCCACGTCACCAGTGAGACCGCGAACCTGATGGTCACGCTGAAGGCCGGCGGGGCCGACGTGGCGCTCTGCGCCTCGAACCCGCTCTCGACGCAGGATGACATCGCGGCGCATCTCGTGACCCATCACGGGATCAGGGTCTTCGCCATCAAAGGCGAAGACCACGAGACGTACTACGAGCACATCCGAGCGGCTTTAGCCCACCAGGCCGACATCACCATGGACGACGGGGCCGACCTGGTCGGCGCGCTGCACATGATCGCCCTCAACCGTCTGGACGACCTCGCGCCGCCGGTCCGGCGCTGGGTGGAGCAGATGTCCGCCGCCGACCGTTCCGCGCTCGTGAAGCGGGTGATCGGGTCCACGGAAGAGACGACCACCGGGGTCATCCGTCTCAAGGCGATGGCCAAGGACGGAGTCCTCCAGTTCCCGGTGGTGGCCGTGAATGACTCGGATACCAAGCACCTGTTCGACAACCGGTACGGCACCGGCCAGTCCACCCTCGACGGCATCCTTCGCGCCACGAATCTCCTCATCGCCGGGAGCACGGTGGTGGTGGCGGGGTACGGGTGGTGCGGGCGCGGATTCGCCATGCGGGCCCGGGGGGCGGGGGCGATGGTGATCGTCACCGAAATCGATCCCCTGAAGGCGCTCGAGGCCCAGATGGACGGGTTCCAGGTTGCGCCCATGGCGGAGGCGGCGAAGGTGGGAGACATCTTCGTCACGCTGACGGGCAACGTGCACGTGATCCGTCTCGAGCACATGCGGGCCATGAAGGATGGTGCGGTGATCGCGAATTCGGGGCACTTCAACGTCGAGATCGATCTCGACGCCCTCAAGGCGAAGGCCAAGGGCCCCGATCACGTCCGGGACCTCGTGGAGGGCTGGACCCTCGACGGCAAGAAGATCTTCGTGCTGGCCGACGGCCGCCTCGTCAACCTGGCGGCGGCGGAAGGTCATCCGGCGAGCGTGATGGACATGTCCTTCGCGAACCAGGCGCTGGCGGCGGAGTACGTCGTGAAGGAATTCAAGACACTCGGCAAGGACGTTCACCGGATCCCGCGCGACCTGGACCAGGACATCGCCCGCCTCAAGCTGGCGGGCATGGGCGTCACCATCGACTCCCTGACGGCGGAGCAGCAGAAGTACCTCGCGTCGTGGGACATGGGGACCTGAGAGGACCTACGTGAAGGAAGTCCGCGTCGCCAACCTCGGTCTCGACCGGACCAACAACACCCCCGTGGTGATTCTCCGGGAGTCGGACGGCGAGCGGGTGCTCCCCATCTGGATCGGACCGGCGGAGGCCAGCGCGATCGCAATGGAGCTGGCGGGCGTGAAGTCGTCCCGCCCCCTCACGCACGATCTCCTGAAGCAGGTCATCATCGGTCTGGGCGCCGAGCTGCGGAAGATCATCATTACGGCGGTGAAGGACTCGACCTACTACGCCGAGCTGCACCTCTACCGCGGGGACCAGGTGATTCAGGTGGACGCCAGGCCCTCGGACTCGATCGCCCTGGCCCTCAGGCTGCAGGCGCCCATTCTCACCGCCGACGAGCTGCTCCAGCACACGGTCATCGAAACCACGGACACGATCGAAAGCGCGGGTCCATCCGGCGAGCGGAGCAGCGGCCCCCTCGATGCCGACGCCCTCAAGACCTACCTCCAGAACCTCGATCCTGAAGACTTCGGGAAGTTCACGCCGTAGCGGCCTCCTCCTGGGCCTCTGGGCTCTGGGGGGCGGAGTGGGAGTCGCGGGCGGCCAGTCGGTCACGTTGACCGGGGTCGTGACCCTGGGGTACTCGCATCCCCGTCCCCTCACCGGCGCCACCGTCATCCTGCACCGGGTAACCATGCTGGTGCAGGGGCCCATCGACTCCGCCCGCCTCGACGCGAAGGGTCACTACCGGCTCCGGATCGCGTCCGTGGACTCGACCGCGACCTACCTGATCAGCGTGCTCCACGACGGCGTGGGGTATTTCTCGGAGCCCATCAGACCCTCGCTGGTCACCGGGGGCCGGGGGCCGGCCGTCGACACCCTCCGCGTGTACGACACGTCGATCGACGGACCGCCGCTGACCGTGACCAGGCGCCTGGTATCCGTCGCCCTCCCCAAGAAGGATGGGTCGCGGGAAGTCCTGGAGATCGCGGTGCTGTCCAATCCGAGTGAGAAGACCCGCATCGCCGCGGACACGCTGCACCCGGTCTGGACCGGCCTGCTGCCGCCCGGCGTGCTCCAGTTCTCGGTGGGGCAGGGGGATTTTTCGAGCGACGCCGTGAGCCGCCATGGGGATACCGTCGGGCTGTACGGCGCCGTGCAACCGGGGGGCGGGCGCCAGCTCGCCTACAGCTATCTGATCCCCGGCGGCTCGTCACCGTTCATGCTCCCGGTGGACCACCCGCTCGACGCCCTGGTCCTCCTGCTGGAAGACACTACCGCCCGCGTGACCGGTCCCGGCCTGCGCGCCCTCGGCGTCAAGCCGCTCGAAGCGCGCCATTTCGCCGAATACCAGATCGAACACGTGAAACCGGGCGCCCTCGTGGCGATCGACTTCCCTCATGCGCCTTTTCACCTCGAGTCACTCGTTCCCCTCATCGCGGTGCTCGCCGGCCTGGTGCTCGCCGGCGGGCTCTTTCTGGCCTTGCGACGGCCACGCGGCGGCGCTAGCATAGCGTCGTAGGAAAAAACGCGAACGCGGGATTCACGGAAGCCGGTGAAAATCCGGCGCGGCCCCGCCACTGTAACGGGCAGATTGAGTCGGCTCACGCCACTGGGAAACCGGGAAGGCGAGCCGATGTGAGCCCGGAGCCAGGAGACCTCCCCGTTCGCGCCACCTGCAATTCCCTCGCGGGAGGGATGGTGGCGCTGCGCACTCCGGCGCAGGCGCTCGCCCATCTCTGGTCCGCCAGGGGTGGGTTTTTGATTTGATGCGTCGAGCGTCTCTCATCCTGGTCTGGTTGTCCCTGGCGGCGTGCGCCGGGAGCCCCAAGCCGTCCACCCCAAAGTTCTCCGTGGTCGACGACGCGGGCCGCACCGTCGGCTTCGGCGCGCCCGCCCGGCGCGTGGTGTCGCTCGCTCCCTCATCGACCGAGCTGCTGTTCGCGGTCGGCGCGGGGTCCCAGGTGGTCGGCCGGACCACCTGGTGCCGGTACCCGGCTGCCGCCCTGTCGGTGCCGGTCGTGGGGGACGGCCTCGAACCGAACATCGAAGCCGTGGCGGCGACCCACCCGGATCTCGTCGTCTTGTACCGCTCCCCGTCCAATGCCGCCGCCATCAGCCAGCTCGACCACCTCGGGATTACCGCGGTGGTGCTCCGCCAGGACCGCTTGCGGGACGTGGCCCGCGACGCCGGGCTCCTCGGCGTGCTCACGGGACATGTCGCCGCCGGCGACTCCATCGAACGTCTGCTGGACACCCTCGCCACCGCCACCCCGCCGCCCGTCCGGGTGCGGATCGCCATCGTCGTGTGGGACAACCCGCCCATCGTCATCGGCGGCGGAAGCTTTCTGGATGAGCTGGGCCGGCTGGCGGGCGCGGAAAATGTCTTTCACGACCTGTCGCAGGCCTCGGCGACGGTGTCGCTCGAGAGCATCGCGGCCCGCAACCCCGACTACCTCGCGGTGGTGGATGACTCGAGCGCGTCCAACACCCCCGCCTTTGCGAAGCGGCCTGAATGGCGGGCGGTGCCGGCGGTTCGCGCCGGACACATCCTCCACCTCCCCGGCACACTCTTCGGGCGTCCTTCCCCTCGCGCGGCGGAGGCCATCGCCATGTACGCGCGTCTCCTGGCGGGCGGCCGGTGAAGAACGCCGGACTGGTCGCGCTCGCCGGGCTCGCCCTGGTGCTGGCCGTGCTGCTGGGTCCCACCAGCGTGCCGCTTTCGGAGCTGGTCCATTCGCCCATCGTGCGCGACCTGCGGGTCCCGCGGGCGCTGCTGGGCCTGCTGGTGGGCGGGGCGCTCGGCGTCTCGGGTGCCGGGCTGCAGGCGCTGGTCCGGAACCCTCTCGCCGACCCATTCCTGATGGGATTGTCGGGTGGGGCGGGGCTCGGGGCCGTGGGGGCGATCGCGCTGCATCTCCCGGGCCCCTGGGCGCTGCCGCTCGCGGCCTTCGCAGGGGCACTGGCCTCGATGGCATTGGTCTATCGCCTGGGTCTGGTCGCGGGCGCCACACTCGATCCCCGCATCCTGCTGCTCGCCGGTGTGGTCGTCGGGTCGTTCGCGGCCGCCATCACCACCGCCATCGTGTCGCTGTCGGAGGCGGAGCAGCTGCGGAACGCCATGCTGTGGCTGTGGGGCGGGTTGTCGGGCGCGTCCTGGACCACGGTGCTGGTGATGGTGCTCTATCTGCCGGTGCCGCTGTTCGTCCTGATCACGGCCGCGCGGCCGCTCGACCTGATGGCCCTGGGGGACGAATCCGCGTCCTATCTGGGCGCCGATGTCCCGCGGGTCCGTCGCCGGGTGTACGTGGCGGCGTCCCTGCTCACGGCCGCCGCGGTGGCCGTCTCCGGTGTCATCGGGTTCGTCGGTCTGATCGTGCCTCACATCGGCCGCCTGATCTGGGGCCACCGGCACCGTGCGCTCATCCCCGTGTCGTTTCTGGGGGGCGGCATTCTTCTGCTGCTCTCGGACACGCTCGCCCGGACGGCGGTGGCACCGCGGGAGCTGCCGGTGGGGATCGTGACCGCGCTGATCGGCGTTCCGGCCTTTGCGGTGCTCCTGCGCCGGTGGGTGCGGGCATGATTCTAACGCTCGACCATGTGTCCGTCCGCTATCCGGGTGCCGAAGGGGACGCGCTGCACGATGTCTCCCTGGGTGTCGAACCCGGCGAGCTGGTCGCGGTGCTGGGGCCTAACGGCTCCGGCAAGACCACGCTGGTGCGGGTGGCCCTTGGCACCGTCATCCCCAGGGCCGGCTCGGCTCGCGTCGCGGAGAAAGACACCGGGCAGTGGGACCGGAAGGCACTGGCTGGCGTGGCCGCCGTCGTGACCCAGCGCGAGGAGATGGCGTTTCCCCAGCGCGTGCGCGAAGCGGTGATGCTGGGCCGCTATCCGTACCTGCCGCCATTCGCCGCTCCCCGGAGCGTCGACCACCGGGCGGTGCATGAGGCACTCGAGGCCTGCG
This sequence comes from Gemmatimonadales bacterium, assembly GCA_035279865.1. Taxonomy (GTDB): domain Bacteria; phylum Gemmatimonadota; class Gemmatimonadetes; order Gemmatimonadales; family GWC2-71-9; genus 40CM-2-70-7. Next base: position 20,225 of record DATEGY010000199.1, on the reverse strand, counting down.
ACGCGGGGGGGCTCGGGGACCGGTGGCTCGAGACCTTGTCCGGGGGCGAGCAGCAGCGGGTACGCCTCGCCCGGGCCCTCGCGCAGGAGCCGCAGCTCCTGGTGCTCGACGAGCCCACCGCGTCCCTCGACGTGAAGCATGAGATGGAGCTGTTCGAGCGGGTGCGCACGCTGGTGGACCGCTCGGGGCTCGCGGCGGTGGTGATCACCCATCACGTGAACCTGGCGGCCCGCTTCGCCGACCGGGTGCTCTTGTTGTCGCGGGGGATCGCGGCGGGGCTGGGGCCGGCCCGCGCGGTGTTGTCGCGCGAAACCGTGGAGCGGGTGTTCGAGTGGCCCGTCGCCATTCAGCCCTTCGATGGTCGTCCGCAAATGATTCCGTTGCGTCGTGAACTCCCCAAGGATCGGAGCTAGGAAATGCGTCACGCGTGTCCCCCAAGTCTTCTCCCCTACGTCTTGCTGGCCTCGGTGCTGGTAGCTCGTCCCGCCTCGGCCCAAACGCCGTCCGACACCTTCAGGCTGTCGCCGATCGTGGTCACGGCGACCGGCGTGCCGACCCCCGCGGACCGGCTTCCGGTTTCGACTACCGTCCTGAAGGGCGCCGACTTGCGCGCGCGGGGCATCCGGACGGTGTCTGATGCGCTGCGCCTCGTGCCCGGAGCGGCCGTCGTCGAGACGAACTCGTATGGCTCCCAGACGTCGGTGTTCCTGCGGGGAGGCGAGAGCGACTACACCAAGGTCCTGATCGACGGCGTGCCCCAGAATGCGCCTGGAGGTACGTTCGATTTCTCGAATCTTTCCACCGAGAACATCGACCGGATCGAAGTGGTGAGCGGGCCCGTGAGCGTGCTCTACGGCTCGGATGCGGTCAGCGGTGTGGTTCAGGTGTTCACCCGGCCCGGCCGTGGTCCGGCGCAGGGCCTTCTGGAAGCGCGCGCCGGCACGTACGGCACGGCGGATGTTGGTTTACGCGCCGGCGGGGGCGGGGACCGCGCGTCCTACTCCATCGGCGCGTCCCGCTTCTCCTCGGACGGCAGCCTGCCGCTGAACAACGCCTACCGCAACACGACGTTCAACGGGCAATTCCGGCTGCGACCTGATGCGGCGACCGAGGCCACCCTGTCGGTCCGGTACGGGGACGCCCTCTATCACTTCCCCACCGATTACACCGGCGCGTCCAGCAGCAAGTTCCAGCATCAGCTGGACCGGGGGCCCACGGCGGGGCTCGACCTGAGTCGAATCCTCTCACCCGCTATCGAGGTACACCTCGACGGCACCTGGCACCGGGACAACTACCAGTACTCGGTCGTTCCGAACGACTCCACGGACTTCGTCAATTCACCCTATGCCTCGAGCGACTGGGTGACGCGGCAGGGGCTCGGGGCCCTCGCGGTTGCGCACCTGTCCGCGGGGGACGTGCTCACCGCCGGGACGACGTTCGAGCACCAGCAGATGACCGGCACCACCCTGGGAGGCACGAAGAGGCGCGACGACGGGGCCGGCTACGCCGAGCTCGTCACGGGGCTCGACCGGGCCCTCAGCCTCACCGCGGGCGTGCGTATCGACGACAACCAGCGCTTCGGGACCTATGGTACCTACCGGGCCGGGGCCTCCTACGCTCTCGCGGCGGACACCCGCATCCACGCGTCGGTCGGGACGGCGTTCAACGAGCCGAGCCTCTTCCAGAACTATGCGACGGGGTTCACGGTGGGGAATGCGGACCTCAAGCCTGAGCACGCCCGGTCCTGGGAAGCGGGTGTAGAGCAGTCTCTCGGCGGGGACATCGTGGCGCGGCTGACCTACTTCGATCAACAGTTCCGCGACCTCATCAATTACAACCCCAAGGGTCCCGCGAATTACGACAATGTCCCCGCGTCGTGGGCACGCGGCATCGAAGCAGGCGTGCGTACCCGGCTGGGGAGCTGGGGCACCCTGTCCGCGTCCTACACCTACCTCCAGACGCGGGTCACGGCGGGGGACACCGGCAGCACCGCCCTCTTCCGCACCGGTGAACCGTTGGTCAGGCGGCCCGCGCATTCGGGGACCCTGGCGGCGACCGCTGGAATTCCGGGAGGCGGGAGTGCCGGCGTGACGCTGATGTACGTGGGTCGCCGGCAGGACACCGACTTCAACGCCGGCCACCGCGTGTGGCTCCCGCCGTACGGCCGGGTGGACCTCTCGGCACAGTATCCCCTGAGGCTGCCCGTTCCGGGTTTCACACTGGAGGCCCGTATCGAGAACGCCATGAACGCCCGGTACGACGAAGTGGTCGGTTTCCCCGCGCGAGTGCGCACCATAGTTTTCGGAGGGTCCTGGACCGTCGGATCACACTGACCGAGGACGTGCATGCGCGGAGTCCGGCTGGCGGGGGTGCTGGCGATGGTGGCGGCGGCTGGGTGCTCGGATGCCCTCGAGCAGTCCACGCCCGTGGGGCAGGAGATCGTGGTCCTCGATGGCGGAGGCGGCACCTCCCTGACACTCGTGAACGCGGGTGACTTCTCCGCCACCCCGCAGCCCATGGCCTTTGCGGTGTCCGGCACCGGCCAGATCGCGGGCCGCGGCCCCACGATTCTGATTTCCGGCGTCGCACACGACTCCCTGCAGATCCTCCCCCTCGGCGGGTCCCCCAAGGTCGTGCCCGTGGGCAGTCCCGCCGGTGCGGCCTTTCAGGACGACACGCTGGCCTGGGTGGCCGACTCGGCGTTCGACGCGGTAGTGCAGGTCAACGTGCGGACGGCGCAGAAGGTCGTCTCTCCCGCAGTGCCTGCCGGGCCGGTGGCCATTGCCGTACTCGATAGTCAGGTCTTCAGTCTCCACAGGTCCTGGCTCACGGCCATCAAGCTTTCGGGGACCCCCACGCCGGACTCGATCCCCTTGAGCGGGTCCGACGCCCGTTATCCGGTGGTCGGAGATGATTCACTGCTGTATGTGATCGAGCGGGGAGACAGCGGCAAAGCGAACGGCAAGCTGTCCGTGGTGGACCCCGCCGGTCGGTCCGAGATCGTGGTGATCAATGGCCTCGGGGAGCGCCCGGGGCCCGGCGTTTTCCATCCCACGGGACGGATTCTGGTCGCCTCTCCGGCCGACGGCATTCTCGAAGTGAACGCGCTGACTCGCTCCGTCACCCGCGGCCCCGGTGCGGGGATCAAGCCGGGCGGGAAGGGGGTCGTGGCGCTGTCCCTCGATGCCCGAGGGCGGGTCTACGCGGTCTCGAACACGGGGTGCGGGACCCCGGGTGTCCTGTACGTGCTGTCTCCTCCTCCGGACTACCACGTGATCACCACGGTGCCGCTCGGACTGTGTCCCGTCGCCTCCACCGTGGCGGAGATGCCGGCGCAGTAGCTTTCCTGTATGCCCCTGGTCACCACACCGGCGATCGTTCTTCAGACCTACCGGTACAGCGAAACCTCGAAGATCGTCCGGCTCGCCACCCGGGACCTGGGGGTCCAGAGTGCCATCGCCAAAGGCGTGATGCGCCCCAAGAGCAAGTTCGGCGCGGGACTCGAGGTCCTGGGGGAGGGCACGGCTCAGCTGTACTACCGGGACACCCGCGAGCTCCAGACTCTCGGGGAGTTCGAGCTCCTGGTCCTGCGCCACGATCTCGCCCGTGACGTGTCCCGCTTCGCGGGGGCGACGGCGCTCGCGGAAGTGATGCTCAAGTCGGCGCCTCCCGCCGCGTTGCCCGGCGCGTATGACACCCTGGTGGCGGGGTTGGACGCCCTCGTGGTCGCACCCGTCGGCGACGTCGATGCGGCCGCGATCCGCGCGCTCTGGCGGCTCCTCGGCGTGCTGGGGTTCGAGCCGGCGTTGACGGCGTGCGTGCGCGACGGCACCCCCCTCGATCCCCGCCCCACCACCCCGGTCCCGTTTTCCTCGGACGAAGGCGGTGCGTTCTGTCCCGCGTGCGCGCCCCAGCGTGCGCCCACGCAGCTGCCGCCCCAGGCGTACCGGGATCTTGTGGTCCTCGGCGCGGAGGACGGTCCGTTGCCGGCGCTCGATGCCGCACACGCCGCCGCGCATCGCCGGCTGGTGGTACGCTTTGCCCGCCATCATCTGGGGGAGCCCAATAAGCTGCCTGCCCTCGATTTCTGGGAGCGCCATCGGTGGTCCGCCACGTCGTAATCGGCACCGCGGGGCACATCGACCACGGCAAGACGGCGCTGGTGAAAGCACTCACCGGCGTGGACACCGACCGCTGGGCCGAGGAGCAGCGGCGCGGTATCACCATCGATCTGGGCTTCGCGCCGCTCTTCCTCGATGCCGAGACGCAGGTGAGCATCGTGGACGTGCCGGGGCACGAGGGGTTCGTCCGCAACATGCTGGCGGGAGCGACGGGCATCGATGCGGCGCTTCTGATCATCGCCGCCGACGAAGGGGTGATGCCCCAGACCGAAGAGCACCTGGCCATCGTGGAGTTGTTGCGCGTGCGCCGGGGCGTGCCGGTGTTCACCAAACGCGATCTGGTGGACGACGAATGGATGCAGCTGCTCGGAGCGGAAGTGGCCGCCCGGCTGGAGCAGAGCCCCGTCCGCTGGGAGGCTCCGGTCGCGACGTCGGCACGGACCGGTGCCGGACTCCCGGAGCTGCGCGAGGCGATCGGTCGCGTCGCCCGCGATGTCGCCGACCGGGCAGAGCAGGATCTCTTCCGGCTTCCGGTGGACCGTGTGTTCACGCTCAAAGGGGCCGGGACGGTCGTGACCGGATCCACCTGGAGCGGGACGGTGGGCGAAGGGGATTCTGTCCGTCTCCTGCCCGGCGATCGGGAGCCCCGAGTCCGCTCCATCGAGTCCCATGGCAGCACTCTGGCGAGGGCACTCCCGGGAAGACGGACGGCACTCGCCCTGGCCGGGGTCGAGCATCAGGAGATCGTCCGGGGGCACGTCGTGGTAACCGGGGACGGTTGGCGACCGACCACGCGTCTCGACGCCGCCCTCGAGGTACTCCCCTCCGCTCCCCGTCCGGTCACCACGCGCACGCGAGTCCGGGTCCACCTCGGCACGGCGGAGGTCCTGGCCCGGGTAACCCCCGTGGATCCGATTGGCCCGGGGAGTCGCGGAGTGGCGCGACTGGCATTCGAGGACCCGATCGTCGCTCGTGGCGGAGACCGCTTCGTGATCCGCAGCTACTCGCCGGTCGCGACGATCGGCGGGGGATCGGTGATCGACCCGTTTCCCCCCGACGCACCGCGGCGGCTCCGGCAGCGCCGGCTGGCCCTCGACGCGAGCGCGGCCGATCGTCTGGCGGGGTGGGTCCGGGAGTGCCGCCTCACCGGGCTCGTCCGGAGCGACCTCCCGGTCAGGCTGGGCATCCCTCCAGACGGTGTTTCAGAGGTCATCGCTCTCGCGGGGAAGAACGTACTGGAGGCTGGTGACCGGCTCGTCTTCCGGGCGGCGGCATCGCGCGAGGCGGAGCGGCTGGCGGGTGTGCTCGAGGCGCATCACGCGTCGCACCCGCTCGACGCCGGGATGTCTCTTCAGGCGTTGCGGGCGAGTGTCGGCAACGGGATGGCGGTTTCGGACTCCATCATCGATCTGGTGTTCGATCTCGCAGGGCGGAAAGAAATTCTGGAGGTCGAGAGCAGTATCGCACGGCGTCCCGGCTGGCGGGCTGCCGTGGCGGCGCGGGCAGACACCGACGCCAGTCGCATTTCGGCGCACTTGGTGACGGCGGACTGGCGGGTCCCTACGGTGTCGGAGTTAGAATTCGAGTTCGGAGGACTGCCGGTACGCGCCCTGCTGGCGCACCTCCTGCGAGAGGGTGGTGTAGTACAGGTCGATCAAGAGCGGTTTGCCGCCCCGGCGGCGCTTGCGCGCTTCCAGAGGGCGCTTGAGGAGGTGATCCGGGAGGTAGGGCCGGTCACACCGGCATTGCTCCGGGACCGGTTCGGGTTGACCCGCAAGTACTTGATACCGCTGCTCGAGTGGGCGGACCGGCGGGGGATCACGCGCCGGGAAGGGGACACCAGGGTTTTGGGGCGCTTGACACCCGGCTGAAGCGACCTCTAAGTTCTTGCGTAGCTGTAGATTGAAGCGATCTGATGGGGGATTCCGTCATCCAAAGGAGTATGGTCTAAGGCGCCTTTCTCGTTCGACAGGAGTTTCGATGAAGCGGTATGCCTGGGCAGTGATGGGGCTCGGGCTGTGTGCCATCGCGGCGGGGAGTGCTCGGGGCCAGTTACCGGTTCCGAGCCAGGGTACGAGACCCCCCGTAGAGTTGCGACAGAACTACCCGAACCCATTCAACCCGGCGACCACGATTCCCTTTACGCTGGGCGGGAATCTGTTCGCGAATGGTCACCGGCCGAAAGTCTCGCTGAAGATCTACAACGTGCTCGCGCAGCTGGTCGCCATCCCGATTCTTCAGGGGACCGGCCAGCAGCTCGACGGGCAGAGTCTGGATTGTGCCAACCCTGCGGGGTGCTCGTTCACCGCGTACTGGGACGGCAACGTGAAAAACGGCCAACAGGCCTCGTCCGGGGTCTACATCTATCAGCTGGTGGTGGATGGACAGCGGTTCACGAAGAAAATGCTGATCATGAAGTGACGGGATGACAGTGAGTCGAGCCGGTGCGGTCCTTCGGGACCGCACCGGCTTTTTTTCTTTCAGTTCCCGCGATTCAACACCACGTACTTCACGTCGTCGGCTCCGATCCGTTTCAGCCAGTCGACCAGCACGCCCACCTTGTCGGGCGCCTGGATGCCGGGCGCTCCCACCAGACGTCGCGTGATCCTGAGCACGCGCCCATCCTGCCGGTACTCCGCGGTGTAGCGACCGAAGATGCTCGCAGCCTCCACGTTGGACGGAAGCTGAGCCCGCCAGCCCAGCGGAAGCGTGACCTCGAGCGACGACGACTCCTCGTGCGGCGCGCCAGCTTGACCCCAGAAGTCGATGGGGAAGCGGCGCGGTCCGCGCCCCGCCAGGTCGGTGATGAGCTTCGGGGTCGCGTAATCGTGGAGCGGGAGGGTAAGGATGTCCGTGGCACCCGCCGTCGACGCCGGCCTTCCGCCGTGGAAGGTCAGCTGCACGTACGGACGGGCATTCCAGTCCCGTCCGTCGAAGATCTGCAGGGAATCGGAGACCGCGTCGGGCACGACCTCACCGGCGATGCGCTGCGCCAGCCGGTCCTTGTCATTCTGGTCCATTTCATTCGTGAATGCCCCGCGCAGGCCGTATTGGCGGGTGCCGGTCTGCAGCTCGGAATAACGTCCCGACAGCGTCCCATCCAGGGACAGCTCGCCGACGAGGAAATCGTCATCGCGGTTGGCGCCGATCGAGTCCTTGGGGAAGGTGACCTGTTCCGCGCGCCCGTCCGGGCGCACCAGCAGGCCGAACTCGCCCTGCTCGGCAGGCGGCAGCGAGCCGTACGGGGTGAGATCGCTCGTGAGATCGACGAAGAGATAGCCACCCCAGGGGCGTTCGACCGCGGCGATCATGTGATCAAAGGCGTCGACGGTCGGGACTGAGCGGTCCACCCCGCCGACGCTCGACAGCAGCACCGGGTAGGCCTTGAGGCCCATCTGGCGCGCCAGCGCGACGAACATCGTCGCCTTGTCCTTGCAGTCGCCGTACTTCGTCGTGAGCACGTCCGAAGGAAACCGCGGCTGGTATCCGCCGATACCCAGGGAGAGCGAGACGTAGCGGAAGTCCTGCGCCACCCAGCGGGCGGCGGCCCGCAGCGAGTCATCCTGGGTCTTGGCCCCGGTCAACTGATCGTGGAACGCTGCGAGCACCGTCGGCGTCGTCACGAAGCGGTCCTTGGAGAGCCCGGCGAACCACCGGGCGATGTCATCCCAGTGGAGGGGGGCCGCGATTTCGATGGTCTGCACGACCCCGTTCGAATCGGCGGCGAAGGGCTCCCGGTCCCAGGGCTGGACATCGGCCGTGGCCCAGAGGTACACCGCGCGGCCATTCGTCCGGGTCACCTGCCGCTTGAACGTGAGGTTCTGCTCCTTGATGGTCGGCTGAAGGTCGGCGGGCAGGTCGACCAGATACCGCGACCGGCGCACCAGGCGGCCGGTGGTTACCCGCCAGGAGTTGCGGAAGTCCCCCGGCATCACCGGAGCAATGGTGCGAATGGTGTAGCTGTAGTCCACGATCGTGTTCGGGGCCACGCCGCCCAGGGATACGCGATGCTCACGGACGTCGGAGAAGACGGGGGCCTCCTGCGCTACCGGGGCGATTCCCTCCTGCTCGTGGACCGGCTTGTCGCTGATCACCGTGCCGTCTGCGGAGAGCACCCGGAGCCAGTTGATGGTGAGGCGCTCGCGACTCGAGTCGTAATCGAAGGTCTGCTCCCCGAACTGCTCGGCCGCCTCCCGCGAGAAGACCTGCACCACCTGGCGATAGGTTCGCGAGCCCGTGCCATCCCGGTTGTACGTGACCACGCCGTCGTCCAAGAGCAGGACGTAGTCTTCGCCCTTGTGGTCGGCGGGGTTCACCGCCAGGCGGTAGATCGTATCGTCCTTGACGGACGGATCACCGGCGGGGGTGATGAGCGGGGCCTGCGCCGCGAGAGGCGCGGACGCCAGGAGTCCGAGGGTGAGGAGAGCAAACGCACGAGCCACGAACCAACTCCAAATTGAAAGAATGTGTGAATTATACGCCTAAGACGCGTAAGTCATTCTCCGGGTCACATCAGGCCCTTTTGACTTACTACCTGCCCATCTGACACCTTTCTTGCGGTATGGAGGTTGCCTGAAAATGCGAGCGATATGATCCGACCTGAACGCTTGACCGTGAAGGCCGCCGAGGCGCTCCAGCAGGCGGCGGCGGACGCGAGAAGCCGGGGGAACCCGGTAGTCAATGACGCCCATCTGTTCCGGGCGCTCCTCGCCCAAGAGGAGGGGGTGGTCGCGCCCCTGCTCCAGAAGGCGGGGGTAAACGTCGCCCAGTTGATCGATGAGACCGAGCGGGAAATCGGTCGCTTTCCGAAACAGTCGGGGGACGGCGCCGAGCCGACCATCGCCCGGGAGCTCTCGCAGGCATTCGACCGCGCCGACCGGGATGCCAAGGACCTGGGCGACGCGTACATCTCGACCGAGCATCTCGTCCTGGCCTTGGCCGAGGAGAAGGGGACGACGGCGCGCCAGCTGCTTTCGGCCGTGGGCGTCGACCGGAAGGACCTCCTCGCCGGTCTCGAAGCCGTGCGGGGGAGCCACCGGGTCACCGACCAGGAGCCTGAGCAGAAGTACCAGGCGCTGTCGCGCTTCACCCGCGATCTCACCCAGGTCGCACAGAAAGGGAAGCTCGATCCGGTCATCGGCCGGGACGAGGAGATCCGGCGCGTCATTCAGGTGCTCTCCCGTCGCACCAAGAACAACCCGGTGCTGATCGGCGAGCCCGGCGTGGGCAAGACCGCGATCGTCGAGGGTCTGGCGCAGCGGATCGTGCACGGCGACGTGCCCGAGTCCCTGAAGCGCAAGCGGCTCCTGGTGCTCGACATCGGCCAGCTCATTGCCGGCACCAAGTACCGGGGCGAATTCGAAGAGCGGCTCAAGGCGGTCCTCAAGGAGATCACGGGCTCCGACGGGCAGTTCATCGTCTTCATCGACGAGCTGCACACGCTGGTCGGGGCGGGGGGCGCCGAGGGCGCCGTCGATGCCTCGAACATGCTCAAGCCCGCGCTGGCGCGCGGCGAGTTGCACGTGGTCGGGGCCACCACGCTGGACGAATACCGCAAGTACATCGAGAAGGACGCCGCCCTGGAGCGGCGGTTCCAGCCGGTGTTCGTGGGGGAGCCGTCGGTTCAGGACACCATCGCGATCCTCCGTGGGCTCAAGGAGCGCTACGAAGTGCACCACGGCGTACGCATCACCGACAACGCCCTGGTGGCGGCGGCCACGCTGTCGCACCGCTACATCGGAGACCGGTTCCTGCCCGACAAGGCGATCGACCTGGTGGACGAAGCCGCGAGCCGGCTGCGCATCGAAATCGACTCGCTGCCCCAGGAAATCGACGAGGTGGAGCGGAAGATCGTCCAGCTCGAAATCGAGCGGGCCGCGCTGGCCAAGGAGAAGGACGCGGCGTCCAAGGAGCGCCGGAAGCGGGTCGACGAAGAGCTCAGCGGGCTGCGCGAGCGCTCGACCGGCATGAAGGCGCAGTGGCAGGCGGAGAAGGAGGCCATCGGCGGTCTGCAGGGCCAGAAGGCCCAGCTCGAGAAGCTGCGCGCCGAGGCCGACCAGGCGACGCGGCGGGGCGAGCTGCAGAAAGCGGCCGAGATCAGCTACGGCACCATTCCCGGGCTCGAGAAGGAGATTACCGCCTCCGAAAAGCGTCTGGGCGAAATCCAGAAGAAGGCGCAGTACCTCAAAGAAGAAGTGGACGCCGAGGACATCGCGGAGATCGTGGCGAAATGGACGGGCATTCCGGTAACGCGGATGCTCGAATCGGAGAAAGTGCGCCTGACCAAGCTCGAGGAAGAGCTCGGCCGGCGCGTGGTGGGGCAGCCGGAGGCGCTGGCCGCGGTGGCGAACGCCGTACGGCGGGCGCGGGCCGGGTTGCAGGACCCCCATCGGCCCACCGGCTCGTTCATCTTCCTCGGCCCTACGGGGGTGGGGAAGACGGAGACCGCACGAGCGCTGGCCGAGTTCCTGTTCGACGACGAGCGGGCCATGATCCGGCTGGACATGTCCGAATACATGGAGAAGCACGCGGTGGCCCGGATGATCGGCGCGCCCCCCGGCTATGTGGGCTACGAGGAGGGCGGCCAGCTGACCGAGGCCATCCGCCGCCGGCCCTACGCGGTGGTGCTCTTCGACGAGATCGAAAAGGCGCACCCGGACGTGTTCAACGTTCTGCTCCAGATCCTGGACGAGGGGCGGCTCACGGATTCCCAGGGCCGGACGGTGGATTTCCGGAATACCGTGCTGATCATGACGTCGAACCTCGGATCGCAGGACATTCTGGAGATGGGGACGGCGCACTGGGAGCAGGTGGAGACCAAGGTGATGGAGCTCCTGCGGCGGTCCTTCAAGCCGGAGTTCCTGAACCGGGTGGATGACACGATCATCTTCCGGCCCCTCTCCGAGGCGGACATCGCCAGGATCGTGGAGGTGCAGCTCAAGCGGTTCGAGGGGCTCCTCGCGGAGCGGAAGCTCACGCTCGACGTGACGCCCGCGGCCAAGCAGCTGCTCGTGTCCGAGGGATACGATCCGGTGTACGGCGCCCGTCCGTTGAAGCGTTCATTGCAGCGGCTGCTGCAGAATCCACTCGCGATGGCGGTCCTGGAAGGATCCTACGTGGAGGGCGATACGATCCGCGCCGACCGGGGCAGCGACGGCGCGCTGGTTTTCGAGAAGGTGGCGCGTGGTTCCCGAAAGTGACCGGCGGGGGATGAATCACGCGATCGACTGGGCGCGCCTCGCCCAGTCGCTCGATGAAGTGCCGGTGGGCGCGGCGATTCTGAAAGACGGCCAGCTCGTGGCCGGGGCGCACAACGAGACGGTCGGGCTCAACGACCCCACGGCCCACGCCGAGCTCCTGACCATTCAGCGGGCGCTCCGGGCGCTGGATGCGGACCGGCTCACCGACTGCACGCTGTACGTCACACTCGAGCCGTGCGCGCAGTGCGCGGGCGCCATCGTGCTCGCGAAGGTGGGGCGGGTGGTGTTCGGGGCCTACGACGACAAAGCGGGGATGGCGGGCTCGGTCCAGGACCTCCTCCGCCATCCCCGTTTGAACCACCGGCCCGAAGTGACCGGCGGGGTGGACGCCGACACGTGTGGAGCCCTGCTCAAGGAGTTCTTCGCGTCCCGGCGTTAGCCGGGCTTCTTCGTTCTTCCTTCGATCTTGTCGATCAGCTTTACCACTTCGTCCCGCAGCCGTCGCAGTGCCGGGAGCACCTTCGGCTCGAGCTCCCGCTCGATGTCCCTGGTTTCATCCCAGAGGTCGGTCAAGAGGCCACGAAAGCGGTCACGCAGCTCCTGCCACGTCGGTGTCGGTTCCTGCGGGTGCTCGGTCTCGGTCACTTCGACCTTCGGGGTCTTCTCGATGGCGTTCATGGAGTCTCCTTCCATACACAACCTGACGCCCGCCGGCGCGAGGGAGTTTCGAATCAGGCCCGGACCGCCTGGGCCAGGAGCCGGAGCGCTTCGCGCAGCTGTTCGTCGGTCACGTACGGCGCCGGGCCGAGCCGGAGGATATCGTCCCGGGCATCGGTGTAGACGTTCTTCTCGCGAAGCGCCCGGACCAGCCCGGGGGCGTCGGTCGCGCGGAGCGCGAGGAACCCGGCGACCCCGTCCAGGCCATGCACCACCCGGGTGATGACCTTCGGATCGAGGGCCAGCTCGTCGAAGCCGTGGGCCAGGAGACTGATCTGCCGTTTGTTGAGCTCGCGCAGCCGCTCCGGCGTGAGCTGCTGGTCACTGAAGAACCGGAAGACCTCGGCGCCGCGGTAATGGCTGGTGGGATCGTACGTCGAGCCCGCGAACCGCGCCGGGCCGCTCCCGTACTGGACCTTTCCGCCGGTCTTCGCGTCCAGGTGCTCGAACTCGCTGTACCAGCCGGTGATCACGGGGCGCATCACGGTATCGGACGGGAAGCGCAGAAAGCAGTTGCCCTCGCCCATCTGACAATACTTGTATCCGCCTCCCACCACATACGCGCTCGCGAGGCCGAGGTTCGGCAGCGGGAAGGGAATCACGTTCAAGGCGTGGTAGGCGTCGACCAGGAGCTCGACGCCGGCGCCGCGGCAGGCGTGGGCGAGGGGGCCCAGGCCCGGCACGATCTCCGCGGTTTCGAAGAGCACCGCGGAAAGCAGAACCGCCGCCGTGTCGGGGGTGACCTCCTTGCGGATCCGCTCCGCCAGACTCGCGACGGGGTGGGCGGGAACCCGCACGATGGAGACCCCCTCTTCGCCCAGGCGATCGAGCTGCCGGCGGAGGGAGTGGAACTCTCCGTCCGTGGTGACGAGGCGGCGATGCTTCTTGAGCGGAAGTCCCGAGAGAAACCGGATCAGGAGATCGTGGGTCGACGCGCCGAGGGCGATCTGGTCGGCTTCGTCGTGGAGGAGCCGGGCGAAGCCGCGGCGCACGGCGCCCGCCATGGCGAAGGCCCGCTCCCACTTGTCGTCCACCAGCTCGGCGGCGTCCGTCCAGGCGCGCGATTGACCCTCGAAACCGGCGTCGGGCCACGCCTGGTGCGAGTGTCCGGTGAGCAGGATGCGCTCGGTGACGCGGAACCGGGTGTAGTGCCGGGTGAGGGAGTGTGGATCGATCACAGCTCGGTACGGATCTCCCAGAGGTCGGGGAACGCGGGGTGGTTGAGTGTCGTGGCGAGATACTCGGCGCCCGCCGAGCCCCCGGTGCCGCGGCGGGTGCCGATGGTCCGCTGGACCATCTTCACGTGCCGGTAACGCCATTCCATCAGGCCTTCATCCAGGTCCACCAGCCGCTCGCAGAGTGATGCCAGCCCCGAGTCTTTCCGGTAGATGTGGATGAGGACCTGCTGCACCGCGGGGGATGGCTCGATCGGCGCGGTGAAGACCCGCCGCTCGGCGACCTGGTGGCCGTTCCGGTTCACGCAGGCGAGAAAGGCGTCCCACAACGTCGGGTCCTGGAGGCGCTGCTCGACGGCTTTGCGTCCCGCGCTCCCGACCGGATAGCGGTCGAGCGCCTTGGGGTTCTTGTTGCCGAGCACGCACTCCAGCTCGCGGAACTGGAACGACTGGAACCCGCTTCCCGACTCCAGGCGGTCCCGGAACGACAGGAACTCGAGCGGGGTCATGGTCTCGAGGATGTCGATCTGAGCCACCAGGACCTTCAGGATGGTCAGGATCCGCTTGAAGGTGTGACCGGCCCGGGCCAGGTCGCTTTCGCGGAGGAGCTTCTGGAGGTAATCGAGCTCGTGCAGGAGCTCTTTGAACCAGAGCTCATAGACCTGATGGATGACGATGAACAGCATTTCGTCGTGCTCGGGCCCCTCGGACAGGGGCTTCTGGAGCGCGAGGAGCTCGTCGAGTTTCAGGTAGCTCGAATACGTCACGGCCATCGGGGGATTTCCCGGATTCGGATGCCACAAAGTAGGGAGCACTTCACCGGTAAGCGATAGCCAACTAGTTTGTAGACGGCTAGCGACCAGGGAGACGGCTAGACGTCCAGACGGCTAGCGGTGGTGAGTTCCTAGGTCGCAGGACTACCCGAAGGGGTTTGTCCTAGACGTCTAGACGTCTGTCCGTCTAGACGTCTGGTATTTCTGGACGGGTGGCCGAGTGGCTTATGGCACACGCCTGGAAAGCGTGTAAACGGGAAACCGTTTCGTGGGTTCGAATCCCACCCTGTCCGTGGAAGGGCTAGGGATGAGGAAACAGTGAGCAGGGTCAGGAAAGGCAAGGGCTAGACGCATAGACGCACAGTAGGAGACAGGCGACGGTGAACGGGCCTATCCTGCAGGCCGTTTCCTGTCACCCATCTGCGCGTCTGTGCGTCTGCGAGCTAGTAGTCAGGACAGGTGCCCGAGTGGCTGAAGGGGCCGGTCTCGAAAACCGGTAAGCCGGCAACGGTTTCGTGGGTTCGAATCCCACCCTGTCCGTCCGCAGTGCCATCAGTACCTTTGGGACCGTCCCCTCCCGGGAGGTTCTGGTGGTCGGCATCGGCGCGCTGTGGCTCCCCATCCTGCTGTCCGCGGTGCTCGTGTTCATCGTCAGCTCGATCATTCACATGATGTCGCCCTGGCACAAGACCGACTACCCGATGCTCGACAATCAGGATCGGGTGATGGACGCCCTGCGGCCGTTGAACATTCCCCCCGGGGACTACTTCGTGCCGCGCCCGAAGGACCGCACGGAGATGTCCGATCCGGCCTTCCTGGAAAAGACGAAGCGAGGCCCCGTGGTCGTGTTCACCGTGCTGCCGGCAGGCGGGGTGAACATCGGGAAGAACCTCATCGGATGGTTCGTCTACCTGCTCGTGGTTGGGTTCTTCGCGGCCTACGTCGCCGGGCGGGCACTCCCAGCGGGGTCGCCCTACCTGTCCGTCTTCCGGTTCGTGGGTGTCACCGCGTTCCTGGCGTACGCGGCGGCGCTCTGGCAGATGACCATCTGGTACAACCGGTCGGCGCTGACGTCCATCAAGGTCACCATTGATGGTCTCATCTACGGCCTGCTGACGGCGGGCATGTTCGGATGGCTCTGGCCCAGGTGAAACGAACCCTCAGGCAACCCGTAAAGGCGTGGATATGATCCAGACTCCGCCTCCGGCGCTTCCTCAGATCCCGTTCGACTGGCTCCGGTTCCTCGACAACGATGTCACGCCGCTGGTGGCGGTGGTCATCGTCGGCGTTCTTGTGGTCCTCGGGATTCGCGTCCTCATGAAGTCGCCGGTAGGGGAGGCCTGGGCCGAGCGCATACGGCGGAAGACCCAGGTCAAGTACGGCGAGCCGGGGAGCATCACCGGTGAACAGGCCGCGATCCAGCTCGAGGCCGTCCACGATCAGATGGGCCGCATCGAAGCCCATCTGGCCGAGATCAACGAGCGGCTCGATTTCACCGAGCGCGTCCTCACCAAGAAAGACCCGAACGCGCTCGGCCCCGGCCGGTAAGAGCTCAAATGAACCGGGGTTTGTAGCGGTCCAGGCTCTCGTACTGGTCGGGCCACTCGATTTCCCATCCGAGCTCGCGCGCCGCGTGACGGGTCCAGTACGGGTCCCAGAGATGGGCCCGGGCCAGGACGCAGAGGTCGGCCCGCCCCGCGGCCAGGATGGTGTTCACGTCCGTGTACGAGCTGATGTTGCCCACCGTCATCACCGGGATCCTAGCCTCGTGCCGGATGCGATCGGCGAAGGGCGTCTGATAGAGACGCCCGTAGACGGGCTGCTGGAAGGGAACGGTCTGCCCCGCGGAGACGTCGATGATGTCACAGCCATGGGCCTTGAGCAGACGGGCAACCTGGACCGCATCGTCGGATGCCATGCCCCCCGGCGCCCAGTCCACGGCCGAAATACGCACGGACATCGGCTTCTGCCTGGGCCACACCGCGCGTACGGCGTCGAAGACCTCGAGCGGGTAGCGCATCCGGCGGTCCAGGGTGCCGCCGTACTCGTCGGTCCGGGTGTTCGTGAGTGGTGAGATGAAGCTGGCCAGCAGATAGCCGTGCGCGAAATGCAGCTCGAGGAGATCGAACCCCGCCTCTTCGCTCATCTTCGCGGACGCGACGAACTCGTCCCGCACCTGATCCATGTCGTGCCGGTCCATTGCTCGCGGCACCGGGCTGTTCGGAAAGTAGGGAATGGCCGAGGCGGCGATGATCGGCCAGCCCCCCGACTCGAGCGGCAGTGAGTCACCCTCCCAGAGCTTCTTGGTGGATCCTTTTCGACCCGCGTGTGACAGCTGCATTCCGATCTTCGCCCGGCTCGCACCGTGGACGAAATCCACGATCCGGCGCCACGCGACGACGTGCTCGGGCTTGTACATCCCGGTGCAGCCCGTCGAAATCCGGCCTTCGGCGCTGACATCGGTCATCTCGGTCATCACGAGCCCGGCGCCGCCGATGGCGCGGGTGCCCAGGTGGACCAGGTGCCAATCGTTGGGCGTCCCATCCTCGGCCGAGTATTGGCACATGGGCGAGACCACGGACCGGTTCTCGAGAACCAGGTCACGAAGCCGGTACGGTGTGAACAGGGGCGGGGGGACCGGGTCTGCGGGGATCGCGACGCCCGACTGGCCGGCGGCGCCCCTCGCGAACCAGCGATCCACGCCGGTCATGAACGTGGGATCACGAACCTTGAGATTGTCGTGCGTGATGCGAAGCGAGCGCGTGAGGAGGTTGAACCCGAACTGCAGCGGGTCCACATCCATGTAACGCTCGGTGTCCTCGAACCACGCGAGGCTCACTTGTGCCGCCCGCTGCAGGCTCTCGACCAGTGGCCGCCGCTCGGCCTCGTACGCGTCCAGCGCAGTATCGCGGGACGAATGCGACGCCAGGGACCGCGCGAGCACGATGGCGTCTTCCATGGCGAGCTTGGTGCCCGAGCCTACCGAGAAGTGGGCGGTGTGCGCCGAGTCCCCGACGAGGACGACATTCTCGTGGTGCCAGTGGGCGTTTCGGACGGTGCCGAACTGCCGCCAGATGGACCGGTTTTTCTGGAGACGGTGGCCGGCCAGCTCCTCCGCGAACAGCTCCTCGCAGAAGGCGATCGTCTGGTCCTCGGACGCGCGGTCCAGGCAGGCGGCGCGCCAGGTCTCCTCCCGCGCCTCGACGATGAAGGTCGAGTGTCCCTGCTCGTACTGGTAGGCGTGGACCCGCCAGAGCCCATGACGATCGTACTTGAAGTAGAACGTGAAGGCGGGGAAGGGACGGGTGGTGCCGAGCCAGACGAACCGGTTGGGGCGCAGATCGACGGTGGGCTGGAAGTGCTGCGCGTACCGTTCGCGAACCATGCTGTTCGCGCCGTCGGCGGCGAGCAGCAGGTCGGCCTTCATGTAGTCCTTGAGGTCCGTGACGTCGCGGCCGATTTCCACCTGCACGCCCAAACCCCGCGCCCGGTCAGCCAGGATCTCGAGCATCGCCCGGCGGGAGAGACCCGAGAACCCGTGACCCGTCGACGAGATCACCCCACCCTTGTAATGGATGTCGATGTCGTCCCAGTGGGCCGAGGCCTTGGCCATCGCCTCGAAGGTCTCGGGATCGGCGATCTGGAGATTTTCCTGGGTGGCCTCGGAGAACACGACGCCGAAGCCGAAGGTGTCTTCGAACCGGTTCCGCTCCACGACGAGGATGTCGTGGGAAGGATCGGCTTTCTTCATCAGGATGGAGAAGTAGAGACCGGCGGGGCCGCCCCCTACGCAAACGATCTTCACGCCTCGCCCCGGTGCTGCTTCAGGAGCTGCCCCGAAATGACCAGGTGCTGGATCTCCGTGGTGCCCTCGTAGATCCGCAACGCGCGCACCGAGCGGTAGAGCCGGTCCACGGGGTTATCGGCCAGGACGCCCCGGCCGCCCAGGATCTGGACGGCGTCATCGATGATGCGCTGAGCGGCTTCGGTCGCGAACGCCTTCGCCATCCCCGCTTCGAGCGTGATCCGCTCCGCGCCCAGGTCCTTTTCCCACGCGGCGCGATAGACCAGTAACCGCGCGGCAGTGAGATCGGTCGCCATGCGGGAGAGCTTCTCCTGCACGAGCTGAAAGTCCGCGAGCGGCTTCCCGAACTGCTTCCGCGTCGTCGCGTGATCCAGGGCTTCCGACAACGCCCGTGCCGCCATTCCGCAGGCGGCCGCGCCCACGGTGGGCCGGAGGCGATCGAGGGTCGCCAGGCCGATACGGTAACCCTCGCCTTCGGCACCCAGACGCTGGCCGGCGGGGACGTTGCAGGATGCGAACGCGACCTCGCCGAGCGGGTGGGGCGACGAGAGGATGAGGGGACGAACGAAGCGGCAGCCGCGCGCGTCCGCGGGCACGACGAAGCAGGTGATCCCCTTGGTGCCTTGGGAGTGATCGGTTACCGCAAAGACACAGTAGTAGTCCGCGATGCCGGCATTCGAGATCAGGGTCTTCGTTCCGTCGAGCACGTAGTCCGCGCCGTCACGGCGGGCGCTGGTGGCCATGGCGCCGACGTCGGATCCGGCGTCCGGCTCCGTCATCGCGAAACCGCCCATGGCGCGTCCCTTGAGCGCGGCGGTGAGCCAGCGGGCGGCGAGGTCGCCGGTGGACCCCATCATGATCGGGAGGGACCCCAGGGCCTGCAGCGCGAACACGGCGTCGGCCAGAGGGGAGG
Organism: Gemmatimonadales bacterium; assembly: GCA_035279865.1. GTDB lineage: Bacteria > Gemmatimonadota > Gemmatimonadetes > Gemmatimonadales > GWC2-71-9 > 40CM-2-70-7. Next base: position 1,522 of record DATEGY010000199.1, on the reverse strand, counting down.
CGGCCCCGAGGGCCTCCCGGACCAGACAGCACGAGCGCCAATCCTGTTCGCCGATGGGGTGGAGCCAGCCTCCGGACCCCAGCAGGCCGAGAATCTCCTTGGCCTGCGTGCGCGCCATGGCGTCGTCGGTCGGGGGTGGGAGGGGCGCGATGTCCTTCGCCGCGAACGTGGACACGCGGCTCGCGAAATCGAGGTGCTTCGGGTCCAGAAAGGCCCGGATGGGCCGGGTATCGATGGGGGGCATCATTCGAACCGCGGCTCCCGCTTGGCCTTGAACGCCTCGTACGACTCCCGGAAGTTCGGATGCTCCATCAGCTCGGCCTGCACCTTGGCCTCGAGCTCGAGGGCCTGCTCCAGATCCATCGCGGCCTCGCGGTTGAGGGCATCCTTGGTCACAGCCAGCGCCTTCGAGGGGCCGCGGGCGAGGCGCGCCGCGAAATCCCGCGCCTCCGCCAGCACCCGGTCAACGGACACTACCCGGTTGTAGAGCCCGATCTCGAGCGCGCGCTGCGCATCGATGAAATCGCCGGTCATGAGGAGCTCAGTGGCGCGGCCGAGGCCCACCAGCCGGGGAAGCAGCCAGGCGGCACCCATGTCCGCCCCCGACAGACCTACGCGCGTGAACAGGAACGCGATCTTGGCGGTCTCGGCGGCGATCCTGACGTCGCACGCGGCCGCGATCACGGCGCCCGCGCCTGCCACGGTGCCATTCAGAGCCCCGATGATGGGGCGCCGGCAGAGACGCATCGCGAGGATCAGATCACAGGTGAGCCAGGTGAAGTCCAGGAGGCCCTTGGCATCGCGGGAGAAGAGCTGCCCGATGATGTCCTCGACGTCGCCACCGGAGCAGAACGCGCGTCCCGAGCCGGTGATCACGATCGCTCTGACGCCGGCCTCCGAGTCCAACGCGCGGAAGACATCCCGCAGTTCCTCGTAGACCTGGAACGTGAGGGCATTCAGGCGGTCGGGACGGTTGAGGGTGATCGTCGCGACGCCGGCATCGAGCTGGTAGAGGAATGACCGAGGGGCGATTGTCATGGTCAGCCGATCACGGCGGTGGCTTCGATCTCGACCACCGCGGCATCATCCACCAGGGCCGCCACCTCGACCAGCGCCATGGCGGGGTAGTGCTTGCCCAGCGCTTTCTGATGGACTTCGCCCAGGGGCTTGAGGTTGGCGAGGTATTCGGCCGTACTGGTGACGTAGACGGTCATCCGTCCGATGTCGGTGGGCCCGCCACCGGCGGCGCGAACCACGGCGAGTACCTGACCGAGGGCCGCCGCCCACTGGGCGACGAGTCCGCCGGCCCGGGGAGCCGTCTGCCCGGCGACGAAGAGCACGCGGCCTCCGGCGGGTGCGAGCATTCCGTTGTTCCAGCCCTTCGGACGGCCCGGTGGATCAGGATTGATGATCTCGAAGCTCAACGGTCGCTCCATTCTCCGAGCCCATGCACACAGCCAGCACGGCGCCGGCCACTTCATCCGCAGTGATCAACCCGCTCTGCCCCGAGTGCGCCAGCACC
>DATEGY010000198.1:0-4758 GCA_035279865.1 Gemmatimonadales bacterium | reverse complement strand
CCTCGGCGCCAATGGTCGGCGCGTTCACGTAGGTAATGCCGTTGTCGAGCTCGTTCAGCGCCCGGAACGCGGCATTCACGTCGCGGGAATAGAGCGCGCTCGAGAGTCCGTAGAGGACGTCGTTATTGACCTTGATCGCCTCATCCAGATCCTGGACCTTGATCACGGACAGCGCGGGGCCGAAGATCTCCTCCTGCTCCACCCGCATGCCGGGCTTCACGCCGACGAAGAGCGTGGGCTGATAAAACCAGCCGCGATCGAGCCCCTTCCCCGTGGCCTTCGCGCCGCCGATCAGGACCGTGGCGCCCTGCTCCTTCGCGATCCCCACGTACTGATCGACCTTGCTGCGGGACGCCTCGTGAATCAGCGGCCCCACCTCGGTCTGGGCATCGAGCCCCGGGCCGAGCCGCAGCTTCTGGGCGCGGTCGGCGACCAGCTTCACGAACCGGTCGTGGATGCCCGCCTGGAGGATGAGCCGGCTCGTGGCGGTGCAGCGCTGACCCGTGGTGCCGAACGCGCCCCACAGGACGCCATCGAGCGCCAGGTCCAGGTCGGCGTCGTCCATGACGATCATCGCGTTCTTCCCGCCCATCTCGAGCGAGAGCCGCTTGTGCATGCGGCCGCAGGTGGCGCCGATCAGCGAACCCGTCTCCGTCGACCCGGTGAACGAGATCACCCCGACGTCGGGATGCTCGACCAGCGCCTTCCCCGCCGCTCCGCCCCCATGCACGAGTTGAAAGACTTCGGGAGGCAGGCCGGCCTCGAGGAGGATCTCGACCAGGAGATGTGCCGTGTGCGGCACGTCCTCGGACGGCTTCCAGATCACGGCGTTTCCGCAGAGCAGTGCGGGGAAAATCTTCCAGGTGGGGACCGCGAGCGGGAAATTGAAGGGCGTGATCACGCCGACCGTCCCGATGGGCCGCCGGAAGCTCATCGCCCACTTGTTACGCAGCTCGGAGGGCACCGTCTTCCCGTAGAGCCGCCGGCCCTCGGTATGTGCGTAGTACGCGGTGTCGATCCCTTCCTGGACGTCCCCCCGCGTTTCCATGAGGACCTTCCCCATCTCGCGGGTCATGGCCCTGGCGAGGTCTTCCTTCTTCTTGACCAGGAGATCGCCCACGCGCTGGAGCACCTGCCCGCGGATGGGCGCCGGGGTCCTGGACCAGACGGCGAATCCCTTCTTCGCCGACGCCGCCGCCCGGGCGACATCCTCGGCGCCCGATTGGGGAAAGCGCCCGATCAGGTCCGCGGTGTCCGCCGGATTGGTGTTCTCGAAGTATTCGCCGGTGACGGGAGCGACCCATGCGCCGGCGATGAAATTCCGAAACTCGGTCATTGAGGTGTCAGGTGTCGGAGGTGGGGGGTCTGGTGTCGGACGCTACGGGCACATCCAGGTCGCGATTTCACGCGCGTAATGTACCCGGGGGAGGATCTCCCGCGCGGCGAGCGTCAGGCCCCAGATGACCAGTCCCTGCGACAGGATGTGGGCCCAGGGCAGATGGCGCCGCCACGAAGAGATCGAGCTCCAAACCCCCGCCGTGAGCACGGCGGCGACACCCAGAAGATAGAACCAGAGCTTGAGGCCGCACCCGTGCGTGTAGGGCCACTGCGTCATCCCGATGCCGATCAGAAGACCCAGGCCGACGCGGATCCAGGTACCGGCCCACTCCCGGGTGGTCAGGGTGTGGGGGCCGTGCCCGGCGTGGCCCGCCCCGGGTGGGGGATAGCCCCCCGCCGGCTTGATCGGCGCCGGGGGCGGCTGGTGTCCGGGCATGTTGGTGAGCAGCCGGTCAACCTCGGCCAGCTCCTTGTCCCAGTCGCGGTCGCGGTCGTCCTTCCCAGGCACCTAAACCTCCCGTACTAGACCGTAGCGCTCGATTTTCTTGTAGAGGTTACTGCGCGGCATCTCCAATGTGCGTGCGGTTTCGGAGACATTCCAGTCGTGCTCCTGGAGCTTGGCGACCAGAAATGCCTTCTCCGCGGCGAGCTTGAACTCCTCGAAGGTGGCGGCCTGGAACAGCGCCCCCCCATTGCCGTCCGCACCGGCCGGCGCCCCGCTCGCGCCGAGGGTGGCGATCCGCTCGACATCGGCGGCCGTCACGGTGCGGGCGGGAGCGAGAATCAGGAGGCGCTCGACCGCGTTCCGGAGCTCGCGGATGTTGCCAGGCCAGTCGTGCTGGGCCAGCCGCTCGAGCGCCGCGTCCTCGAACCCGCGCGCCGGCAGCCCGGTGGACCGGCCCAGCTCCTCGATGAAGTGCTTGACCAGCTGGGGAATGTCCCCGCGCCGGGCCCGGAGAGGCGGCACCTCGAGGGGCACGACGTTCAGCCGGTAGAGCAGATCCTCGCGGAACCGCCCCGCGGCGATCTCCGAGTCGAGCCGCTTGTTGGTCGCGGCAATGACGCGGACGTCCACCGCGAGCGTCTTGCCCGACCCTACGCGGGAGATCACGCCTTCCTGCAGCGCCCGCAGCACCTTGGCCTGGGCGGAGAGGCTCATGTCGCCGATTTCGTCCAGGAAGAGTGTGCCGCCGTCCGCCAGCTCGAATTTCCCGGCGCGATCCCCCACGGCGCCGGTGAACGATCCCTTCACGTGGCCGAACAGCTCGCTCTCGATCAGCTCGGTGGGGATGGCGGCGCAGTTCACTTCCACGAACGGTCCGGCGGCGCGCGGCGACAGGCTGTGAATCGCGCGGGCCACGAGCTCCTTGCCGGTGCCGTTCTCACCGGTAATCAGCACCCGGGCCGGCGTCGGCGCGACCTTCTCGATAGTGTCCACCACCTGCTTGACCGCTTTGGACGATCCCACGATCTGGTGCCGGGACTGCACTTCCGCTTTGAGACGGACGTTCTCGTCCGCGAGCGCGCCATGTTGCAGCGCGTTGCGCAACGTGAGCAGGACGCGGTCGGTGTCGAGGGGCTTCTCGAGGAAGTCGTACGCACCCAGCTGGGTCGCTTCGACGGCGGTCTGCACCGTACCATGACCGGAGATCATGACCACCTGCGCGTGGGGATCGAGCTCGCGGAGCTTGCGGAGCGTCTCGAGACCGTCCATCCCCTGCATCTTCACGTCGAGGAACACCAGATGCGGGCGGAACTCGGGATACTTGAGGAGGAGATCGCCTCCCGACGAGCACGTGAGCACCTCGAGCTCCTCGAACTCGAGGAGCTGGGTCAGGGCTTCGCGGATGCCCTTCTCATCGTCGGCGACCAGGACCCGCTGGCTCACGAACCGGACCTCCGGTAACACACCACGCCCGTCGGGTTGATGGCGATCCGGCGGATCGCCGGCGGCACCAGCACGGGCACGCTCCCGTCGTCGGCACCGGCCACGAGCTTCGCCAGCCGGGCCACCGCGGGCGCGGGGAACGGGAATCCGTGCAGGGACAGCTCCTCCACCTTCCAGTGGGCGACCCCGGGCTTCGCGATGGTCACGGGACCGGCCATCCGCAGGGGCTCGTACGTGGCGAGGACGTGTTCTGCCGGCCCGAGGGCATCGCGGGGCAGTACGCGGGTATCGAGCCGCGCGTCCACCGCGATACTGGAATCGAGCAGCTCCACCCGGAGCGAATCGAATCCCTTCCGCACGGTCCAGTCGATCCCGCCACCGATGAGCGAAGCCATCTCGTTCGGAGTGAGCACCACCGAATCGGGCCCGCCCGGGACGCCCAGAGATGCCAGCTTGGCCGCCGCCTCCCGCACTGCGCCGGGCGTCGGTGCTCCGACGGACGTGTCCGAGACCGGCGGCAGCCGGGTCGAATGCGGCCCCAGGTACTTGGCGGCGGTATGCATGATCGGATCCCGGTACCAATACGCGACCGCCGCCACGATGAGAATGGCGGCAAGGCAGCCGAGTCGTCCGATGACCTTAAGACAGCCGTCCATGCCGTATCCCCTCGTACACCGCGCCGCCCTTCCTGGTGGTGCTCCGCATGAGGTCGATGCCGTCCACGGTCACTGTCTCATTCCAGACCATCTGTTCCAAAGCCTTTTCCAGCCCCTGAAAGGCCCCCCGGGGCGCGTCCCGCCGGGTCCGGCCCAACGTGATGTGCGGCCGGAAAGGGCGCCCCTCCGGCGGAAAACCGAGGGGAGCGAACGCGATTTCCACCCCGTGCTGGAGCAGCTCGAGCGCGGGCTCCTGCAGGATGCCGGCCCAGATCACCGACGGGCGGGCGGCGTCCGGGAACGCGCCGAAAGCGTCGATCGTGACCGGCAGGACCCGCGCGCCCGCGACCACCTGCTCGAGCGCCTCCCCCAGCTCCCCCACCCTCGCTTCACTGACCTCACCGAGAAACTTGAGGGTGAGATGCAGAGCCTCCGCTGACACCCACCGCACGGGGAGTCCCATCTCCCGGACGGGCTCCGCAGCCACCCATAAGCGCTCGCGCAGCGTGGCCGGGAAGTTCACGGCCACGAACAGCCTCACGGAGCAGCGCGATCGAGCAGGAGACTGCCCCGCCGGTACCCGCGGGGGTCGACCTCGACGGAAGAGAACCCGAGCTCGACGAAACGTTCCCGGACCGCCTGCAGACGCGCGGTGACGAACGGGATCACCTGGCATTCGACCTCGATCCGCGCCGCACTCCCGGTGTGGCGCACCCGGAGGTCTCCGGTGCACCCCTCGGCGCGGAGAAACGCCTCGGCGGCCTCGACCTGTTTCAGCCGGGTGGGGGTGATGGAGAGCCCGTACTGGATCCGGCTGGAAAGACAGGGGGCGGCCGGAGCATCCCAGTTGGGAAGCCCCAGGTCCTGGGCGGCGCT
>DATEGY010000197.1:0-2123 GCA_035279865.1 Gemmatimonadales bacterium | reverse complement strand
GAAGGCGTGCTCCGGGGTCGGTGAAACTCCGAGCCGGCGGTGAAAGTCCGCGACCCGTCCGCATCCAGCGGCCGGTTGACCCGGTGAAATTCCGGGACCGACGGTGAAAGTCCGGATGGGAGGCAGCACGCGGGCGGCCGGGTCGTTCCGGCCGCATATGCAGCGCGTACCCGCGCATCCCCGGAGCCGGACCATGAGTTGGCTTCGAGGAGGAGAGCGCGGATGTTCACCGGGATCGTGGCGGAACTCGGCGAGGTTGCCGGGATCGATCACCATGGCGACGCGGCCAGGCTCACCATCAGGGGTTCCACGGAAGGCGTCGCCCTCGGCGAGTCGATCGCGATCAACGGCGTGTGCCTGACCGTCACCGGAATCCTGGACGGAACCTTCACCGCGGATGTCATGGGGGAGACCCTCAGCCGGTCCGGCCTGGGCGTACTGACGCCCGGGGATCCGGTCAACCTGGAGCGTTCGGTCCGTCTCGCCGACCGGATGGGCGGTCATCTCATGCAAGGGCACGTGGACGCCACCGCGACGATCATCTCCAGGACACCGGCCGAACACTGGGACCAGGTCCGCATCACCCTCCCGGACGGGATCGCCCGGTACGTGGTGGAGAAGGGCTCGATCGCGGTCGACGGGATCAGCCTCACCGTCTCCGCGCTCACCCCGCCCGAAGCCCCCGACGGATGGTTCGAGGTCTGCCTGATCCCGGAGACGCTCAAGCGCACCACGCTGGGAACGCGGCAACCCGGTGAGGTCGTGAACCTCGAGGTCGACGTGATCGCCAAGTATGTCGAAAGAATGCTCAGCTCGGAGGGCGACAAGTGACTCAGCTACTCGACGACGTCGACCGCGCGATCAAGGACATCGCGGCGGGCCGCCCGGTGCTGGTCGTGGACGACGAGAACCGGGAGAACGAGGGCGACATCATCTTCGCTGCCAGCATGGCCACCCCCGAGCTCCTCGCCTTCATGATCCGTTACACCAGCGGCGTCATCTGCATGCCGATGCGCGAGGCCGAACTCGACCGGCTCAACCTCCCCCAGATGACCTCCCACAACACCGAACAGCACCGCACCGCGTTCACCGTCAGCGTGGACGCGAAGGACGGGATCAGCACCGGTATCTCCGCCGCCGACCGCGCCACTACGATCTCCAAGCTTGTCGACCCGGCCACCACGGCGGCGGACCTGCTGCGCCCCGGTCACGTGTTCCCGCTCCGCTACGCCGAGGGCGGCGTCCTGCGCCGGGCCGGGCACACCGAGGCCGCCGTGGACCTGGCCCGGCTGGCCGGGCTACCGGAGGCGGGGGTGCTGTGCGAGGTGGTGAACGACGACGGCACGATGGCCCGGCTGCCTGAGCTGCGCGTGTTCGCGAACACCCACGACCTGGCGCTGATCTCCATCGAGCAGCTCATCGGGTACCGCCGCCGCAACGAGCGCCAGCTCAGCCGTCAGGCGCAGACCAGGATCCCGAACGCCTACGGCCAGTGGCAGGCGTTCGGCTACCGGCACGAGATCGACGGCACGGAGTACGTCGCCCTGACGTTCGGTGCCGTGACCGGTGGTTCGGACGTGCTGACCAGGCTGCACTCGGAGTGCCTGACCGGCGACGTGTTCGGCTCCTTGCGCTGCGACTGCGGCGCGCAGCTGGACGCGGCCATGGCGGCCATCGCGGCCGAGGGCCGCGGGGTGGTGCTCTACCTGCGCGGGCACGAGGGCCGCGGCGTCGGGCTGCTGAGCAAGCTGCAGGCTTATGAGCTGCAGGACGCGGGCGCCGACACGGTGGACGCCAACACCGAGCTCGGCCTGCCGGTGGACGCACGCGAGTACTCGGCCGGCGCGCAGATGCTCGCCGACCTGGGCGTGCGCTCGGTGCGCCTGCTCACCAACAACCCGGCCAAGGTCACCGGGCTGGCCGATTGCGGCGTGGACATCACCGCCCGGATCTCGGTGGCCTCCGCCGTCACTCCGTTCAACCTGCATTACCTGACCACCAAGAGGGACAGGCTGGGCCACGAAATTCAAGATCTCGATGATCCCGAACGGGCCGGGCTACCCGCCCCCGCGCCGCTCAACGGCCACCCGGCGCCGTCGCTGCCCCAGGTGGAGTCGGCGTGA
>DATEGY010000196.1:0-2353 GCA_035279865.1 Gemmatimonadales bacterium | reverse complement strand
CGAAATGGCGGGAGATCGGGACGTTGTCTGCGATCGCGATGCTCGAGGCTCCAAATCAGCTTCACGCGCATTTACGTGGGGCCCTGAACCTCGGGTGGTCCCGCGAAGAGATTGATGCACTGCTCGCGCTGCTGGAACACGATATGACCTCCGAGCACGCTCTTGAGGTGTGGGGTAAGTGGTCTGAAGTCCGCGAAAGAGGCCTCTAGGTGTTTGTAGATCGGGTAACGATCAGCATTGCAGCTGGGGCGGGGGGATCAGGCGCGTGTTCCTTCCGGCGGGAGAAATTCGTGCCCAAGGGAGGTCCCGATGGCGGTGATGGGGGCAAGGGGGGGAGCATCTTCGCTCGTGCGGACGACAACCTCTCCACGCTGCTCGATTACCGCTACCACAATCAGTGGAAAGCGGAGAGCGGGGTGCATGGGAAAGGGAAGAACATGAGCGGCAAGTCAGGCGCCGATCTGTACCTCCCCGTACCGACCGGCACCGAAATCCGCGACCTGGACTCGGGCGAGGTCCTGGGTGAGCTGGTGCTCCCGGGCGAGACGATCCTGGTCGCGAAGGGCGGCCGCGGCGGGCGCGGGAACCAGCACTTCGCCACCCCGACCCACCAGGCGCCACGCGAATGGGAGCCCGGCACGTACGGCGAAACCCGGAATCTCGAGCTGGTCCTGAAGCTCATCGCCGACGTCGGGCTCCTCGGCGAGCCGAACGCGGGGAAGAGCACGCTGCTCTCCGTCATCTCGGCGGCCCGACCCAAGATCGCCGACTATCCCTTCACCACGCTCGAGCCGAATCTCGGCGTCGTGGGGCTTTCGGACAGCCGGTCGTTCGTGGTCGCCGATGTGCCGGGGATCATCGAAGGCGCGCACGCGGGGAAAGGGCTCGGATTGAAGTTCCTGCAGCACGTGGAACGGACCCGAATGATCGCCGTGCTCGTGCCCGCCGACAGTCCGGACCCGCAGGCGACCTACGAGCTGCTGCGAGGCGAAGCCGCGCGCTACTCGGAAGAGCTGGCGCGAAAGCCGCACGTCGTCGTGATCACGAAGATGGACCTTCTGCCGTCAGGGGAGCCGTCACCCGTCATTCACCCGCACGATGGCGCGCGGGTCTTCGCCATCTCGGCCGTGAGTCGAGCGGGTGTCCCGGAGCTGCTGGAAGCCCTGTGGCAGAGCTTGCGAGCCGTTCCCGCGACGACCTAGCCGCCACCCTGGCGCTGGCGCAGATCCCGGGGATCGGCGCCCACCGCCTGCGGAAGCTCATCGCAGAATTCGGCGGCGCCGAGGCGGCGCTCCGCGCCCGCGCGGGGCGCGTCGATGCCGGCCTCGCGATCCTCGAGCGCCTGGATGAGCTGCACGCCCGCGTCCTCCTCGAGGACGATCCGGAGTTCCCTCCGCTCCTCGCCGAGATGTCCGATCCACCCGCGGTGCTTTACGTCTGGGGGGAGCTCGCGCAGGCCCGGCGGCGGGCTGTTGCGTTCGTGGGGTCGCGCAACTGTACGGAGTACGGCATCGCCGCCACGCACAAGCTCGCCCGCGACGTCGCCGTGACCGGTCAGGTGACGATCGTGAGCGGCATGGCCCGCGGCATCGACACCGCGGCCCACCGGGCGGCACTGGACGTCGGGGCCGGCTCAGTTGGCGTTCTGGGGAATGGATTCGGCATCGTTTATCCGCCCAGCAACCAGGCGCTGTACGAACGGATGCTCGCGCACGGATGCCTGATCACCGAGCTGCCACCCGACCAACCTCCATACCCGGGTGCGTTCCCCAGGCGGAACCGCCTGATCTCCGGTCTCGCGCACGCCACGGTCGTGGTGGAAGCGGCGGTGAAGTCCGGCGCCCTGATCACCGTGGACTACGCCCTCGAGCAGGGCCGCACCGTGCTCGCCGTGCCGGGGCCGATCACGAGTCTCACGTCGGTCGGCTGCAACAAACTCATCCAGCAGGGCGCCAAGCCGGCACTGACGGCGGGAGACATTCTCGAAGAAATCGGGTTGCCGCGGGGAGATACCGGGACTGGGGATTCGGGATTGGGGATTGGTGGCGGCAGTACCAATCCCGACTCCCAAATCCCCAATCCCTCGCGCGCCGCGCCCGTGGATCTCACTGACGTCCAGCGGTCACTCTGGGATGCTCTGGGGGCCGAGCTTCGGCATGTCGACGTGCTCGTCGCGGCCGGGGGCGGGGATGCCGGCAAAGTGCTCACGGCACTGACCGATCTCGAGATGCGGGGTATTGTGCGGCAGGAGCCGGGGATGCGGTTCGCGCTGAGGTAGGCCCCGGGGCATGGCACCCGGGGTCGGTCTACCCAGTCGAGTTCTGGTGTTCTAGCCCCGGGGCATGGCCCCGGG
>DATEGY010000195.1:0-2004 GCA_035279865.1 Gemmatimonadales bacterium | reverse complement strand
GGGATCTGGTTGCCCTTCACCAGCACCACCGCGCGTTCCAGGGCATTCTCGAGCTCACGGACGTTCCCGGGCCAGTCGTAGGCCATGATCGCGTCGAGGGTTTCGGGGGCGAGCGACTTCAGCTCTTCCCCGTGCTCCTTGGCGATGCGCTTGAGGAAGGCATCCACGAAGATCGGAATGTCGTCGCGCCGGTCCCGGAGCGGCGGCAGGTGGATGGCGATGACGTTGAGCCGGTAGAAGAGGTCGGTCCGGAAGCGGCCCCGCTTGATTTCCTCCTCCAGATCGCGGTTGGTCGCGGCCACCACGCGCACGTCCAGGGGGATCGCCTCGGTGCCGCCCACGGGGATCGCTTCGCGCTCCTGCAGCACGCGCAGGAGCTTCACCTGGGTGGCCGGGGACATCTCGCCGATTTCGTCCAGGAAGAAGGTGCCCCCGCGCGCCGCGGCGAACAGGCCCTGCTTGTCCCGCACTGCACCGGTGAACGATCCCTTCACGTGCCCGAAGAGCTCCGACTCGAGCAGGCTCTCGGGCAGAGCGCCGCAGTTCAGCGAGAGGAAGGGACCCTCGTTCCGTGGTGACAACTCGTGGAGGTACCGGGCGATGACCTCCTTGCCGGTCCCCGATTCCCCCTGAATCAGCACCGTGCTCTCGGTCGGCGCCACCTGTTCGGCCAGGCGCAGCACGTCACTGAACGCGCGCGACTTGCCCAGCGGCTTCACCTGCCCGGACCGCTCCCGCCGCCTGATTTCCTGCTTCAGCTGCTTGTTCTCGGCCCGGAGGTTCCGGTAGTCGGCGGCCCGGCGGCAGATCGCCACCATGTCGTCGTTGGAGAACGGCTTCTGGATGTAGTAGAAGGCGCCCTCGTTCACAGCCTGAATGGCGGTCTGCAGGGAGGCCTGCGCGGTCATGAGGATGACCGGCGTCTCGGGATCCTGTTGGCGCACGGCCGCGAGGATGTCGATCCCGGTGACCTGCGGCATCCGGACGTCGGTCAGCACGATGTCGGGGGCGTGGGCTTTCAGCGCCTCCAGGCCGGCCTTGCCGCCCTGGGCCGTGGTGACGTCGAACCCCTCGTTCTTCAGGAGGATCTGCAGGGTCTGCAGGATGCCGGACTCGTCGTCTACGACGAGGATCGAGGGCTGAACGCTCATGCGGCTTCCTCTCGTTGCCGGGCGGCGGGGAAGAAGATGGTGAACGTCGTGCCGGAGCCGGTGATGGAATCGACCAGCACGAGGCCGCGGTGCGCTTCGACCGCGCGCTGCACGATGGCGAGCCCCAGACCGGTGCCGCCCACCCGGCCCGTGACGAAGGGCTCGAACAGGCGCTCGCGGACCGCGTCGGGAATGCCGGGGCCGTTGTCCGAGATCTGGAGCCGCACGGGATTCTCGATCCCGGCGCCGGAGGGGAGGTCCCCGGGGGAGGCGGGGCCGATGCGGACCTCTATCCTCGCGCCGGTTCCGGCGGCCTGGAGGGCGTTGAGGACGAGGTTCGAAACCACACGGTGCACCAGGTCCTCGTCCCCCTCCATGGGCGTGGGGGAGCCTTCGAGCGTGATCTCCGCGCCCTCGGGGAAGTCTTCGCGCTCCTCGATCATCCGGGCCGCGGCGCCCGCCACCTCGACCAGGTCCAGCACCCGGTACTCGGTCACGCGGACGCGCGAAAAATCGAGGAACTCGGACAGGAGGCGCGACAACCGGTCGCTTTCGCGGACGATCAGGTTGGCCAGGAATTTCTCGTCCGCGTTGGCCCGCGAAGAGCGCGAGAGCTGCTCGACCGAGGACCGGATGGACGCGAGGGGGTTCTTGATCTCGTGCGCCAGCGAGCTGGACAGCTCCGCCACCGCCTCCAGACGCTCGGCGCGCAGGTGCAGCTCCTGGAGCCGCTTGGAGTCCGAGATGTCGGCGAAGATGGCCGTGACCCGGGGCAGGTCTCCCTTCGGGCCCTCGATGGTCGTGGTGGTGAGTCCGATCGGAAACACCCGGTCCCCACGCCGGACGCTCGCCT
>DATEGY010000194.1:0-7604 GCA_035279865.1 Gemmatimonadales bacterium | reverse complement strand
GCAGGACCGGTTTCTTCGCGAAATCGAGATCGCGGCCAAGCTCCAGCACCCGCACATCCTTCCTTTATTTGACTCCGGAGCCGCGGGGAATCATTTCTACTATGTCATGCCCTTCGTCGAGGGTGAGTCCCTCCGCGACCGGCTGAACCGCGAGAAGCAGCTCTCCCAGGAAGACGTCCTCAAGATCACGGCGCAGGTCGCGAGCGCCCTGGCCTACGCGCACAGCCGGGGGGTGGTGCACCGGGACATCAAGCCTGAAAACATCATGCTCTCGGGGGACACGGCGATCGTGGCCGACTTCGGCATTGCGCGCGCCGAGGGGGCCGGGCACTCCCTGACGCAGACCGGGACCATCATCGGGACGCCGACGTACATGAGTCCGGAGCAGGGAACCGGCTCCCCCGACATCGACGGCCGGACCGACCAGTACAGCCTGGCGTGCGTCGTGTACGAGCTCCTCGTGGGCGCGCCGCCCTTCACCGGACCGACGGTGCAGGCGGTGATCGCCCGGCATTCGATGGATCTCGTCTCGCCGCCATCCATCGTCCGCGAATCGATTCCGGACACCATGGAGGCGGCGCTGCTCCGGGCGCTCGCCAAGACGCCGGCCGACCGGTTCCCCACGGTCGTGATGTTCGCCGAGGCGCTGGGACGGCCGTCCACGATCACCGCGGCGCAGCGGCGCCGGACCATGGGGGGAATGCCGGCGGCGCCGGGCGGCCGCACGCTGCCCTGGAAGCTGATTGCGGGAATCGCCGCCGGCGTGGCGGTCCTGGCCGTGGGATTCATCGCCGTGCGCAGTCTCGGCGGACGCCGCGCGAGCGGCGCCATCGAGGGACCCGATCCACGCAAGATCGCCGTCCTCTACTTCCAGGACCGGTCGTCGGGCAAGTCGCTGGGCTACGTGGCCGATGGGTTGACGGAAGCCCTCATCCACGAGCTCGCTGCCGTCCAGACGCTGAAGGTCGTTTCGCCGAACGGGGTGGCCTCGTACCGCGGCACCGCGGTGCGCGCGGACAGCATCGCGAAGGCGCTGTCGGTCGGCACCATCGTGTCGGGGTCGGTGGATCAAGTGGGGGATTCGCTCCTGCTCTCCGTGTCCATGTCGGACGCGAGCGGGAACGAAAAGACCAGCGCGCGGCTCGTCGCGCCCAAGGGTAACATGCTCGCCTTGCAGGACACGCTGGCCGGTGAGGTCGCCCGGGTGTTGCGGCCCACGCTGGGACAGGAAGTGGATCGACTGGTCTCCCGTGCCGGAACCGGCAGCAAGGAAGCGTGGGACCTGGTGGAGCAGGCGGCGGGGTTCGACCGGCAGGTGGAGCCCTTGCTGGCGTCGGGTGACACGGCGAGTGCGGCGCGGCAGCTGGCGAATGCGGACTCGGTGCTGGCGAAGGCCTCGCGCCTCGATTCGAAGTGGACCACTCCGGTGATCGAGCGGGGGTGGATCGCCTGGCATCAGCGGCACGTGAAGGGATTCGACAAGGATCCCATGGATCAGTGGACCCGGCAGGGAATCGACTTCGCCAATCAGGCGCTCAAGATCCGGCCCGACTCCGAGGCGCTCCACCTGCGGGGCACCATGGAATATGTCCGGTATGCGTACAACCTCGATGCCGCCCCGATGACGAGCGACCAGCTGCTGAAGGCCGCCGAGCGGGATCTCATCGCGGGAGGGGCGGACCTGGCCAATCCGCGGCGGGGGGAGGCCCTCTCACTCCTCGCGCATCTCGAGGCACGGACGTCGGAGCCCGCGCAGGCGAAGGTGTTCGCTTCGCAGGCGTACGACGCCGACCCGTACCTCGCGGATGCGAACGAAACGGTGTGGATGCTGTACGGCACGTCGCTCGATCTCGGGGACCGGTCCGAGGCGTCGCGCTGGTGCCGGGAGGGGAGTCGCCGCTTCCCGGACGATTCCTACTTCACTGAGTGTCAGATTTCGATTTTCGCGCTCAAGGGTGGTCCGAAGCCGGACATCCCTCATCTGTGGAAGCTGCTCGATCAGAACGTTCAGCAGTATCCGCCCCCCGAACGTGAGTTCCGGCGGACCCGAGGGTCGCTGCTGGTGGCCATGGGGATTGCGAATGCCGGGCTGAAGGACAGCGCGCGGAATGTGGCGCTGCGTGCCCGGGCCGCCGAGAGCGCCGATCAGTCGGGCGATCTGTATTACCTGGAGATGTTTCTGCGCAATATTCTCGGCGACCGCGCCGAGGCGTTGGACCTCTTGGCCAAGTACCTGGCGCTGAATCCCCAGGAGCGTCCCAACGTGGCGAAGGATCCCACGTGGTGGCTCAACGGCCTCCGCGACGATCCGAAGTTCAAAGCACTCGTCGGATCCCGTTAAGAGAGGTGTTGGACCCGCGCCCCACCATGGCGCGCCTGCCTCACTCCCGAGTCAGCCGTTTTCGGGCGTTCTTTCTGGCGCATTTTCTGCATGCTCGCACTGTTTTGTAGCAGCCTTCTCAGACAAGTCGTCCGACCCTTTTGCGCCCGAGGTAACGATGACCGGTAGTCGCCGTGCGTCACTCCTTCTCCTCGCTGCCGGCATCGCGGCCTGCGGCGAGGCCAAGAGCCCGCTCACGCCCGGGGGCACCACGCGCGTGTCCTCGATGATGGCCCATCATGAGGGTGGAGGCATTGCTCCCACCGGCACCTGCAGCTTCAGCTCCATCACCACGCTCGTCGGGCGGTACTTCGGCAGCACCGAAGCGCGGGCCGTCAAGACTCTCGTGAGCTCCATGCAGCAGGCGAAAGCCGGGACCACCGCCGCGCAGGGCATCGGGTTCGACATTCTGGTCCACGTCGCCAACAACGTGAAAGCCGGGAACGCCGACGTGACCGACGGCGGCGCGCTGGTGAACGATCTGCTCGCCTGCATGTACTCGAACGCGGCCGACCTGCCGTCCGTGTTCCCCGAGGACTTCTCGGTGGCCCTCGATCCCGCGCAACACGGTGCATTCGAGGTCCGCGGGGGAGCGACGGACGCCACGGACCCCGCCGTCAACCGGCCGGTCGCGGCGCCCTTCTCCGGCGTGAACCCGATCAGCGGCGGCTGGAGCGATCTGCTGGCGGGCAACCCTGCGCCGGACCGCATCCTGCTGTACGGCCGTCCCGGCTCGACGTCGACCTCGTATGACTGGAAGGTCGTGCCGCGCTCGACGGTCTTCGCCGGCGCCGGTGCCATGGTCGGCCTTTGCCTGGACGTCACGACCAACACCAAGTCGCTGATGCATGAAGAGAATGTGGGGCTCCTGCCCTTCGCGGACGCGGCGTTCCTCGATCCGGTGAGCTGCTCGTCCTCGCTCGCCTCGGCGGGGAAGCCCGGCCTCTTGAAGCAGCTCGCGAGCACGGTCGGGTCCTTCTTCGTGCCCAAGGCCCTCTACGGCAATCCGGGCGGCCTGGCGGGTTCGACCAAGGGCATCCACAGCGAGTTCGGTCCGCTGGTGGTGGACAGTGGCGCACCCATGGCGTTCGTTGGGCAGCCGTCCAACGTGAAGGTGAATCAGATCATCACGCCGGCGGTGCAAGTGCTGGTGACGGACGCGAAGACGGGGGACCCGATCCCGAACGTGGCGGTGACGGTGGTTTCGTTCAACAACAACGGCACCCCCGCCCAGCTCAACGGAACGCTGACGCAAACGACCGACGGCAATGGCGTCGCGACCTTCGGCGATCTGAGTCAGGTGAAGCCGGGTGGCTACCTGTTGAGCGTCACCGGATCGGTGGGGGGGCGACCCGCCATCCAAGTCAACGGGGCGACGTCCACCCGGTTCAACGTCCATCCGTAACAGGCACCAGGCCTGATGCAGACAACGGGGGCGGCTCTTCGGAGCCGCCCCTTTTCCTTTAACTTCCCTTCCATGCACGTCAGCGGATCCGTCACGCCCCCGGGCGACAAGAGCCTGTCGCACCGCGCGCTCATGTTCGCCGCGCTCGCCAAAGGGAAGAGCGAGATCACCGGGATCCTCGCTGGCGAAGATGTGAAATCGACCGCGCGTGTGTTGCGCCAGCTCGGCGCAGCCGTCAGTCCGGTTCGTCAAGGAACGCCCGTCACCATCCGGAGTGGACGACTCACGACTCCCGGCTCCCGGCTGCACTGCGGCAACTCGGGCACGACGACGCGCCTCCTCCTCGGCATCCTCGCGGGTGAAGGCATTCGCGCCACGCTCACCGGGGACGCGTCGCTGCGCCGCCGCCCCATGCGCCGCGTGACCGACCCGCTCCGGGCGATGGGAGCGCGCATTGAAGAAACGGAGGGTGGTACGCTTCCTGCCAGCCTCCGCGGCGGCAAAATCCACGGCATCGAATACCGGTCACCGGTCGCGTCCGCGCAGGTCAAGAGCGCGCTCCTGCTGGCGGGACTGACGGGAGGAGTCGCCGTCACGGTGCGGGAGCCGATGCCGAGCCGGGATCATACTGAACGCATGCTCCGGTGGCTTGGTGAGGACGCGAGCCGGGAGCCCGGAGTCGTCGGCTTCCGCCCGTCCGGCAATGTCCTCAAGGGATTCTCGATCGCGGTCCCTGCCGATCCTTCGTCGGCGGCGTTTCTCGTGGCGGTCGCACTGCTGGCGGCGCAGGGCGAGCTTCGGATTCAGAACGTGTGTGTGAATCCGGGGCGGACCGGATTCCTGCCGGTCCTCGCCCGCATGGGCGCGGCAGTCGACGTCGTCAACGTGCGGGAGGTGGGCCCGGAGCCCGTGGCCGATCTGCTGGTACGGCCGGCGCCGCTCTCGGGCACCACCGTGGCTCCCGCGGAAGTCCCCGCGCTCGTCGATGAAGTGCCGATCCTCGCCGTGCTGGCGAGCCGCGCCGCCGGGGAAACGGTGTTTCACGGCGTAGGAGAGCTGCGCGTCAAGGAGAGTGACCGGTTGGAAATGATCGCGAAAAACCTGCGGGCGGTCGGGGTTCAGGCGGAGGCCCGCGCGGATGACCTCCACGTGGCAGGCACCGAGCAGCCGCCCCGCGGGACGGTCGAGACCGCCAGGGATCACCGCCTGGCCATGGCGTTCGCGGTGCTGGGGACCCTCCCCGGCGCGGAGGTCCGCCTGTCGGAACGGAAGTCGGTGGCCGTGAGCTACCCTGGATTCTTCTCTGACCTCCGGAGGGTCGGTGGTACTGCGCGTCGTCGCGATTGACGGTCCCGCGGCCTCGGGGAAGTCGTCGACGGCCAAGGCTGTGGCTCAGGCGCTGGGCTGGACGCACCTGGACTCGGGGGCGCTCTACCGGGCGCTGACGCTCGCCGCCCTCGATCACCTGGGTGGAGGGCAGTGGCTCGAGACGCGCATCGTCGGGATGGCGGAGGACTTGCCCGTCCGGTTGAATCTCATCGGCACCGAATTCCGCCCCTCGGTGGCCGGCGTGGATGTGGGGGACGCGATCCGCACCGAGCGCGTCACTGCCAAGGTGTCGGCGCTTGCCGCACTGCCCGGCGTCCGGAGGTGGGTGAATGCCCAACAGCGGCAGGCGGCGCAGGAGCACCCGTCCGGCGTCGTGGTGGACGGCCGGGACATCGGCACGGTGGTCTTCCCGGACGCGCCCGTGAAGGTGTTTCTCACCGCCACCCCGGACGAGCGGGTCCGCCGGCGGATCACCCAGCGCGGGGAAGCGCTCGAGCCCGACCGTGTCGCGCGCGAATCACAGGCACTGGCGGCCCGGGACGAGGCCGATTCCCAGCGGGCGGTCGCCCCCCTCAAGCCCGCGCCGGACGCGCTGGTGCTGGATTCCACCCGGCTGTCGTTCGACGAGCAGGTGCAGCGGGTGGTGGCGCTGGCGCGGGAGTGGGCACTCCGCTAGGTTCCCGGTCCGTTTGACGCCCCCGGGGATTGGCCCCGGGACGCGATTCCTGAAACGCCTAACCGAACCAGGTGGTCTTACATGCAGGTTGAAGCCCAGGATCTCGAAGATTCGTCGGTCGAGTTGCCCCCCAAGAAGTCCTCCACGCATTCCGTGCTCCGCGTCCGGTCCGATCTCCACGAAGAGTATTCCGCCGACGACATCGCGAAGATGACGGAGCTGTACGAGGGCACCCTTTCGAACATTGAAGAGGGTGAAATCGTCAAGTCCAAGGTCCTGCGCGTCACCGACGCGGCCGTGATCCTGGACGTCGGCTTCAAGTCCGAAGGCGCCGTCCCGATCGACGAGTTCAAGGACCCGAAGAGCCTGAAAGAAGGGGACGAGGTCGAAGTCTTCCTGGAGCATCTCGAAGACCAGGAGGGCGCGGTCGTCCTCTCCAAGAAGAAGGCCGACTTCATGCGGGTCTGGGAAAAGATCCGCGAGGCCCACGAAAAGGACGAGCCGGTCCACGGCACCCTGATCAAGAAGATCAAGGGCGGCGTGGTGGTGGATCTGATGGGCGTGGACGCGTTCCTGCCGGGTTCGCAGATCGCGCTGCGGCGGGTCCCGAACATCGACGAGCTCCTGGGCCAGAGCTTCGAGTTCAAGATCATCAAGCTGAACAAGCGGCGCCGCAACATCGTGGTGAGCCGCCGCGTCCTGCTCGAGGCCGAGCGGCGCACCAAGCGCGACGTCCTGATGAAGGAGCTCCAGGTCGGCCAGGTCCGGAAGGGCGTGGTCAAGAACATCACCGACTTCGGCGCGTTCATCGACCTGGGCGGCGTGGACGGCCTGCTCCACATCACCGACATGAGCTACGGCCGCGTCTCCCATCCGTCCGAGATGGTGCAGATCGGCCACGAGCTCGAAGTCAAGATTCTGGACATCGACTGGGAGCGCGAGCGCATCTCGCTCGGCTTGAAGCAGCTCCAGTCGTACCCCTGGCAGAACGTGGCCGCCAAGTATCCGGTCGGCACGCGGGTCCAGGGGAAGGTCGTCTCCATCACCAACTACGGCGCGTTCGTGGAGCTCGAGCCCGGCATCGAGGGCCTGGTCCACATCTCCGAGATGAGCTGGACCCGCAACGTCCGGCATCCTTCGAAGGTCGTCTCGATCGGCGAATCGATCGAAGCCGTGGTGCTCAAGGTGGATGAGACCGAAGAGAAGATTTCGCTGGGTATGAAGCAGACCGAGCAGGATCCGTGGATGGCCCTCCCGCAGAAGTACCCGGTCGGCACCCGGATCACCGGGAAGGTCCGCAACCTGACCAGCTTCGGCGCGTTCGTCGAGATCGAGCCGGGTATCGATGGCCTGATCCACATTTCCGACATGTCGTGGACCAAGCGGGTGCAGCACCCGTCGGAGATGCTGAAGAAGGGAGACACCGTCACCGTTCTCATTCTGAACGTCGACGCCGAGAACAAGCGGATTTCCCTCGGCCTGAAGCAGGCGGAGGAGGATCCGTGGCTGCGGATCGGTGAGACGTACCCCGTCGGCACGCAGATGCGCGGCCGCGTCGTCCGCCTCATGGACAAGGGTGTCGTCGTCGATCTCGGGAACGACATCGAAGGCTTCATCCCCATGTTGCAGCTCGGCATTCCGGACATTCAGGATCCCGCTGAGGCCGTCAAAGAGGGGCAGGCGGTAGAGGTGTCCGTACTCGAGGTGGATCCCATTCACCACCGGATCGTTCTGGCGGCGACGGGCTTCCCGAAGGACGAGGTTGCAGAAGAGCCGAAGACAGAGGTATAGGCTAGACGCACAGACGCACAGAT
>DATEGY010000193.1:0-4347 GCA_035279865.1 Gemmatimonadales bacterium | reverse complement strand
TCCCGAAGTGATCCGCCGCGCCGTCCGCCACGATGGGCATCGCCTGGAACGGCTTCGCCGCGGACCGCCAGAAGGTGACGTAGTCTGGGTCTCCCGCGGACGCGACCAGCTTCCCGTCGCCGTCGACGACCGCGGCGTGCACCTCATGACGGCTTTCGACGATCGACCCCCGAACCAGTTCAACGTGCATCGACTATCGTCCCCTCCATCAATACTCCCTATTCCCTATTCCCCAAAAAAACGAGCGAAGCTGTCATCCTGAGCGAGCGCCTAAGCGCGAGCGAAGGACCTGCTTTTCTGGCCAGTGACGCCCCGCAGGTCATCCTGAACCAGGAAGGCGCGGAAAGCTTGTCCCTTCGCCAGAAAAGCCGTCGCTTCACTGCGCACTCAAAGCATCTCCTGCCTTCCAAGCTCAAAGTGTCAACCGCGCATGACTGGCCAGAAAAAGCAGGTCCTTCGCGCCTTCGGCGCTCAGGATGACAGCGCCCGCTCGTCTAATACGTAAAAAAGAAAGAGGAGCTACGCCGCCCGACGAGCTCCCTCTCCCCCCGAAGTTAGTGTAAGCCCGATGCCCCCTAGGGTGATCGCCCCGCCGACGAGCGCGAGGGGCGACGGGATCTCATGGATGGCCGGAATGAGCCAGGCGAGAATCGTGGCCCCCACCGGCTCGCCGAGCGCGGCGACGTTCACCGTGGTCGCCCGGTAATGTTTGAGCGCGTAATTGAGGCCGGTATGTCCGATCAGCATCGGCCCGGCCGCGAGCGCGAGAAACACCATCCAGTCGGATGTCGGATATCCCGTGAATGCGACCCCCGAGCCGAGTGCCAGACCTGCGAGGGCGGCGGCGGCGACGGTGTAGACCACCGCCGCGTAACTCCACACCCCGACTGTCGCCCGGACGCGCCGGCCGATCACATAGTAGATCGCGGCCGCCAGTGCCCCCGTCAGGGCCAGGACGTCCCCGCCAACCGCTCCGATGGCTCCTCGCGCATCCGCGGTCCCGATGAGGACGGCACCCAACACGGCCAGCCCGATCCCCCACTTCTCGCGCCCTGTCGGGTGCTCGTTCAGCCAGAGTGCCGCGATGCCCCAGGCGAACACCGGCTTGAGCGAGACCAGCACCACCGAGCTCGCCACCGACGTGTACTGGAGCGAGGCGATCCAGGTCCAGAAGTGCGCCGCGAGGGCCAGCCCGGAAATGAACATCAGGACCAACGAGCTGCCCACCGGATCCGCTGGAGCGGCTGACCCCGTTCCGGCGGCCCGGGGTTCCGGGAACTCCCCAACCAAACTCCCTGGAGCGGCTGACCCCGGGCCGGCGGCCCGGGACTCCCGCCACGCCCCCAGCCCGGTGACCGGCAGCACCAGGGTGAGGCGCCAGAACGCGATGGCCAGGGCCGGCGCTGTCGCAAGACGAATCACCGGCCCGGCATAGGTCGTGGCCAGGACGGCGATGATAAGAACGAGAAGTGGGGACATGGCGCGGGCTGAAGATAACGGGAAACGCCTATATTGTGGCTCGCATGCGAGCTCTTCGGGTCCTGTCGCTACTTGGCCTCTTGGCCTCTTGGCCTCTTGGCGCGCAGTCCGCTTCTCCCTACCTCCCCCTCTCCCACTGGGCCGCGCCTTACCTCGAGCACCTGATCGCGCGGGGTGTCGTCGTCGATCCGACGCCCCTCACGCGTCCCTGGCGTGAAGCCGCGATCGTTCAGGCGCTGAAGGACGCGGACACCACGGCGATGACCTCGGGCGAGCGCGAGATGGCGCGCACCATCCTGGACGCGCTCGGCTCCACCGAGGCGGGACCCCACGGCCGCCTCGACGGCGACCTCGGCACGAGCGTCGCGAGCTCGGCGCTTCGCGACCCGCTCGAGCTGGACCGTGGTGGCCCCTCGCATGACCCCAAGCCGACTCGAGGGTTCGTAAACGGAGGGTTGCGTTTGCAGGCCAACTACGGACCGGTCGTGTTGGTCACGTACCCGGAATTCGACACCCGACTGAAACACGATCCCGATTTCGCCGGGAAGAAGGACCGGTTCATCGCGGGCCGCGATGGCGAGGCCTACCTCAGCGCGCAATGGCGCTACGGCGAGGTGTTTTTCGGAACCCTGTCCCGCAACTGGGGACCACCGGCCCTCCAGGGGCTGCTCATCTCACCGGCCCCGTACAGCTACGACCATCTGGGGATCACGATCGGCACGCCGGGCCTGCATCTCGATGCCATCATCACCCAGCTCGACGACATCAACGACACGTCGGGTACGCCCAATCACCGCTATCTCGGCGCGCACCGACTGGAATTCCACCGCCCCGAGAGCTTCACCGTGGCGCTCTGGGAGGGCAACATCCTGGCCGGACCCTCCCGCGAGCTCGAGCCGTGGTACGCCAACATCGTCACGCTGGGGCTGCTCCAGGAGTACGATCAGTCCACCAAGACCAACAGTCTCCTCGGCGCCGACGTGCAGGCGCATGTGGGCCACGCGAACGCATTCGGCTCGCTCCTGATCGACGACATTCAGGTAGATCGCGGGGGCGGCGCCACGTCCGGCAACAACGAGCCGGCGTCCTACGGACTGACCCTCGGCGCCGCCGTGCCGGCGGCCGGCGGCTCGTGGACCGCTTTCTATACGCGCGTGGCCAACCTCACGTACCGGACCCCCAACCCCGCGGAGACCGTCGAGCGCCAGGGCGTCGGGCTGGCGCGCTATTTCTCGGACTACGACCAGCTCACGCTGAAGGGGAGCTACCTCGGTCCCGCGGGACTCTTGTTGAGCCCCGAGGCCACGCTGGTGCGGCAGGGCCAGGGCGACTTTCACCTCCCGTATCCGCCGGTGGCGCAGTACGGCTCGACCGCCCCATTCTTGTCGGGAACACCGGAGCGCATTTTCCGGCTGGCGCTGGGCGCTGAGCTCGACCGCTCGCACTGGGGTGTGAGCGGCAATGCGGGCGTTCACTTCATCCACAACCTGGGACATGCGACCGGCGTGACCGACACGCGCTTCGTGGGCCAGCTCGCCGTGACGTGGCGGTTCGGGGGGGAGAGCGTGCTCCCCTGACCGCCCCCCGAGCCTCCGGCGCCGAGCCGCGCCTCACGCGCGAGCGCCTCGAGTCCCTGCTCCTCCGCATGGCGCAGCGCCGCATCGTGGTCGTGGGTGACGCGATGCTCGACATCTATCTCGCCGGGGACGCGGAGCGGATCTCCCCCGAGGCGCCGGTGCCGGTGGTCACCGTGGAACGCCGGCGGCACGCGCTCGGCGGCGCGGCAAACGTGGCGGCCAACGTTGCGGCGATCGGCGCCGAAGGCCGGCTGGTGGCGGTGGTGGGGGACGACCAGCGGGGCGATTCCCTGCGCTCCGAGCTCGCGACGGCCCGGCTCCCCGACCAGTATCTGGTCGTCGCCCCCGCGCGTCCCACGACCTCGAAGACGCGCGTGATGGCGCGCGGGCAGCAGCTCGTGCGTATCGACGAAGAAGTGGACGACCCTATCTCTCAGAAGACCATGGAGCAGGTCTTCGCGAAGCTCGAGCACGGCATGGCCGATGCCGATGCCCTGCTCATCGAGGACTACAACAAGGGTGCGCTCACGCCTCAGGTGATCGACCGGGCGATGAACCTCGCGCGGAAGCGGGGCGTGCCGGTGGTGGTGGACCCCAAGTTCAAGAACTTTTTCGGGTACAAGGGCGCCACGGTGTTCAAGCCGAACCGCCGGGAGCTCGAGCAGGCCATGGGGGCGTCCCTCGACCTCGATCACCCGGACGCCCTGCCCGAGACCCTCGACAAGCTCGGCGTAGCCAACCTCCTGCTCACCCTCGGCGCCCAGGGCATGGTCCTGGTCACCAAGGACAAGGAGATCGTCCGGGTACCGGCCATGGCCCGGGAGGTCTACGACGTCTCAGGCGCCGGTGATACCGTGACGGCCTGGGTGGGGACGGCGCTGGCGGCGGGGGCGTCGGTGCGCGAGGCCGCGCAGATGGCGACCTACGCGGCGGCGATCGAAGTCGGGAAGGCGGGGGTCTCGACGGTCGCGCCGTCCGAGGTGCTCGCGGCGCACGAAGCGGTGTTCGATCAGGTCGGGAAGCTGAGGCGCGGCGGGCTGCTGTAGTGGGCGGTACAGGACTCGAACCTGTGACCTCCGGTATGTGAGACCGGCGCTCTAACCAGCTGAGCTAACCACCCAGTGGATCTTTCATTACTTGACTGGACGTCTGTGCGTCTAGACGTCTAGTAGTATGGTGGGCCCTCCAGGATTTGAACCTGGGACCGACGGATTATGAGTCCGCTGCTCTAACCGCTGAGCTAAGGGCCCGACGAAGGGGCAAATATACACGGTCCTTCTACTAGAGAAGG
>DATEGY010000192.1:0-11993 GCA_035279865.1 Gemmatimonadales bacterium | reverse complement strand
TCTCTCGGTGGCGCCCAACGGCGGGTGGTTCGGCTACGCCAACCTGACCGAGCGGCAGTACTCCATCGGTCCCAACATCGACTTCTGGCTCCTGGGCCTGCAGATCCTGGGGGTCTCGTCCCTCGCGGGCGGATTCAACTTCATCATCACCATCCTGAACCTGCGGGCGCCGGGGATGAAGATGATGCGCCTGCCGGTGTTCACCTGGATGACGCTCGTCACGTCGTTCCTGATGATCACGGCGTTCCCGGTGATCACGGTGGCGCTGGCGTTCCTGATGTTCGACCGGTTCTTCGGGACTCACTTCTACCAGGTCCAGGCGGGCGGCGACCCGGTGCTCTGGCAGCACCTCTTCTGGCTCTTCGGGCACCCCGAGGTCTACATCCTCATCCTGCCGGCCATGGGCGTGATCTCCGAGATCCTGCCCACGTTCTCGCGGAAGCCCCTGTTCGGCTACACGGTGGTGGTGTATTCGGGCATCCTGATCGCCTTCATGGGCTGGGGCGTCTGGAGTCACCACATGTTCTCGGTGGGCCTCGGGCCCATCGCGGACGCGGTGTTCTCGTCCACCACCATGCTCATCGCCATTCCCACCGGCGTGAAGATCTTCAACTGGATCGCGACCCTCTGGGGCGGCCAGATCCGGTTCGATACGCCGCTGCTCTTCGCCGTCGGGTTCATCGCGATGTTCATCATCGGCGGGCTGTCGGGCGTGACGCACGCGTCCCCCCCGGCGGACCTGCAGCAGACCGACACGTACTACGTGGTGGCGCACATCCACTACGTGCTGTTCGGCGGCACCGTGTTCGGCCTGTTTGCCGGCATCTACTACTGGTGGCCGAAGATGACGGGCCGGCTGCTCTCGGAGGCCCTGGGCAAGACGCACTTCTGGCTGATGCTGATCGGCATGAACCTGGCGTTCTTCCCGATGCACTTCATCGGCCTGCTGGGCATGCCCCGGCGCGTCTATACCTACTCGCCTGACCTCGGCGTTTCGACCATGAACCTGGTCTCGACGATCGGCGCCTTCTTGATCGCCTTTTCGATGCTGCTCTTCATCTGGAACGTCATCCGCACCAGGACCCAGGGGAAAGTGGCGGGGGACAATCCGTGGGAGGGCGCGACCCTCGAGTGGGCGACCACGTCGCCGCCGGCGGTCTACAACTTCGCGCAGATCCCCACGGTGCATTCGCGCCTGCCGCTCTGGAACGAGCCGGAATCGGTGACCCAGCACCCCCCCACCGGCCACATCCACGTGCCCGACGGCTCGTGGTGGCCCATGGTATCGGCGGCGGGGCTGCCGCTGCTCGCGACGTCGCTCATTTCCGGGCAGCTCTGGCTCGCGTTCGTGGCCGCCGCGGTGATGCTCGTGGGAATCTTCAAGTGGGGCTTCGAGCCCTTCGAGGTTTGAGATGAGTCACGCCGCGGCTCCGCACGCTGCCGAGGGTCACCACACCTCGATGGGGCTGGACAGCCGGAAGATGGCGTTCTGGGCGTTCATCGGCTCGGAGTGCCTGCTCTTCGCGACCCTGATCTCCACGTACCTGATCTACAGTCACCGGAGCCTCGTGGGTCCCTACCCCCAGCAGATCCTCAATATTCCCTTCACGTCGTTCTCGACGTTCGACCTGCTCATGTCGTCGCTCTGGATGGTGTTGGCGCTCGCGGCCGTGCAGCGGAACGACATGAAGTGGGCGAAGGTCTGGCTGATGGGCACGGTGATCGGCGGGCTGATTTTCCTGGGCGGCCAGGTGTGGGAGTTCTCGCACTTCGTGGAACATGGCCTGACGCTGCAGACCAACCTGTTCGGGACCACGTTCTTCGTGCTCACCGGCACGCACGGCGCGCACGTGGCGGTGGGCGTGCTCTGGCTCTTCACGCTCTGGGTGCGGGCCATGCAGGGCAAGCTGACGTCCAAGAACGCGATGACGGTCGAGATCACGGGCCTGTACTGGCACTTCGTGGACGTGATCTGGATCATCATCTTTACCGTCGTGTACCTCATTCAACCGGTCTACCATGTCTGAGACACACGCCAGTGCACACGCGCATCCGACCGCCGGCCTCTACATCCGGGTGGCCACCGTGCTGTTCATTCTCACGGTGCTGGAAGTGGGCGTATTCTACGTGCCCACGTTCCACCCCATCCTGGTCCCGGCCCTCCTGATTCTGTCGGCCATCAAGTTCTGCCTGGTGGTGATGTTCTACATGCACCTGAAGATGGACAACCGCTTCTTCTCCATGATCTTCGGCGGCCCGCTCCTCCTGGCCTTCGGGATGGCGATGGCGCTCATGTTCCTCTTCAAGGTGTTCGTGTTGAAGTGACGCTGCCCCCGCCCTGGGATCACTGGGACGTCCATCCATCGGTGGTGATCGGGCTCGCGCTGTTCGGCGGGCTCTATCTCTTTTTGGGGGGCGCGAAGGCTTCAATCTGGCGCCAGGTTTCGTTCTGGGCGTCGGTGCTGGTGCTGTTTTTCGCGCTGAATGGACCCCTGCACGACCTGTCCGACACGTATCTCTTCAGCGCGCACATGCTGCAGCACCTCGTCCTGACCCTGGTGTTCCCCCCGCTCCTCCTGTTCGGGACGCCGGCGTGGGTGGTGCGCCCCCTGCTGACGCCCCGGTGGGTCATGGCCCTGGCCCGGGCGATCACGAAGCCGCTCCTGGCCGGGATCATCTTCTCCGCGACGATCGTATTCTGGCACTTCCCCCGGTTCTACGAGCCGGCCATGCGCCACCACAACCTCCACATCGCGCAACACCTGATCTTCATCGCCACGAGCGTGGTGATGTGGTGGCCCGTGCTCTCGCCGGTGCCGGAGCTGCCGCGGGCGTCCTATCCCATCCAGATGGTCTACCTGTTCGTCCTGGGTCTGCCGATGTCGCTGGTGGGGGCGATGATCACGCTGGCGGATGCGCCGATCTATCAGTTCTACGTCGAAGCGCCCCTTCGGGTGTGGGGCCTCTCGCCGGTGGCGGACCAGCAGTATGGGGGCCTGATGATGTGGGTGCCGGGGACGCTCTGGTTCTGGGGGGCGATGACGGTGATCTGGTTCCGCTGGGCGGCGAGGGACGAGCACGGGGACGCCGAGCGGGCCGTCCCCCGGGAGGCCTACGCGATCACTCCCCGTCCGCCGTCTCCCCCAGGGGATGCCGCCTGAGGTTTTCGGCGAGCGCCGGGTGCATCCGCCAGAAGTAGATGCCCATGCCGGCGGCGGCGATCGCGTTGCCGGCGGCCACGCTCCACCAGGCCAGCGCCCCCAGCAAGGGTGGCGCCAGGATCGCGAGGAAGATGTAGAAGCCGAATTCGAAGAAGCACGCGAGCACGACGACCAGGAACATGGCGTGCGGCACCTCTTCGGTCTTCATCACCAGCCAGGCGGCGATCACGCCCACGACGACGAAGGCGGAGACGTGGATCATGGTGTAGCCGACGATCCGCGAGAATTCGATGACGACGTTGGCGGGGTCATGCACGCCCCAGAACACCGCGCTGCCAAGCATGGCGGGCGTGAAGAACGGGCGTCCGTCGATCGTGTCCACCAGGAGGAACCAGACGGCCACGGCGGCCGCTCCCACGCATCCTCCAATGAACCCTTCCCGCAGCACCTGATTGAACCGGCTGTTCATCGCGGCTCCTTCGGGCCTTTCGGCCAATATATCCGCCCCTCTCGCGACAGCTAGATTGGGCTTTGTGAGACCTCCGCGCTGGTCCGCCATCTCGCTCTTCGCGGGCGCGCTCGCGTTCGGCGTGGCCGGGCTGTTTCATCCGTTCCTGACCGGGGACGCCGCCGCGCAGCTCGGGATCATCGCTCATACCCCGCATTGGCGCCTGATCCACTGGACGCTGCTGTTCGCGTTTCCGCTGATGCAGGCCGGGATCCTGGGGCTCGTGGCCCGGCACCTCGACACGCCGGGAGCGTCGCTCCTGCGCACCGCCGCCATGCTCGCCACGCTCGGGTTCGGGATCTGGGCGCTGAACGTGCTCGTGATGGCGGGGACGGGGTGGAGGCTGGCGCAGACTCCATCGGATCTGAACGCGCAGGTGCTCTACGCGGCGATTCACCCTTTCGGGCTCGCCGCCGAGCGGCTGGCGACGTTCGCGATGGGGGTGGCGCTGGTGGTGGCGGGGCGGGGGATCCGCGCGGGGAGGCGGTTCCCGCGGTGGCTCGCGGAAACGGGAACCGCCACGGGACTGATCAACGTCGCCGTGGCGGTTCTCTTTGCCGAAACGTCTCAGGTCATGTACGTCGGCCAGGGGATCATCGTCACCTGGCTCGCCGCCGTGGCCGTGGTGATGCTCGTCGCCTAGAGCTCCAGGCGGACGATCCGCTCCTGGCCCCCGTCTGAATTCCGGCCGAACTGGAAGACGCGCAGGGTCACGACCTGCCCCTTCTTCAGATCCTTGACCGCCGCACGGTACTCTTCCCAGTTCCGGGTCGGCTTCCCGTTCACGTTCATGATGACACTGTAGACCCCGTCGGCCTCGGTGAACAGCAGGCCATAGGCCGGACCCTCGGGCGACACGTTGGTGACCACCATGCCGCCGCCGAAGCTGGCCACCCGGGCGAGCCGGTTGTCCTGGCTCAGATCATCGGGCGTGAGGGGCTGGACGCCGATGCCCAGGGCGCGGGTGCTGCTCTTCGGGGTGGAGGAGGCCGGTTCATCCGAGTCGCCATTCCCCTTGCCCCGCGCCGCCGTCTTGTCCATGTCGGCCGTGGCGCCGATCACCCGCACGGAGATGGTCTTCTGGCCGGCGCCCTGACGCCAGAAGGTCACCGCGACCTTGTCGCCGGGTTTCTTGAACCCGATGATCTGCTGCAGCTGGGCCGTGTAGCTCACGGGCTGTCCATCGAGCGCGGTGATGACGTCACCCTGCTCGATCCCCGCATCCTTGGCCGGCGAGTTCTCACCGGTGTAGTCGTCCACCACCACGCCGTGGATGTCCGAGTCCGGCAGGCCCACGGCCTTGGCATCGGCCTCCCCCGCATCGGTCACGCTGATGCCGATGACCGAACGGGTCACGTGACCGGTGGTCACCAGCTGGTCGAACACCGTGTGCACCAGGTTGATCGGGATGGCGAAGCCGTAGCCCGTGTAGTAACCGGTGCCGGAGGCGATGGCCGAGTTGATGCCGATCACCTGGCCCCGGATGTTCACGAGGGGGCCACCCGAGTTGCCGGGGTTGATGGCCGCGTCGGTCTGAATGAAGTCCTGAATCTGGAGGCCGCCGCGCGCGAGGCCGATCAGAGGGCGGCCCTTGGCGCTGACGATGCCGGCGGTGACGGTGAAGTCGAACTCCTCACCCAGCGGGTTGCCGATCGCCAGCACCCACTCGCCGATGTTGGTCGAATCCGAGTTGCCGAGGGTGACCGTGGGCAGGTTGGTGGCGTCGATCTTGAGGACGGCGACGTCGGTCTGCGGATCGGTGCCCACGACGCGCACGTTCTTGAACTCGCGCTTGTCGAACAGCTTGACGTTCACGCGGTCCGCGCCGGCCACGACGTGGTTGTTGGTCAGGATGTAGCCGTCGGTCGACACGATGAATCCCGTGCCCGAGCCTTCTTCCACCTGCGGACGCCGCGGCTGGCCGGGTGTCTGGAAGAAGTCCCGGAAGGGTGCGGGGATCTGCGAGTTGTTGTCCGCCCGTTCCGTGCGCGCCGAAGAGACGTAGACCACGGCGGGGCGGACCCGGTTCGAGACGGCGACGAAGGCGTCACCCAGCTGCGCGGCCGGTCGGGCCGCCGGGATCGGCGTCTGGGCCTGCGTGGGGAGCGTCGGCAGCACGGCCGCCGTGCTCTTGGGGGTCAGGTTCAGGGCCGACGCGAAGAGCAGTCCGAAGACGAACGCCACGCCGACCAGTGACACGAACTTCAACCAATCCCGGGTACGTACCGACATCGCCGTCTCGCTTGCGTTATAGGGTTAGGCCTTCTTGTTCTTATCGTCGTCCACGATCTCGTAGTCCGCGTCGACCACGTTCTCCTGCTTCGTCTCGGTTCCTGGAGCCTGGGCCCCGGCGTCCGCACCAGGGGCGGCGCTGGGATCCGCCCCGCGCGACTGCTGGTACAGGGACGCGCCCGCGGCCGAGTAGGCCTGCTGCAGCTCCTCGAGCGCCTTCCCTATGCCCGCGGCGTCTCCGGCGCGCAACGCCTGCTTGGCGCCGTCCACCGCCTGGTCCAGCCGGGTCTTCAAGCCGGCATCGAGCTTGTCGGCCCATTCCTTGGCGTTCTTCTCGACTTCGTACACCATCGAGTCGAGCCGGTTGCGGCGCTCGATCTCCTCACGGCGGTCCTTGTCCTCCGCCGCGTGAGCCTCCGCTTCCTTGACCATCTTCTCGATGTCTTTGTCACCGAGTCCGGACGACGCTTCGATCCGGATCTTCTGTTCCTTGCCGGTCGCTTTGTCCTTCGCCGACACGTGAAGAATGCCGTTCGCGTCGATGTCGAACGTCACTTCGACCTGCGGCACGCCGCGCGGAGCGGGCGGGATCCCCGTCAGCTGGAACTTGCCGATGGTGCGGTTGTCTCGCGCCATCTGCCGTTCACCCTGCAACACATGGATCTCCACCGTGGTCTGCGTATCCTCGGCCGTCGAGAACACCTCCGACTTTTTGGTCGGGATGGTGGTGTTCCGCGGAATGAGCACCGTGGTTACGCCACCCAGCGTCTCGATGCCCAGCGAGAGGGGCGTGACGTCCAGCAACAGGACGTCCTTGACCTCGCCCGCCAGCACGCCACCCTGAATCGCGGCGCCGATCGCCACCACTTCATCCGGGTTGACGCCCTTGTGGGGCTCCTTCCCGAAGAACTTCTGGACGATCTCCTGGACCTTGGGCATCCGGGTCTGACCGCCGACCAGGATGACTTCGTCAATCTCCCCCGGCTTCAGCCCCGCGTCCTTCAGGGCCTGCTCCATCGGGGGGATGGTGCGCTGCACCAGGTCGTCCACCAGCTGCTCGAGCTTGGCCCGGGTCATGGTCAGGTTCAAGTGCTTGGGGCCCGACTGATCCGCCGTGATGAAGGGGAGGTTGATCTCCGTCTGCATCGCGGACGACAGCTCCATCTTGGCCTTCTCGGCGGCTTCCTTGAGCCGCTGGAGGGCCATCGGATCTTTGGACAGATCGATGCCCTGGTCCCGCTTGAACTCGGCCACCAGGAATTCGATGATTTTCTGGTCGAAATCGTCGCCACCCAGGTGGGTGTCGCCGTTTGTGGACTTCACTTCGAACACGCCCTCGGCCAGCTCGAGCACCGAGATGTCGTAGGTGCCGCCGCCGAGGTCGTACACGGCGATCTTCTCTTCCTTCTTCTTGTCGAGCCCGTACGCCAGTGCCGAGGCGGTCGGTTCGTTGATGATCCGGACCACGTCGAGCCCGGCGATCTTGCCGGCGTCCTTGGTCGCCTGCCGCTGAGCGTCGTTGAAATACGCCGGGACGGTGACTACCGCCTTCTCGACCTTATGGCCGAGATAGTCTTCGGCCGTCTGCTTCATTTTCTGGAGGATCATGGCCGAGATCTCGGGGGGCGTATAGCGCTTGCCCTGGATGTCGACCGACGCGAGGTCGTTGGGACCCGAGGCGACCTTGTAGGGGACGCGCTTCGTTTCCTCGACGACCTCGTTGGACCGGCGACCCATGAACCGCTTGATGGAGAAGATGGTGTTCTGCGGATTGGTGACCGCCTGCCGCTTGGCCACCTGACCGACCAGACGTTCCCCGTCCTTCGTAAAGGCGACGACCGACGGCGTGGTGCGACCGCCTTCGGCGTTCGGAATGACGACGGGGTCTCCACCTTCCATCACGGCCACCACGGAGTTCGTGGTGCCCAGGTCGATGCCGATGATCTTCTCAGCCATAAAACGACGACTCCTTACCCATGGTTAATGATGCTTACTGGCTTTCCGGGGTCGCTCAAGGGCAAGCCCTATGCCCGGAAAAGACGCCAGAATGGCAGGCTTTAAGGTACCGCTGAATAGCGACTTACGCTGCCGGGCGGCGATGGCGAACGCGCATCAGCAACGCTGCGGAGAGGAATCCAAGAGTGGCACCCAAGACCGGGCGAACGATCAGGTTGAATATCGAAAACGCATCCGTGTGGCCGTTTACCTCAGGAACCAGATACCATCCCACGACGCCGCCCACGACCGTCCCAATGGTGAGGCCCAGGAACGCTTTGCCGAGGGGGATGCGCCGGAGGAGAAGCCAGCCGGCAAGGGGGGCGCACACGGCGCCGATGGCGCCGCCCAACACGCCGGGAATGGCCAGGACCCCGAGATCGCCGAGCGCGTGCAGCCCATCCGAGAGTGCGAGGACGATGCCGAGGGCGGTGGCTCCAGCGGCGGCGCCGAACGCGGCCCCGGCGGCTGAGAGGCCTGCGGTGACGGCGACGGCACGAGCGGGGATGGTCATAGGAATCCTCCCGTGGGTTCCTACGGGAGGGTGATTGCCCTGGATTCGCCCCAATTCCCGCGCCCTGATAGGGCGCTCTCGGCGCAAGCGCGGTCTAAAGAACTTGAACTGCGGGACAACTCGGCCATGCAAGTCCTTTCGGACGTGTTCGCGCCGAGAGCGGGCTATCAGTCCGCGGGGACAACGACGGGAACCGTCGTCACCCTCCTCACATTCTGTTGCCGACAATCACCGCGCGAGTTACATAAGTCCCCATGTTCTTCCCCTACAAAGACGACAACCCGACCGAGCTCACTCCGAGGGTCACGGTCGGCATCATCGCCGCCAATGTAGTCGTCTGGACTCTTTTCCAGGGCGCCGGCTCGGCGCACGCGCTGGCAGCCTCCACCTGTCAATGGGGACTCGTCCCCGGAGAGCTCCTGCGCAGTGTGCCCCCCGGCATCAGTGTCCCCCTGGGCCGGGGCTTCGAGTGCATCACCACCGGACACCCGAACTACCTGAGTGTCTTCACCTCGATGTTCCTGCACGGCTCGTGGTTCCACATCCTCGGCAACATGTGGTTCCTCTGGATCTTCGGAAACAACATCGAAGACGCGATGGGCCATGGCCGATATCTGGTCTTCTATCTGCTCTCGGGCGTGGCCGCCGCGGCTGCGCAAGTCTTGTCGAATACCCATTCCGCCGTCCCGATGATCGGCGCGTCAGGCGCCATCTCCGGCGTCATGGGCGCCTATCTCGTACTGTTCCCGAAGGTCAAGGTCCACACACTGGTGTTTCTGGGATTTTTCCTCACCACCATCGCCGTGCCCGCGTACCTGATGCTGGTCTGGTGGTTCCTGGTGCAGTTCCTGAGCGGACTCCCGGTCCTCGGAGGGAATTCGGATGCGGGAGGCGTGGCGGTGTTCGCGCACATGGGAGGATTCATTGCGGGATTGCTGTTCGTCAAAGCATTCCTGCGGGCGGATTTCAGGAGAGCCTGAATCTGTAGTTGTTAGGCGGTTAGTCGGTTAGTGACTAACCGCCTAACCGACTATTAACTAACCGTCTACTCTTCCGCGTGATGCTTAATAGTCTTTCCTTCGACCAAGAACACCACGTCCTCGGCGATATTCGTCGCCAGATCCGCCACCCGTTCGAGATTCCGGCTCACCAGGAAGAGATCCATCCCCGCGCCGATGATGTGCGGGTCCTCCATCATGTGCGTCAGGAGAATCCGGAAGACCGACCGGTGCAGGGCATCGACGCCGTCGTCCCGGCGGCAGATGGCCCGCCCGGCCTGGGCGTCGCCGCGCACGAAGGCCTCGAGCGCGTCCGCGAGCATGGTGCGCGCCTGCCGGGCCATCTCGATGATCTCGGGCTCCGGCGCGATCGACCGCGACGCGAGCAACCGCTCGGCCGACTGCGCGATGTTGACGGCGTGGTCGCCCACCCGCTCCAGGTCGTTGGCGATCTTCATCACGGCCATCAGCAGCCGCAGGTCCTTGGCCATCGGCTGCTGGGTGGCCAGGAGGCGGACCACCTGCTCTTCGATGGACAGCTCCAGGGCGTCCACCCGCGCGTCGCCCGCGATGACGCGGGCCGCGATGGCGGCGTCCCGATGCAGGACCGAATCCACCGCCTCCCGCAGAGCGTCCTGCGCTTCGGCGGACATGGTGAGGAGGTCGGCCTTCAGGGCCGCCAGCTCGTCGTGAAAGTGCCGGTGGCCGGCGCCGGGCCGTGCCGACTCGGCGGCGTTAGGTTGCTGGCTCATCCGAATCTCCCGGTGATGTAAGCCTCGGTCCGCTCGTCCCTCGGCATGGTGAAAACCTGCGACGTCTCGCCGAATTCGACCAGGTGGCCGAGGTAAAAGAATCCCGTGTGGTCGGCCACCCGGGACGCCTGCTGCATGTTGTGGGTGACGATCACGATTGTAACTTCGTTCTTGAGCTCCACGAGGAGCTCTTCGATGCGCTCGGTGGCGATGGGGTCGAGCGCCGAGCAGGGCTCGTCGAGCAGCAGAATCTCGGGGCTGTTGGCCAGGGCGCGCGCAATGCAGAGTCGCTGCTGCTGGCCCCCCGACAGCCCTGTTCCCGACTCATCCAGCCGGTCTTTCACTTCATCCCAGAGTGCGGCGCGGCGAAGCGCATCTTCCACCCGGGCGTCCATCTCGCCCTCGCGACAGAGCCTGTTCAACCGGGGACCATAGGCCACGTTGTCGAAGATGGACTTGGGGAAGGGATTGGGCCGCTGGAACACCATGCCCACCTGCCGCCTGAGATCGACGGTATCCATCCCCGGGGAGAACACGGACACGCCCTCCAGCAGAATGTCGCCGGTGTGGCGCGTTCCCGTCTGCATCTCGTTCATCCGGTTGATGGACCGGAGGAACGTGCTCTTGCCGCACCCCGACGGTCCGATCAGAGCCGTCACCGCCTGGCGCGGGATGGTCAGCGACAGATCGAAGAGGACCTGTTTGGGCCCGTACCAGAAGGCATACTGGCGGACGTCGAGCACCGGGGGCGCGCCGCTGCCGGCGGAAGGCGTGTGCTGCGGTACGGTCGGAACCCGCGTATTCAACGGGGCGGGGGCGCTCAACCGAACCGCCCCGTGATGTAGGCTTCGGTCTGCGGGTCGTTCGGTTTCGTGAACAACTCCTGGGTGGCGCCGACCTCCACCAGGCGGCCCATATAGAAGAAGGCCGTGAAGTCCGACACCCGCGCCGCCTGCTGCATGTTGTGCGTCACGATCACGATGGTGTAGCGCTTCTTCAGCTCGGTACAGAGCTCCTCGATGCGCTGGGTGCCGGCGGGGTCGAGTGAGGCGGTCGGCTCGTCCAGGAGGAGGACTTCGGGAGCCGGCGCCACCGCCCGGGCGACGCAGAGGCGCTGCTGCTGGCCGCCGGACAGGGCCACCGCGCTGCCTTTGAGCCGGTCCTTCACCTCGTCCCAGAGGGCCGCCTGGGTGAGCGCGCGCTCCACGACTTCGTCCATCCGCTGCTTCGGGATCCGGCCGTTGACCCGCAGGCCCGCGGCGACGTTGTCGTAGATGGACATCGTGGGAAACGGGGTGGGACGTTGAAACACCATGCCCACCTGGCGTCGCACGTCCACCGCCTCGATGCCGCCGCCGTAGATGTCGTGCCCGTCGAGCATGACCTGCCCCGTGGCCCAGCCGCCGTCGGACAGCTCGTGCATCCGGTTGAGGCAGCGGAGAAAGGTGCTCTTCCCGCATCCGGACGGCCCGATGATCGCCGTGACCGTGTGACGCGGGAAGGGCAAACTCACCTCCCGGACGACCACGTTCCGGTGGAAGAGCGCGGAGAGCCGGCGGGTCTCGAGTTGCACCAGGGTCTCAGGTGCCATATCGCTTGCGGGTGGCCCAGCGGGCCGCCAGCGCGAGGCCCAGCACGAGGGTCATGAGGACGAGGGCCGAGGCCCACGCCAGCCGGTGCCAATCCTCGAAGGGACCGGTGGCGTAGGTGAAGATCTGGAGCGACAGCGTCTGCATCGGCTCTTTGATGTTCGTGTCGAAGTTGATGTTGCCGAGCGCGGTGAAGAGCAGAGGCGCCGTTTCGCCGGCCACGCGGGCCACGCCCACCAGAGAA
>DATEGY010000191.1:0-25520 GCA_035279865.1 Gemmatimonadales bacterium | reverse complement strand
CCCTCGCGGCCGTGCGAAAGGCCGTGTTCCCGGCATGAGGAAGCGCTCGTCGTCGGGCCTTCCGCTCACGCTGCTGCTCGCTTGGCTGGTGCTCTATCCCGTGCTCATCGTGGCCGTCGACGCGGGACACGCGAGCGCCATCCACGCGTTCGTCTCCCGGCGCACCGAGTGGAGCGCGCTCTGGGCCAGCTGCTGGATCTCCGTGGCCAGCGTCGTGCTCGCGGCGGCGATCGGCGTTCCGCTCGCCTTTCTCTTCGAGTGGTTCGAATTCCCCGGACGCAAGCTCCTCGGCTCGCTGATCGCGCTCCCCGCCGTGCTGCCTCCGCTGGTGGGCGTGATCGCCTTCCTCTTTCTGTACGGCGAATCAGGATTCGTCGCGCGGGGCCTGCAGTTCGTCTTCGGATTTCAGCAGGCCCCGTGGCGGTTGCAGGGAGCGGGAGCCATCCTGCTCGTCCACGCGTACTCCATGTACGTCTATTTCTATCTCTTCACCCGGGCGGGGCTCGCGAAGGTCGATGCGGCGATGATCGAAGCGGCGCACGCGCTCGGCGCGGGGCGGTGGCGGACGCTCGTGCGCGTGACGCTGCCCTTGCTCCGTCCCTCGCTCGCCGGCGCGACCCTGCTCACCTTCATGACCGCCCTCGGGTCGTTTTCCGCGCCGTACGTGTTCGGCGGCGGATTCCGGGTCATGCCGACCCAGATCGTCGCTTCCCGGCTGAACGGCCAGGACGCGCTCGCCATGGTCGAGACGGTCGCCCTGGCGCTCCTGGCCCTCGCCGGCCTCGTGTTGTTGCGGCGCTCCGAGGGAGAGATAGGCGTGGTCTCCCTGGGGAAGGGCGCCGCGCCCCGGCGTCGCGTCATCCGGACGCCCCTGGCGCGGGTGACGGCCACGGTGGCCGGGTGGGCGCTCGCCGTGGTGCTCCTCCTGCCCCATTTAACCCTGGTTTTGGTCTCGCTCGTCCCATACGCAACGTGGACAACCGAAGCCTTCCCTCCGGTGTTGAACCTGGACAATTATCGCCGCCTGCTGGCGGAGCCGGCTCGTCTGGCGCCCCTCGTGAATTCGCTCTGGATGGCGGTGGTCAGCACGCTGGGGGCGGTGGTGATCGCCCTGGCGGCCGGGTGGATGGTGGTCAGGCGTCGCGTGCGGCTGGCCAAGATCATGGAGGCGCTGATGGCGCTCCCCTGGGCCCTCCCGGGCACCGTCTTCGCGATCGCCCTGGCGACGACGTTCAGTGTCATGAAACCGGTGGAGGCCCGTTGGGTGTTAGTAGGGACGGCGCTGATCCTCCCGCTGGCGTATCTGGTGCGCAATATCCCGGTCACGGGGCGGGCGATTCTCGCGGGGTACCGTCAGCTCGATCCGGCCTTCGAGGAGGCGGCGGCGAGTCTCGGGGCGGGGCGGTGGGAAACGTTCCGCAGGGTCAGTCTGCCGCTGCTCTCGCCCGCGCTGATGGCGGGCGCCAGCCTGGCCTTCGTGGCGGCACTGGGTGACTTCGTGACGTCGGTGGTACTCTATACCTACGACACGCGCCCGATTTCGATGGAGATTCTGTCGTCGCTCAGGTTGAATGAAATCGGCGTCGCCGCCGCGTTCGGGGTAGTGCTCATGCTGGTCAGTGCCGTCGTCCTCGCGATCGGAGCCCGTCGGTGAACCTGAGCCCCTCCCTGAAGCGGCTGTTCGTGCTCTTGGTGGTGGCATTCGTGGACATGATGGGCCTGATGATCATCTGGCCCCTCCTGCCGCTCTATGCGACCAACCTCAAGGCGAGTCCGGCGGTGGTGGGGCTCCTCGTGGCCTCGTTCCCCGTGGCGCAGCTCATCGCGTCTCCGATCTGGGGCTACGTATCGGATCGCCATGGGCGCCGGCCCGCGCTGCTCGTCGGACTGGCGAGTTCGGCGGTCGCGTATGTCGTCTTCGCGTTCGCGCCCACGGTCTGGCTGCTGTTCCTCTCCCGGTTCGTCCAGGGGCTCGGTGGTGGGACCACCGGCGTGGTCCAGGCGTATGTCGCCGACACGATGCTCCCGAAGGAGCGAGCCAAGGCGCTGGGGTGGATCTCGGCGGCGACGAGCGCCGGGGTGGTCGTGGGCCCCGCCATCGGATCCTTCATGCATCGCTTCGGCGACGCGGCGCCGGGCCTGTTTGGCGCCGTGCTGGTGCTGATCAATGTCGCCTTTGCCTGGAAGTGGCTACCCGAATCGCGATGGGCGCAGGCCGGCGTGGACCATTACACGCCCCAGGGCGTGCGTCAGATGACGATCAAGGACGCGTACGACAACATCACCAAGCCTGCGAGTAAGGTGCTGAGTGAGCCGGGAAGCCCGATTTCCCTCCTGATCTGGGTCTACACGTTCGCCATGCTCGGGTTCAACGCGCTGCCGCCGATCTTTTCGCTGTACCTCCACGACAGGTTCGGCATCACCGTCGACCAGATCGGGTACTTCTTCATGATCTTCGGGATCGTGGGGGTGGTGATGCGCGCAGCCCCCGTGGGCTGGTTCAACGCCCGGTTCGGCGAGGTGAAGACGATGCGCATCGGCGCGGCGTTGCTCTTTGCCGGATTCATTCTGGTGCCGCTGGCTCCCACCCTCCCGATATTCGTGCTGACGCAGATCCTCCTGCCGCTGGGCACCGCCCTGGTATTCCCGGCCAATTCCGCGCTCGTGAGCCATCGCGCCGATCCCAAGCAGATCGGTGTGACGATGGGAGTGCAGCAGACCTATCGCGGATTGGCGGCCATCTTCGGCCCGGCCTACGCCGGATGGGCGTACGGCGCCCTGGGTCACACCGTCCCGTTCTACATGTCGGCGGGCATCATCGTCTTCGTTTTCTGGCTCATGACGCTCGTGGAAGTAGACGCACCGGTGACCCAGCCGGGGCCCGTCCGTACCACCGCCGCCTGACTCCGAGTAGGTTTCGGGACCTCGGGGGGAGGCGACATGGCCGGCGTCAAACTCAGTGCCAATCAGCAGCGGAAGGTCGACCAGATTCTCGAGCTCCAGAAGATCGTCGACCACACCAAGACGACGGTCAAGGAGCTGGAGTCGAGCCGGGCCGCCAAGATGTCGGTGATCAACAATCTTTCCGGAATGATCGCGCGCGAAATGCAGCAGATGCGACAGAAGCTGCTCACTTCACCCGTGGGCACCGTCGGCGACCTGGCCGGGAATCTGTCCATCGTCGCGAGCCGGAACGCGGGCATCAACGTCAAGATCCGGGCTCTAAACGACGGTATCGTCAGCATCAACATGCAGCTGGACCTGGCGCTCAAGAACGCCATGCAGCCCGAGAAGGACACCAAGCCCGCGGCCGGTGAGCAACCCGCGCCCTGACGGCCTGGCGATCCGGACGGCGAGTCTCGTCAAGAAGTACGAGGACGTCGTGGCGGTCGCGGGGCTGGATCTCACCATTCATCGTGGTGAATGCTTCGGACTCCTGGGGCCCAACGGCGCCGGGAAGACCACCACGATCGAGATTCTCGAGGGCCTGACCCTCCCCGATTCGGGGGAGGTCGAAGTCCTGGGGATGCGGTGGGCGGACGAAGCCGGCGGCCGGGCCCTACGCGAGCACCTCGGCATCCAGCTTCAGGAAACCCAGCTGGCGGACAAACTCTCCGTCGACGAAACCCTGTCCCTGTTCCGGTCATTCTACGAGACGGCGAACACAGTGGACCAGGTCCTCGACCTCGTCTCCCTGGGCGAAAAGAAGCACAGCTGGGTCGGCAAGCTCTCCGGCGGACAGAAGCAACGCCTGGCGGTGGCGTGCGCGCTGGTGGGCAAGCCCGATCTCCTGTTCCTCGACGAACCCACCACCGGTCTGGACCCGCAGTCCCGCCGCCAGCTCTGGGAAGTGGTCGAGCGGTTCAAGGGCCAGGGACACACGGTCCTCTTGACCACGCACTACATGGACGAAGCCGAGCGGCTCTGCGATCGCGTGGCGATCATGGACCACGGGAAGGTCATCGCCCTGGGATCCCCGCGGGAGCTGATCGCCTCACTCGGCGCCGAGCACGTGATCGACTTCGCGCTGGCCAACGCTGGCGCCACCGACGAGTTCGCGGCCGAGATCAGGACGCTGCCCGGCGTGCGGAGTGTACGACTCACGGCTGACGGCGTCTCGCTCACCGCCGCCGAGCTGCACACCGTCCTCCCCGCGTTGATGGCTTCACTCACCCGGCGGGCCGTCGGCCTGACGTCCCTCACCACCCACCACGCGACCCTCGAAGACGTATTTGTGTCGCTCACCGGGCGACAGCTGCGCGATGCGTAATCATCCGATCTTCCAGCTGACCGTGTCCCGGGTACGTGAGTTCGGCCGGGAGCCCGAGGCCATCTTCTGGGTTTTCGGATTTCCGATCGTCCTCGCGGCCGCGCTGGGCCTGGCCTTCCGGAACAAGGGGCCGTCGGCGATCTCGGTCGGCGTGCTTTCCGGCGCGGGGGACAGCGCGGCCGTCCACGCCCTGCAGCCCGACAGCTCCCTGCGCGCGGTGATTCTCGATTCCGCTGCGGCCGCCACGCGCCTCCGGGCGGGCAGCATCGCCATCCTGGTGGTGCCGGGGAATCCCGTCACGTACCGGTTCGACCCGACCCGCGAGGAGAGCCGACCCGCGCGTCTCGCGGTCGACCAGGCGCTGCAGCATGCGGCCGGACGTACCGATCCGGTGACGGCGCACGATGATCACGTCACGGCCCGCGGGTCGCGCTACATCGACTTTCTCATCCCCGGCCTCCTCGGCATGAACCTGCTCGGCTCGGGGATCTGGGGTGTCGGGTTCGCGGTCGTCACCGCCCGGCAGAAGAAACTGCTCAAGCGCTTCATGGCGACGCCCATGCGCAAGAGTCACTACCTGCTGGGCTTCATTCTCTCCCGGCTGGTGTTCCTGGTGATCGAGGTCGCGGCGCTGGTGGGATTCGGGTGGCTGATCTTCGGCGTGGGTGTGCAGGGCTCGTTCGTCGCGCTGGCCGTGATCGCGCTGCTCGGCTCCCTGTCCTTCTCGGGGCTGGGCTTGCTCATCGCGAGCCGGGCGCGGACCGTCGAAGGCGTGTCGGGGCTGATGAACCTGGCCATGCTGCCGATGTGGATCCTGTCGGGGACCTTCTTCTCCTACTCCCGGTTCCCCGATGTCATGCTGCCCTTCGTGAAGGCGCTGCCCCTGACGGCGCTCAACGACTCTCTGCGCGCGGTGATGATCGACGGCACGTCCATCCTGCATCTGGGCGCGCCGATTGCGGTCGTAGTCTCGTGGGGCATCGTGTGTTTCGGCGTGGCGCTGAAGATCTTCCGCTGGCGGTGAGCGGGAAGCGTGAAGAGGGAAGTGGGAAGAGTGTATGAGGCGTTACCCTTCCCACTTCCCTCTTCCCCTCTCACGCC
Organism: Gemmatimonadales bacterium; assembly: GCA_035279865.1. Taxonomy (GTDB): domain Bacteria; phylum Gemmatimonadota; class Gemmatimonadetes; order Gemmatimonadales; family GWC2-71-9; genus 40CM-2-70-7. Next base: position 20,149 of record DATEGY010000191.1, on the reverse strand, counting down.
TTTAAGCGCCGGCAATCCGTCTGAGCACCGTGACTAACTTTCTCCGGAATCCCCCGGCGGCGGCGAGCACGGCTTCCCGGAACGCCGCGGCCTGCTGGAATCGCCTGGCCGGATCACTCGACACCGCCCGCCGCAGCACCACTTCGAGCTCCCTCGGTACGTCACTCCGCTCCGCAGCCAGCAGGGGCAGGGCGTCCACGGTCTGCTTGGCGAGGATGGCCTCGGTGGTCGTCCCGTCGAACGGCGGTCGGCCGAGCAGGGCGAAGTAGGCGGTGGCTCCGAGGGAGTAGAGGTCGGCGCGCGGGTCGACGCGCTCGCCGAGGAGCTGCTCCGGGGCGGCGAACTGGGGCGTGCCGCTGCGGGACGTGGCCCCACCGAAGCGCTCTCCGCGCAGCGCCAGTGCCAGACCGAAATCCGTGATCCGGAGCCGGCCGTCGGGTTCGAGGAGCATGTTTTCGGGCTTCAGGTCCCGGTGGACGAGGCCCAGGGCGTGCGCGTGCTCGAGTGCCGAGAGGGCCTCGCTCAACACCCGGACCGTTCGCTCGACCGACAGCGGGCCTTTTCCCTGGACCAGCTGCGCCAGGCTCTGTCCCGGGACGAACTCCATCGTGTACCACTGCAGCCCCGCGCGGCCTTGAATGTCGTAGATGCTCACGATATTGGGATGACGGAGGCGCGCCGCCAGCTGGGCTTCGCGACGAAACCGCTCCACCACCACGGGGTCGGCGGTGAGGGAGGGGTGCAGGACCTTGATGGCCACTTCCCGCTCCAATCCCAGGTCCCGCGCGCGGTACACGCGCCCGAAGCCGCCCGACCCCAGCTCACCGAGCAGCTCGTAGTCGTCTCCCAGCGCTCGCCGCAGCCGGCGCTCGAATCCTGAATCCATGAGCTGCGGCGCGGCCGCCGGCTCGTGGAACGAGCCCGCATCCGCGACGAAATCCTCCAGCATCTCGGTCGCCGTGAAATACCGCGCCGACGGCTCCGGCTTGAGCGCGCGCAGCACGACGCGCTCGACGGCTGCCGGGATGGCCGGCCGCACCGTCCGGGGGGGCACGATATTCGAAGGATCGGCCGCGGGGTCCTGGCCCGTCAGGGCCAGATAGATGAGACCGGCCACCGCGTAGAGGTCACTCGCGGGCTCCCCGGCGCCGCCGTTGCGGATCTCGGGTGCCGTGTACGGAGCGCCGCCACCCTGCTCGTCGGGAGGGACGTTCGGCAGGCACCAGTTGGCGTAGCGGAGGTCGGTGATGATGCCGCGGCCGGAAATCTCGAGCATGAGGGTCGACGGAAGGATCCGCCGCATGATCACGCCGTGCGCGTGCGCGTACTCCAGTGCCCCCAGGAGGTCCCGGACGAGGGACATGACGGTGGGAATGGGGCGGGGCCCGCGCCGGATTGCCTCTCCCAGGCTTTCTCCGTCGATCCAGTTGGCCGTGCGGTACGCGACGTCGCCTAGTCCCGCGGCCGCGTAGGCATGCCGAATGGCCGGATGATCGAGTGCGGCCAGTGTTTCCGTTTCCCGCATGAACCAGGTGCGGCTCGCCGTGTTCGGGATGAGATGCACGCGCAAGGCGACGAACCGCTTCAGCACCCGATCCCAGGCCTGATACAGGGCCCGGTCGCGCGAGACCGTGACCAGGTGATCGAGCCGGAACATCGGATCGAGCTTTGGGGCGAGCGCGTGCAGCGCGTCGACCGGCGGCGTCTCACCCGTTTCCGTCGGCGCCTGCGTGGTCGGATTCGACGGACGGGGCGCCGGGTTCCGGGGGGTGAAGGGTGGATTACTCAGGGTGTGCTCGGTGGCTCGAGGGCGACGATGCCGAACCCCCGCCTGCCGGTCGAAGGTCCGCGCGTTTCCCGAAGGTATACCACGGCGGGCCGCCGCGTGGAATCGACATCCGCGGTCACAAATCGATCAAAGGCCAGAATCGCCTGAGCCTGCGGGGTGTGAAGGACGCGTTGCACGACCGGCACATCCAGATGACGCGGAACGCTCCACCCCGGCCCGGCGACCGAATCCGTGCCCCCCATCACGGGTGTCCATGTGAATGGGAATCCGGGTCTCGTGAACAGTGCGTACGTTGCGGCGGGGCCGAACCGCGTCCGTGCTTCGACACCGAGCCGGTGCCTGAGGACGAGCTCCGTGACCGCCTGGGCGCCGGTGTAGACCCCGAGGATGATGAGGGCGGTCGTCGCCGCAGCGCGCCTGGCGCCTGGAGCGAACCAGTGCCGGTGCCAGCCCACCGAAGCAATCACCGCCAGGGCGATCACCGCCACGTCGATCCACCGGGCGGCCGCGCGATCGAAGAAGAAGGACGCCCAGAGCACGATGGCGACCAGTCCGAGGGTCAGGATTGCTGAGCCCAGGGCCCAGGGCCAGCGCCGGACCTGGCCCCACGCGAGGAACACTGCGGGGACGAGCCAGAAGAACGGATCGACGATGGCGACCCAGTCACCGTAGTAGCGCTGGTTGCTCCAGGGCAGCAAAGGCCTGAGGCCATACGATCCCTGCCAGTCCATGAAGAGGTGACTGGCGAGCGCCGTGGCGTAGAGGGCAATGATGGTGCTCCACGGGACCGGACGTTGTTCGCGCCGGCTGGCGGGCACCATGAGGAGGCCGGTGACGATGATGAAGACCGCCGCTTGAACACTGGCGCCCAGCAGGGAATGGGTGATCCCGCGGTGGGCGGTCATGGCCAGGGGAGAGCCCCAGAGCCGGGGCATTCCGGGCAGGAATTCGTTGAAGTCGGGGGCGTTGGCGGCAACGGCGCCGAGCAGGGCGGGGGCGGGGATCCGGGAGTCGCCAATGGCACGGCCGAGGGCGGCTCCCACCAGCGTGTGCGCTATGTTATCCATTGTCTGACAGGAAGATAGGCGCTTCCGAGTCCGGTGTCTGGCGGGGTCAGGCGGGGGGCGGTACCTTAGCCAAGTCCGCTCTCCCTGCCACCAGAGGAGCTGTTTCAAATGGGCGTGATGTCACCCCTCAATCGCCGGAAGACCTCTGATCGCAGGGACTTGCAGGATCGCCGGTCCGGAGTGGATCGGCGCTTCTCCCAGGAGCGGCGGCTGGTGGTGGTAGCGGTGGCCGTGGAGCGCCGTGGGGGTATGGACCGCCGCCGGGTTGAACTCGAGCGGCGGGTGGAGGTGCGCCGCTCCTCTTCCGACCGACGGATGCTTTTGGACCGCAGGCGTGCGGGTCGTCCAGCGTAACCCAAGCTCCCAAACACACGCAATTAGCCCCCTCGAACTGCAAGGTGCGAGGGGATTTTTCTTAGGGGTTTGGAGAGCGACGGCCGAATACTGAACATTGTGAACACCCAGAATCACCAAAACATTGTGTTTTCATAAAATCCGCACTATTATCTCGCCCCTTTTCAGGCTTCCTACGTAAAAAAATTTGACAGTGCCCTGCCTTTGGGCAGTTGGCACACCCGTTGCCTTAGGTAGGCAGTGGCAGATGGACTCACTTGATCTGGAAGCGAACACCAACAACCTGAAGGAGCCTTTCGATGCGTAACCGTTTGACTGTCGCCCTGGTGGCGGTTCTCGGCCTGGCCTTCTCGGCCACCGCGAGCGCCCAGTCGTGCACGACCGCGGGCTGCTCCGTGAGCACCACCGCGTCCGTCACGATTCCGACCCTGCAGAAGCTCACCCTGAGCGCCACCACGACGGCCCTGGGCGTCCCGACCATCGACAACGTCGATTCGGCTGCCAACCCCGTGGCGACCGCTGGCCCCACCGTGACTGGTAAGGCCAATGTACCGTTCAGTGTGACGATTGCTTCCGGCGCCGCCAACTTCACCGCCCCCGGGGGCGTGACGAAGTCGGCCGGTGACCTCTCCTGGTCGCTGACCTCCGGTGGTACGTACACCGGCCTTTCCACCACCGCGGCGAACGTCATCAGCCAGACGACGACCGGTGGCCTGCAGAGCGTCAACATCTTCTATCATGCGGCGTGGCATAGCACCGACGCGCCGGGCGCGTACTCGCTCGCAGTCGTGTACACGCTGACCGAGCCGTGACGCTGGTTCGCTCTCTGACGACGCGGCGGGTGCGCCTTGGCGTACTCGCCGCGTTGTCTGTGTGGGGCCTGGCATCCGCGCGCCCCGCGGCCGCCCAGGTCTCCGTGGATCAGGCGGAAATCGTCCTCCACCCCCAGCCCTCCTCGCCGTCGGTCGCCGGCTTCAACGTCTCCAACGAGACGAACACGCTCGTCGAGGCGAAGGTGTACCTGATGGACTGGGACCGGGATGAGGACGGCGCCAACCGCTTTCAGCCGATCGGCGCCATCGGGCAGTCCTGCGCGAAGTACCTGCGCGTCTTTCCGCTCTCGCTCCGGATTCCGCCGCACACGTCGCAGGGCGTGCGGCTGGGTCTGCAGAACGCGGACTCGGTGCCGGCCACGTGCTGGAGCATCGTCTTCGTCGAAGCCGCCGCGCCACAGGCCGCCGCCGGCCGCAACGTCTCGTATGTATTGCGCCTGGGCGTGAAGGTGTACATCGAGCCTCCCGGCCTCGCTACGGACGGCGAAGTCGAAGGGATGAAGATCGACACCGTTCATGCCGTGAAGCCCGCTCCCGTTCGCGGCGCCAAGCCCGTGCCGCCCGGGCCGTCCGCGCCCGATACGGTGGTGAGCTCGGTGCGCTTCCGGAACACCGGTGGCCTTCCGGCCATCGTCCATGGCGAGATCGAGTACCGGACGCTCGATAACAAGGTGGTCATGCGGGATTCGGTTCCCACGCTCTACGTCCTCCCCGGCGCGGCCCGCCGGGCCCGGGTGCCGCTCCCCAAGCTGCCGCGCGGCCACTACGTCGTCCTGGCTCTGCTCGACTTCGGCGGGACCGAAGTCGCCGCGGGCCAGATCCCCTTGGACGTTCCCTAGTGCGCCGGTCCGTCACCCTCGGCCTGTGCGGCGTCCTCCTTGCCGCCATGCTCCCCTCGCGCTCGGCCGCGCAGGGGAGCGTCGTGCTGACGGTGACCGGCAGTCCCGTGACCATTCCCGCGCCCGCGATCGCGGACTACAACAACGGGTTTGTGGTGGATGCCACGACCTTGTCGTACAATGTGAACATCGCCGGCGGGCCACCGAGCAACACGCACTTGACGGTGGTGTCGATCCGCTCCGCCTCGGCGACGTTTGGGACACTGGCGCTCAGCAACCTCCAGTGGGCCCGGACGGACATCGGCACCTGGAACGCGCTGACCACGTCCGACGTCCAGGTGGAATCGCGGGACATCAGCCGCAACAGCGGGAACAACTGGACGAACAGTCTCCAGTTCCGGTGCCTGATCAGCTGGACGGGCGTGCCCCCGGCGACGTATTCGGCGAACCTGATCGTCACGCTGACGGTGACTTCACCGTGAACCGCTGGGGCGTGGTGGGACTCCTGACCCTGACCGCTGCGGCGGCTGCCGCAGCCGCCACCGTGACGCTGCGCATCGCGCGGCGTCATGGCGTCCGGAGCCCGGTCTCGCACCTCCAGCCGGCTCCGGTGCCTGTCCGCCCCGACTCGCTGATCAACACGACCGCCCCCGCCGCTCCCCGGATCCGGACCGTCGTCCGGCGGGCAACGGGGCTCTCGGTGCCGGCTGCGGCGCCGACCCCGGCGCGCGAAGCGGCGCCGATTGCTCCCGCCGCCCCGCTGGCGCGCCTGAACCTCGAGCCTGTGGAGGCGGAGGCGACGCCCCGTTCGGTCCAGGTCGTGGCCGTTCCCGTTCCCGCCGACCTCCTGTCTGCAGGCGCCGTGCAATACCAGGTACTTCCCGAAGGCGATGCGCATCTGGTCGGCGCGCTGTCGGGCACCGTAGTGGTGACCTCGGGCCAGACCGCGCGGCCGGTGGTCGTGGCGGCCAGCCTTCCCAAGATGTCGCCGGCCGGCGTCCAGAACGTGGCCCGCGTGCAGTTCAGCCAGAGTGGGGCGGTGCGGGGTGAGGTGCTGGTCCGTCTCAACGTCCTCACCGTGCACAGCGCGCTGGTCCGCCTTTCGCAGACGGTCCTGGGTGGTCACGCCGGCGAACGGATTTCCCTCCGGTATTTCGTGACCAACACCGGCAACGCGACCGACACCATGGCCGTCCGCCTGCTCGCGCCGGTGGGCTGGCGGGTGGACGGGGCCCCCACCTCGATCGTGATCACGGCGGGCGCCACGGCGACGCAGGAGGTCGGTCTCTGGGTGCCCCGGGAAGCGGGCATCGGCTCGCTCCGGCTTGGCCTGGTGGTCGCGGCCGGCGGCCGCGACGTCGCGCGCGCGGATGCGGACATCGAGGTCGTCGCCGGCAGTCTGCTCGCCGGCGGTCCCACCCTGCAGGTGAATTCCGGCGTGGCGTCGGTGCTGACGGACCGCACGTCGTCGCCGGTGTTCCAGGTGGACGCGACGGGACCCATCGCGAACGGCCTGTCGCTCTCCGGCCGCTTCATTCAGGCGACCAACACGGCGACTGCCGATCCGCTCTCACTGGCTCGCGTGGGCTACTTCCTGGGTGGCTCGTATCTGACGCTGGCGGCGCCGCACTGGCAGGGGACGGCGGGGGCGACCGGCCGGGCGTTCTCGGACATCACCGGGATCAACGCCTACGGCCGCGGCGCCGCGTTCACCTTCGACGACACGAAGTACACGGCGGATGTACTCGGTGCATCGCCGAGCGTCGGGACGCAGACGTCGGGTGGACATCTGTTCGGTGCCCGCGTCGGCATGCACCTCGACGGTGGTTGGGTCGGCGCCACCGCGACCGACTTCAGAGACTCCGTCTTCACCGCGCGCCAGCTCTCGGCCATCGGCATCGGGGGGGTATCGCCGTCATTCTCCGGGTTCACGATGTCGGGGGAGCTGGCGCATCGCAGCTATGCGGGGGGATCCGGGTTGGGCTGGTCGGCGGAGCTGGATCAGCGGTCGCCGGACAATCAGCTGCAGCTCAAGGCGCTCTCGGCACCCGGTGGTGCGAACGCCTACGCGCGCGCGCAATCCGAGTTCGACGCTCTGGCGGCGCACCGGATCGGGAGCCTCGAGCTCAACGCGTCCGCCTTCGTCAGCAACGACCACAGCTCTACCTTCGCCAAGTTGCAGTCGATCGGGTGGTCGTTCAGCCCGCGCTATGAGCTGAACCCGCACTGGTCCCTGAACCTCAACGTTCACGGCAATTCCTACACGGCCGAAGGCAACGTCGGGACGTTCGGGAGCACCGAGACCGGCGTGCGGGCGGGCGCCGTTACGCACTGGGGCCCCTTCTACGCCACCGGCGCGTTCTCGGCGGGCCAGGTGTCCCGGTCCACCGAGCTGTCCGGCGCCCCGTCCATCGTCGACGCGGGCGGGCGCTACGGGCTCGAAGGCACCATGGGCGCGTCCACGGACCGCGGGAATTTCGAAGCGGGCCTGTCCTACGACCAGAGCGCTGCCCGGGTCGGGTACCTGCCGCACGAAGCCCTGCTCTCGTTCCGGGCCGACAACGTTCCCGCCTGGGGCAACGCCCGCGTCCACGCGGAAGTGCAGCAGTACCTCTGGTTCGGCGCGCTGCCGTCCGCCACTCTGGTGCGGCTCGGCGTCGTGCTGCCCCTGCCCGCCGACCTCCGGCTGACCGTCGACATCCAGCACAATCCGCTGCTCACGGGGCCCACCGGGGGCAACCGGTGGGTGCCGGTCGTCAAGCTCGAGCACTCCCTCTCGGTCGAGACCGGCGCGTCTCACGCCCTCCTGCACGGCACGGTGTATGAGGACCGGAACGGCAATGGCGCCCGCGATCGCGGGGAGCCGGGGGTGGCCGGTGTCGTGATCCGGCGCGGTGGCGAGACCACCGTATCGGACAAGAACGGGGAGTTCACCCTGTATCAGGAGACGACGGAGCGGTTGCGCGTGGATGAAACGTCCTTGCCCTTCGGCGAGGTCGCCAACCCCGCGTCCGGGCTCCAGTCGGTGGACCAGCGGCGCGTGGAGATCGGCGTCTGGCCGACGGCCCCCGTCGATGTCCGTCTGGTGCCGACGGCCGACGAAACGGGCCGGGTGCCCCGCGTCGACTTCCGGAGTGCCTCCGTGAGTGCGGTGGATTCGGCGGGCAACGCCTGGTCCGCCCGGGCCGACTCGACCGGCGCCGCCCATTTCGATGCGCTGCCCCCGGGCACCTATCACCTCGAATTCCAGCTCCAGGATGTCAGGGAACCGGTGCATACGACGGGGCCGGCGCCCCGGTTCGTGGTGAAGGCGGGGGGATCCGTGCCCGTCATTCGCGTGCCGGTGTTGCCCAGGCCCGTCCGGCTGTTCGACCCGACCAATCAGCGTGGCCGGGGGGCCACCAAGGGACACGGGTGAACCCCGCGCTGGGTCTGTGCGGCGTGCTGCTCGCGGCCTGTGTCACCTCCACCGACACGGGCTCATCGACCTTGATCGTCACCGGCACGTGGGACTACAGCGCCAGTCAGACGACGCCGGCCGCGACCATCTCGGCGACCATGCTCGTGACGTCGCAGTCGAATGGAGTCTTTCAGGGGACCATCGCCGGATCGGTGAGCGAAGGCGGCCCGCCCACGTCGGTCTCGGGAACCGTAGCCGGGCAGACGGTGAACGACACCGTGGTGGACTTCGACCTGTTTCTCAACGCCGATCCGAACGGCAGGCGCCACGTTGCCACAGTCGTCCGGGACACGATGAAGGGCAGCTGGGTCGAGAACGGCAGCGGGAGCCCGGCCGGATCGTTCATGGCCATCCGCCGGAGCGGGCCGTGAAGCGCGTCTGGTTGGCCGCGGCGCTCGTGTGCCTCGCGCACCCCCTCGCGGCGCAGACCTGCACCGCGTCGCTCTCGGGCGGGGCGGGGACCTGCTCCACGGCGCAGTTCGCGGCGTCGATGACGGTGAATGCGGTGGTCCAGCTGACCCTGTCGACCACGACGACGGCGCTCACGGCGCCCGGATCCGCAGACTACGACGCGGGGTTCGTGGCGAACACCGGGCCGTCGGCGACGGTGCAGTGCAACGTGACGTGCCGGCTGCAGATCAGCGCGGCGACGGCGAACTGGACTGCGACGCCGACGACGTCCGTAACGCCACGCACCAAGCCGGCAGCGGATTTGACCTGGAGCACGAGTGCTGGGGGGACCTTCACGGGATTGAGCACGACCCCGGCGACCGTACAATCCATTCCGGCCACCGGCGGTTCTGCGCCGGTCTCGATCTTCTACCGCACCAATTATGCCTGGGGTCTCGATACTCCGGGGAACTACTCTCTCACCGTCGTCTTCACGCTCGCCGCGCCCTGATCCTTCGCGCCTTCAGCGCTCAGGCTTGTCCTGAGCACCGAACGGGGCGAAGGAACAGGCTTACCGCGTCGTCAGCGTGTAGCGCACCACCATGGAATACGTCCCCGGCCGGTCGGTCTGGCTGTCGTAGGACGTCTGGTACTGAAAGGCCACCTGCGTGTCCGACGTGTGACTGCCGGCCGCTGCCTGTGCCGGGTCGGTGGAGAGCGGCGTGTAGCCGCCGTTGGTGCCCACCCGCCAGGCGAGATCCGCCGCCGGCTTACCGTCGCGGGCGCCCTGGCCGGCGGTCCACGCGGTCGATGCGGCACTGACCTCGAGACGCCAATCCGTGTTCGACTTCACCCGCGCCGTCGGGCCGCTCAGTATCTGGGCGCCGGCGGCGATGTCTTTGGCTGACGCGTTCACCGTGACGTCGGCGGGGCGGTCGAGCGACAGGCCCATCAGGGCGCCGACGTTCGCCACGACTTGGTTCGTCGTCCGGCAATAGTCGGCAGAACATTCCTGGGCGGCGCTGGTCTGAGGGACCAGAGCCGAAGCAGCGAGGGCGAGGACAAGGATAGGGCGCTTCATTGTCGGCCTTCCGGTTTGGGCGCGATTGACCTGCTCGCCCACCAGATAAGGCACGTACCGTACCTTGCCAGGAGACTACGTATGTTGTTGTTATATAGATAGATAGAGATTTGTAACGAACAAACTGTGCGGAGCGATTCGTCAATATATTTGACAGCCAACCTCACAGAAGTCACGATCGGGCAGCGAAATAGCCTTCATATCACCTTCAGATGATAATGTCTAATTATTTGACGTTTTTCACCGCCTCCCGGCCGTTTTTCGCACCATCCGCTCGAGCGTATCGAAGTCGAAGGGCTTCACGAGCGTGGGCACGCCCGTTTCCTGCACCAGGCCTGCCGTGTCCTCCGCGAAGGTATCTCCGGTCGACAGGATGAGCCGCCGCAACAGCTCCGGACGATCCCTCCGGAGCCGCGCGATGAAATCGCGCCCGTTCATCCCCGGCATGCGCACATCGCTGATGATCACATCGTAGGTCTGCCCTCCCAGGGCTTCGAGCGCGGCCTCACCATCCGCGGCCACATCGGTCGCGATTCCTGAGTGCTCCAGGAACCGGCGGGCCGCCTCCCGGAGCGCGGGTTCGTCATCGACGAGCAGCACGCGCAACCCCTTGGGGTCCGCGGTGGGACGGGCGGCAGCGTCCGGAGACGCCTTGGGCAGCGGGCGGCTGTCCCGCGGCAGTTGGACGACGAACGTCGCGCCCCCGCCGGCTCGCGACTCCACGGTGATCCGGCCCCCGTGTTCCTGGACGATGCCGTAGCAGATGGAGAGGCCGAGTCCGGTGCCCACGCCTACCGGTTTGGTGGTGAAGAACGGGTCGAAGATCTGGGCCTGAATCTGGGGCGGGACGCCCGGGCCGGTGTCCGCCACTTCGAGACGGACGGTGTCGGGCGTCGCGACGGTGCGCAGGGCGATGGAGCGGTCCCCCTGCTGGGCCGCGAGGGCCTGCTCGGCGTTGATCATCAGGTTCAGGAGCATCTGCTGCAGCTGGGGTCCGTTGCCCCAGACCACCGGCGTCTCGGGAGACAGGTCCACGGCCACCGCGATGTTCAAGGTATTGAGGTGGTAGGAGCGGAGCGCGTAGGTGCGGCGCACCACGTCGTTCAGGTCGATCAGGTCGCGTTCACTGCCGCCCGACCGGGCGAAGGCCAGCAGGTTCGACGTGATTCGCCCGATCCGCATGGCTTCGTCCCGGATCATTTCGGCCATTTCGCGTTGCTCGGGGGGGAGCTGATCCAGCAACAGGGTCTGTGCGAAACCGGAGATGATGGCCGCGGGATTATTGATCTCGTGGGCCACGCCGCTCACCAGTTGTCCCAATGCCGCGAGCTTGTCCGATTGCTGGAGCTGGGCCTCGATCCGCCGCTGCTCGGCGTGCGATTCCGACAGCGACCGGGTCTGCCGGGCCACGTCCTGCTCCAGGCGCCGGGCGTATTCCTGGTCGGTGCGGAGCGCGAGGGCCAGCCGCGCGGCGATGACCATCCCGCCCGCTCCCACCAGGATTGCCGCGGGGACGTCCACGTCGGGTCGCAGGCTGGCGATCACCGCGACACCGAACACGCCCGCCAGTCCGGCCACCAGGACCACGAGATGCGGGAGGATCCCGGTCTTGCCGTCCCCCGGGGCGTGCACGCGCCACGCCGGACCCGTCCAGGCGATCCCCGCCGCCAGGACATAGAAGAGCAGGGTCCACCCGAAGGTCACGATCCAAAGGGCGACGCGCTGGCCGCCGATCTCGCCGGTGACGATCTGGGCCCCGGCGTACAGGACGCTGCCGAACGCGAAGACCACGAGGGCGAGGAACGCGCGTGACCCGTGCTCCTGCAGGGTGCGGGTGCGGTTCAGCACCCCGACCAGGATGGTCCACAGCAGCACGAAGGCGCCCAGGCCGCCCACGACGCCGAGGAGCGCCCGCCGGAAATCGGTGATGGGGCCCTGTTCGCTCAGCAGCTCGTAGGTGAGGATGCCGCTGGTGAACGTGAGAAGCAGCGTGTCGAGAATGACGGCCATGCCGGAAACGCGACGCAGCTGCGGACGGAGCAGGATCGCGACGGCGATGACCAGGCAGGGATAGATCCCGACGTACCCGATGGCCGCCAATCCCTTGGCCAGGTCGTGCGGGGACCCCGGGAAATAGGACCAGTCGTCACCGATCTGGCCGGCGAACCAGATGGCGCAGCCCGCGGCGATCCAGGCGAGGGCGCGCCGCTCCAGGGGATCGCCGGCCTGACGCCGGGTGAGGAGGGCGGAGAGCGTGGCGTAGGCGGAGGCCCAGGTCCAACCGGCGGCGGCGATGTCGCTCCGGGATTCCGGAAAGGCGATGTAGGCCACCGCCATGACCGCATAGGACGCGAGCGCTCCCACCGCGATGAGGAGACCGCGGCGATCCCGATCGGCGCCCACGTCCGGCATGGTCACGGCCCACGAAGGTACGCGCCCGACGCGGGGCCGGGGAGAGGCCGCTATCTTCCGCTCCCATGGCGACTCCTGACCCTGATCGCTGGGGCTGGCGTGAGGCCCCCCGGAAATCCCTCGCCGATTGGCCACGGCTCGTGGAGTTCGCGGCGCGGGCCAGGGCCGATGGTCTCACCCATACCGTGGTCTGCGGCATGGGCGGCTCGAGCCTCGCCCCATTCGTCCTGGCCTCGAGCTTCGGCGCCCGGAACCTGACCGTGCTGGACAGCACCGATCCGGCCGCCGTCCGCGCCGTGGAGCAGGGGTCCGATCCGGTCCACACCCTCTACGTCATCGCTTCAAAGTCCGGCACGACCGTCGAATCGCTCGCCGCGTGCCACCACTTCTCGCGTTTCGCACCCCCCGGCCATTTCGCCGCCATCACGGACCCGGGCACTCCGCTCGAGCACAAGGCCCGGATGGAGCGCTGGCGCGAGGTCTTCCCGCATCCGGCCGACGTCGGCGGCAGGTACGCCGCGCTCACGGTGGTGGGAATGCTGCCGCTGGCGCTCATCGGCGGACCGGGGCCTGAGCTCCTCGAACGGGCGCTGGCCGTACGCGAGCCGGAGGCGAGGGCCCTCGGTGCCTCCATCGCCGCCGCCGCGCGGGAAGGAAGAGACAAGCTTGCGTTTCGCGCGGCAGGGGCGACGGCGAGTGTGGGGGCGTGGATCGAACAGCTTGTGGCCGAGAGTACGGGGAAACACGGACGGGGTGTGGTCCCGATCCCGGGCCGGCCGCCGACCGGCACGGACGTCTGCACCGTCGACGCGGGTCCTGCCGATCCGGTTTCCCTCGGTGCCACGTTTCTGACCTGGGAATACGCCACCGTTTCGCTGTGTGAAGGCCTGGACGTCAATCCGTTCGATCAACCTGACGTCGAAGCCGCCAAGGTGCTGGCGCGCGCCGAGCTGGCGCGGCCCAGCGGGATGGCGGAGACACTGCCGGAGACGTTGGCGGTCAAGGCGCTGGCGTCATCGGCCCGGGAAGGCGACTACGTCGCGCTGCTCGCCTATCTCCCCCAGACGCCGGCGAACGACGCGCGCCTGGGCGCGCTCGCCGGGTTGTGGCAGGGGGCCACGGGGTGCGCCGTGACCGCAGGATACGGCCCCCGCTACCTCCACTCCACCGGACAGCTGCACAAGGGTGGCCCGAACACCGGGCTCTTCCTCGTCGTTACGGCCGACCCCGGTGAGGACATCGCCATCCCCGAGATGCACACGACGTTCGGTCGACTCGAACGCGCGCAGGCCGTCGGCGACATCAAGGCGCTACTCGCGAAAGCACGCCGGGTCTCGCATGTGCATCTGCGAGACCCGGGTGATTGGAGCGCGTTGTCACCAGGCTAGTGCCTACCGGTCGTCGCCGTCCCCGTCTCCGGTGTGTCCCGCCACGTAGGTGCGGCGCGGGGCCGGCACCGGCTCCCGCCCCCGCACACTCTGCCAGATCTCCTGATTCAGCACGGTCTCGTCCGCCAGGTCGGGCCCCGCGAAGTCCTGGTCCGTGAGCCGTGACATCGACTGCTTCGCGTTCAGCTCATCGAAGGGCCAGCGGGCCGCTACCGCACGGAAGGGCGTGAGATCGGGCCGGGGCCGCGTGTCGAAAGCGTGGGTCAGGGGCGTGGCGCCGGCGTCGTACTGGGAAAGAGGCGGTAACCCCAGAAAGATCCCGATCGTTCGCACCACCGAGCTGGTGGAATACATGGTGCTGTCGACGATGCCGTGCCGCGCGAAGGGGGAGGCCATGATGAGCACCGAGCGATGCGCATCCACGTGGTCGGGCCCGTCCTGGGCGTCATCCTCGAGTGCGAAGAAGGCCATGCTCTTCCACGCCTTGGAGCGCGAGAGCCGCTCCACGACCTGGCCCAGCGCCAGATCGTTGTCGGCCACCATGGCCCGGGGGCTTGGGTGCAGCGCGCGTTTGCCCTCGGTGTGGTCGCGCGGGAGATAGAGAATCACGAGGGCGGGGAAGGTGTCCCGCTGGTCCCACGCGTTCACGGAGTCCGCGAACAACCGGGCCCGGGTCGTATCCCGGATGCCGAGCTCGAATCCGGGGAACTCCGGTACCGTAATGCCCTGGAGGCCCGGGATGGTGGAGACGTGCCGGCCGCCTTCCGAGTCGACGTGAACGGCCTCACCGAAATTCACCGTCCAGAGTCCGGCGCGCCGGGCGGCATCCCAGAGATACGCCCCGTGCGGGTTGGCCAGGTCCGATCCGTCATCCACGTCCCAGTCCCGCCGGTTGGAATAAATGGCCGGCCACGTTTTCTCGTTGTACTCGCCGGCGAAGGCCCGGTCGGTCCACTCGTGCCCGTCCGCGGAGACTTCGCCGTCCACGTAGAAGTTGTCGAACAGGACGAACCGGCTCGTGATGGCGTGCGCGTTGGGGGTCACCGAGTCGTTGAAGATCGCGAGCTTGGGATCGCCGTTCCCCCGCTTGATGTCACCCAGGACCTGGTCGTAGGTCCGGTTTTCGCGAATGACGTAGACGACGTGGTGCACGCCCGGCAGGTCGGGGGGCGCCTGGCGCAGTCCGGGGTTCGAGTACGGCGAGAGGCTCGTGACCGTCGTGGTGGATGCCGCCAGCCCCGCGGCGTCCGGCAGGGGAATGACCGACAGCGAGCCGCGCACGAGGTCGGCGATGTAGGGGCCCGATGGATTGGGACCCGAACCGTTGCCCTTCCCGTTCGCCACGTACAGCGTGTCGCCCCGGCCCGAGACCTCCACGCCAGTGGGGTACCAGCCGACCGGCAGGAGCCCTTCGACCGCCGGCGTCGGGGCCGCCACATTCACCACCGCGACCGCATTGTTCCCCGCCAGCGCCACGAAGAGCCGGTGCCCGTCCGGCGACAGGGCGAGCGCGTCGGGATCGCTGCCCACCGGTGCGCCGCGCATCAGCGCCACGGCCAGGCGGTCCGTCACGCGGCCCGAGTCCAGATCGAATTGCGCCACCGCGTTGGCGCCGGCCAGCGTCGCAAAGAGCTGCCGGCCGCGGAGTACCAGAGACGAAGGGTGCGGACCCACCTCCAGTTTCGAGCCATCGGCTGCACCGTTGGCGCCGATGGGAAGCCGCTCGATGGTCGAGTCTCCCCAGTTACTCACGTACAGCGCCCCGGCATCCGCCACAGCGGTATACGGACGATGGCCGACCGCGAGCCGCGCCGTCACCGCGAGCGACCGCGTATCGAGGATGTAGACGGAGTCGCTCAGGTTGCCGACCACGGCGACCAGGTCCCGCCCCGGGAGCACGGCGATGCCGGCGGTAAACAACGACGTCGGAGGCGTGGCCAGGATGGCGCTGTCGACCTCTGGAGCACCCGCGCCATAGATCACCCGGTACACCCGGTTGGTGCTGCCCCCCGACGCCCACACCGTATCGGCGGCCGCCGTGCCGCGGTGCGCGAGCCCCAGCCAGGCCGCCCTGAAGGGGAGCGAGTCGACCACCCGACCGGTTCCGGGATCGATCCGCCACAGCCCGTTCGCCCCGTGCCCGTTCAGGGTCACCACGACCTGTCCGTTGGCCAGCCGGAGGAGATTGAGAGGCAGGTTGCCGACCGGGATCTGCCGGCCAGCGGGGGCAATCCGCCAGCCCGAGGGCAGCAGGGTGACGCCGTGGCCGAGCGCGCCCGGCACCAACCGGTGCGCGGCCACGCCGACGACGAGGAGTCCGGAGACGGAGAGCGCTATCTTGCGGAGCACAAATCGATCCTCGAGTGCCTGGGTTCGCGGAATATAGACCCGCGCTCCCGGGGCCGGAGGAGGCCGTGACACTAACGTTTCACCTGATCCCGCATACCCACTGGGACCGCGAGTGGTACCTGCCACGCGCGGCGTTTACGGCGCGTCTCGTCCCCGCGCTCGACGACCTCATCGCGGTACTCGAGGGGGATCCGGCGTACCGTTCGTTTCTGCTCGACGGTCAGACCGTGCTGATCGAGGACTACCTCGCCGTCCGCCCCGATCGCGAGCCCGCGATCCGGGCCCTGGCCCAGGGTGGCCGTTTGCAGCTGGGCCCGTGGTACGTGCTGGCCGATGAGCTCATTCCTTCAGGCGAAGCCCTCATCCGCAACCTCCTGTGTGGCGCGGTCGATACCGCGCGCTGGGGCGGTCGACTCGACGTGCTCTACTCACCAGACGCGTTCGGTCATCCCGCCATCCTGCCCGTCCTCGCGCGCGAATTCGGACTCAAGGCCGCCGCCCTGTGGCGCGGGCTGGGGGGCGAACCGGGGCAGGTGCGTGATGCGTACCGATGGCGTGGCCCGGACGGTCGCGATCTCCTGCTCTGGCATTTCCCTCCCGATGGCTATGAAGTCGGGGCCGCGCTCCCGACGGACCGTGAGCGGCTGCGGCGGGCGTGGGCCCCCATTCGCGCCGGGCTCACGCGCCGCGCGGCGACGAGCCACATCGCGGTTCCCGTCGGCGCCGATCATCACGCGCCGTATCCCGACTTGCCTGCGCTGCGGGAGCGCATCGCGGAGCTCGAGCCGCAGAATGCGGTGCGGATCTCCCGCCTCGATGAATTCCTGAAGGAATTCGCATCCGAGGCTGCCCAGGCACCGGAGCTGTCGGGGGAGCTGCGCTGGTCGTACCGCTACACGTGGACCCTCCAGGGCGTTCATTCGACGCGCTCCCCGCTCAAGCGCCGGTATTCGCAGGCGGAGCTTCAGCTCGAGCGCATCGTCGAGCCCCTCGTGGCGTTGGCCCGACGCACCGGCGGACGCGACCGGCGTCCCCTCCTCGAGCGGGCATGGCGGACGCTGCTCCGGGGGACTTTTCATGACACGCTCTGCGGCTGTTGCTCCGACGCCGTCGCCCACGCCCAGTCGACCCGGCTCGATTCCGTCGAAGCCATGAACCGCGAGCTGGCCGACGGCGCGGCCGATGACCTCTCGGGCCATGACCCCGATGCCTCGCGGGAGCATCCCCAAACGGAATCCGCACTCTGGCTCTGGAATCCCGTTGCGCGGACCCGGAGCGGCGTGGTCATTGCCGACACGACGTGGTTCCGGCGAGATGTGCTGGTCGGCCCTCCGGGGGACCGCCAGGCGCGACAGGGCCCCGGGGCGCCGGACTTCGGGCTCGTGACCGGGGACGGGACCACCATTCCCGTCCAGATACTGAGCCGGCAGAGGACGCTCGAGCGCCGGGACGCGCCGCGTCACGATCCCGACCAGGACGAAGTCGAGCAGGTCCGGATCGCCTTCCACGCGCCCGCGGTGGACGGCCTCGCGTCGGTCGCGCTGCGCTCCGGTCCATCCGTTTCCGGAAAACGGGAATCGTGGGCGCAGGTTCATGGCCGCACGCTGTCCAATGCGTTCGTAGAAATCACCGTCGAGCCCACCGGTGCGCTCACCCTGATCGATCGCCGCACCAGCGAGCGGTTCGAAGGGCTCCTGCGGCTCGAAGCGCAGCCCGACTCGGGTGACCTCTACACGCCGCACCCGCTGGGCCCGCCGGTCCCGGCCGCGGGGCCCATCCGGGTGCGGCGGCTCGCGGCAGGACCCCTGGTGGCCGCGCTGGAGGTCGTCCTGCAAGTTCCTGGTGCCGCCGCGCGCGCCGTGATCCAGGTCTTCGACGAGAGTCCGGTGGTGCGGTGTCTCTTCGATCTGACGAACCGGGCTCCCGATCACCGCCTGCGCCTTCGGTGCCCCCTCGGCGTCACCGGTCCGGCGGTCGCCGGTGCGGCGTTCGGCAGCGTGCGGCGGGCGCCTCTCGCGGTGCGCGTCGAGGACTTCCCCAGAGAGACTCCCCTCACCACGGCACCCGCGCACCGCTTTGTCGCGGCCGCACAGGGCCACCGCGGATTGGCCCTCCTCGCTCCCGGGTTCTTCGAGTACGAATGGACGCCCGAAGGCGAGATGGTTTTCACGGTTCTTCGCGGAGCCGGGGAGCTGTCACGGAACGACCTGCCCACGCGCCCGGGCCATGCGGGTTGGCCTACGGTCACGCCGGATGGTCAGTGCCTGGGTACCAGTCGCGTCGAGCTGGGCGTGGTGGCGGTGGGGACGCGCGACCTCGAGGCGGGGGAGGCGCTGCCTGAACTGTGGGAGGACGTCTTTCTGCCGACTCGCGCTCGCTGGCTGCGGAGCGCCGACCTCGGGTCTCCGCGCCATGCCGGCGCGACGCTCGACGGCCGGGGCCTGGTGCTCTCGGCGGTGAAACCGGCACAGGCCGGGTCCGGGATGATCTTGCGCTGCTACAATGCGCGGGCAGAGCGTGTGGTCGGGGCCTGGCGCCTTCCCGATACCATCCGGACGGCGCACCGCGTCCGCGCCGACGAGCGGGCGGCTGAGCCGCTGGTGGTCGAAGGCCGTGGCCACACCGTGCGGTTCCTGGCCGAGCCCTGCGAGATCGTCACACTCCTCATTACGTAGAGGATTATGGAAGAGCGTTTCCTGCGGGTCCCACGCACCGCCCGTTACGCCATACTGGGCGAACCTGGCCCGAACGTCTCCGAGCTCTGGCTGGTCTGCCACGGATATGGACAGCTGGCACGCCGGTTCCTCGAGGACTTCGAGCGTGTGAACGACGGATCGAGGCTCATCGTCGCCCCCGAGGGACTGTCACGGTTCTACATCGACCGCACCCAGCAGCGGGTCATGGGGGCGTCCTGGATGACGCGCGAGGACCGGCTGCACGAGATCGAGGACTATCTCGGATACCTCGAGCTCCTGCACGACGAAGCGCAGCGCTTGCTTCCCCGGCCCGTGCCCGTGACGGCACTCGGCTTTTCGCAGGGTGTGGCTACCGCCACGCGATGGGCGGTGCACACACGCGCCCGGGTGCAGCGGTTGGTGGTGTGGGGCGGGACCCTGCCACCCGAGGTCGACCTCTCGGTGTTCGCCAAAGTGCGGGTGACGGTGGTGTGTGGCGATCAGGACGAGCTGATCACGGCGAAAGTCCGCGAGGCCGAGGCGGCGTTGTGGCGGAAGGTGGGCATCGATCCCGAAGTGAAGATCTTCGCCGGACACCACGAAGTTCGCGCTGAAGTGCTGGCCGGGCTCGTGCGGGCCTAGCGGTCCGGCGCCAGCCGGTCGCGCAGCGCGTCCCCCAGCAGGGTACAGGCGACGACGATCAGCACCAGGGCGACACCGGGAGCCGCGGCCACCCAGGGCGCGTTCACGAGCGTATCGCGCCCTGACGCGATCATCGATCCCCAGGACGCGGTGGGCGGCTGGACCCCGAGCCCGAGATACGAGAGGCCGGCCTCGAGCAGAATGGCGTTGCCGACGCCGAGGGCCGCGGCGACGGTCACGGGGGTGAGCGCATTGGGAATGAGGTGGCGCCAGAGGACCCGCCCGCGCGTGGCCCCCAGGGCCCGGGCACCGTCCGCGAAACTCCGCACCGACAGCGACCGGACCTCGCCGTAGACCAGCCGCGCGATCCCCATCCACCCGGTCACGCCCAGGACGATCACCACCAGCCCCGCCGACGGACGCCAGAGAGCCGCGAGCAGGAGCAACAGCACGACGCGCGGAAGGCCGAGCGCGAAATCGGTTCCTGCCATCAGGCTGCTCGACAGCCACCCACGACCGGCGCCCGCCATTCCGCCGACGAGGCATCCCAGCGCCACCGAGATGGCCACGGCGAGGATCCCCACCCCGAGCGAGATCCGCGCGCCATACGCGAGCCGCGTCCAAACGTCACGTCCGAACCGGTCGGTGCCGAGGACGTGCCATTCGCCGTGAAGATCCGTCGAGAGCGGCGGGAGAAATCGCGTGTGCATGACGTCCACCCGGTTGTCAGGATGCCCGTCGGTCACGAGGGGGGCCGCGAGGGCCACCACGATCGCCACCAGCAGGACCAGGGCGCCGAAGCGGCCCCGGCGGTCGCGCATGAGTCCGGTCACGTTGCCTGCTTCTTGAGACGGGGGTCGAGGGCGGCGA
>DATEGY010000190.1:0-7166 GCA_035279865.1 Gemmatimonadales bacterium | reverse complement strand
GGCGGGGGGCAGCGCCATGGGCGACGTCAGGACCCGGGCGCCACGGGCATCCTCGCCGGGCCAGCGCTTCTCGATGTACATGAGAATCGGGGCCGCGATGTAGATCGACGAGAAGGTGCCGGTGAAGATCGCGAACGCCATCACGAGCGCGAAGGGCCGGATTACCTCGCCGCCCAGGAGGGCGAGCGCCAGCGTGGTGGCGAGCGTGGTCCCGTGCGTCAGGATCGACCGCGGCAGGGTCTCGTTGATCGAGAGATTGACGATGTCGTACAGGTTCTGGCGCCGGAACTTCCGGAGGTTCTCGCGGACCCGGTCGAAGATGATGATGGTGTCGTTGAGCGAATATCCCACCATCGTCAGCACCGCGCCGACCACCACCAGGCTCACCTCGAGGTTCATGTATTTGATGAACGCGATGGTGGTGAGGATGTCGTGGGCCGTGGCGAGCACGGCGGCGGTGCCGAAGCGCCACTCGAAGCGGACGGCCAGATAGGCGAGCGTCACGAAGAACGAGAAGAAGATCGCCAGGAACGCCTTCCCCTGGAGCTCTTTCCCCACCTTGCCGTCGATGCCTTCGTACTTCTGCACCGTGACCTTCCCGGCGCCCAGCCCGGACGCGAGCGAGCTGCGAACCACGCGGACGGTGCTGTCGATCCCCTGCTGCGACCCGCTGTTGAACGCGCCCAGGCGCGCCCGGATCATGAACGACGTATCGGAGCCGAACGACGCGATCTCGGTGCCGTGCAGTCCGCCGGCGTCGAGCGCCGCGCGCAGCTGGGCCGCGCCGATCGTGTGGCTGCTGTCGTTAATGGCGACCTGCACCTCGGTCCCGCCGGTGAACTCGATGCTGTAGTTCGGCGGCGAGACGAGGAGCCACACGAACCCCGGCACGATGAGCAAGGCGGTCAGCCCGTAAGCCCACTTCCGCCACTTGATGAAGTCGTAGCGCGCGTTGGCGAAGAGTCGGAACATCAGATGCTCACCGTGGTCATGTCGGGCCGCCGCTCGAGCCAGATCATGTAGAAGGTCCTGACGACGAAGATGGCCGTGATCATCGAGGCGGCGATGCCCACGATCAGCGTGATGGCGAAGCCCTGCACCGGGCCCGTGCCCACGAGATACAGAATGAAGGCGGTCAATGCCGTCGACACGTTCGAATCGACGATGGCGCTCATGGCGTGCTTGAACCCTTCGTCGATCGCGAGGCGCACCGACTTCCCGTGCTGCAGCTCCTCACGGATGCGTTCGAAGATCAGCACGTTCGCGTCCACCGCGATACCCACCGACAGCGCCAGCCCCGCCAGTCCGGGCAGCGTCAGGGTAAACCCGAAAATCGCCAGCCCCGCGAGCGTGAAGAGCACGTACAGCGCGAGGGCCAGCACCGCCAGGAAGCCGGACAGCCGGTAGTAGATCGTCATGATCAGAATCACGAGCGCGACGCCCACGGCGCCCGCCGTGATGCCGTCGTGAATCGCGTCGGCACCGAGCGTGGGACCGATGGACTGCTCGTCGACGATGGCGAGCCGGACGGGCAGCGCACCCGCCCGCAGCACGAGCGCCAGATCCTGCGCGTCCGCGAGCGGCTTGCTCTGCAGATCGATCTGGCCGTGCGCGCCGATCTGATCGTTGATGATGGGGGGCTGCCCCTGCACCAGCGTGTCGAGGATGATGGCCATGTAGTCGTGCACGTGCCGGCCGGTGGCGTCGGCGAACTTCCGGCCGCCGCTGTGGCTGAGGTCGAACACGACCACCGAGTGGTTGTTGACCTGGTCACGCCGGGCCGTCGCCTTCTCCAGGCTTTCCCCGGTGATGATCGCCTTCGATTCCACCGCGTAGAGCGCCTTGTACGCCCGGGCCCCGCGGTAGATGCTGTCCGTTCCCCAGAACAATTCGATGCCGCGCGGCATGGCGGTCACGAACGGCGTCATCTTCCGCAGGGAATCCACCAGGTGCGTCTGCTCCACCGGCACGAGGAATTCCCCCGGCATCTGTCCCTGAAACAGGATGCTCGAGAACACGGCGGCCGTAGAGGCGGTGTCCGGAGCCGCCTTGCCCTTCTTCTTCGCCGAGTCGGCGCCGAAGAGCTGTGACACGGTGTTCGACGGCCCCGCGGTCCCCGCCCCGCGGACGCCGGCGTCGTGCAGCGCCTTGTCGATTCCCGGCAGCGCGTCCCGGAACAGGTTCTTCATGTCGGTGATGCGGAACTCGAGGTGGGCCTGCTGCTGGACGATCCGCTTGGCGCGCTCGGGATCGCTCTCGCCGGGCAGCTCCACGTTCAGCCGGCAGTTGCCGGTGGTCTGCACGACGGGCTCGAGCGTCCCGAACTCATTCAGCCGGGTCCGCACCACCTTCTCCGATCGCTCGATGGCGTCCTTGCAGTCAGGGACCGGCCCCTGGCTCTGGTCCACTTCGAGATCCAGGTGCACGCCGCCCCGCAGGTCGAGGCCGAGCGTGATGGGCACGAGGCGTTCGGTGGCGTCCACCATCTGGCCGGTCTTGGGATCGAGCTGCCGGACCTTGGTGGAGCGCGGCACGATGGCGTAGACGGCGATCAGGAAGAGTCCGCCGATCAAGAGCAGCCGGTTGCGGATCGTTTTCATCGCGTCCCTGACAGGTTGAGGCTTTCCCGCGCCGCGGCGCGGTCGTGGTCGAGCTGCGCGATCAGCGCTTCGCGGGAGGGGAAGGTACGCACGTCACGTAACCGCCGCACCCACTCCACCCGCACCCGCTCGCCGTACAGATCCCCCGCAAAGTCGAACACATGGGTCTCGAGGCCGCGGGCCGTCACTCCGAACGTCGGCCGGGCCCCCTGATTCATCATGCCGCCGTACCGCTTGCCGCCGGCCGTCACGTGCACGGCATATACCCCATCGGGCGGCAGGAGCTTCCTGGCCGGCGGGGTGAGATTGATGGTCGGAATGCCGATGGTCCGGCCCCGCCCCGCCCCCCGTTCCACCACGCCGGAAAAGGCGTAGGGCCTCCCCAGCCACCGCTCCGCCCGGTCCAGCTCGCCGTGGGCCACCGCGGTCCGGATCACGGTCGAGGAAATCGGCTGGCCGTCATCGCGCACGGCGTCGACCACATCCACGCTGAACCCCTGGTCCTGCCCCAGCCGGCGGACCGTCTCGACGTCGCCCGAACGCCCGCGACCAAACCCGTGATCGTACCCCAGCACCAGATCCGCCATCCCGTACCGCTCGCGAAGCACGCCGTCCACGAACTCGGTGGCCGAGAGCTGGGACAGCTCCCGGGTGAACGGGAGGACCACCACCTCGTCCACCGGCGACGCCTCCAGGACCTCCTGCCGCTCGTCCGGCGTCGTCAAGAGCTTCGGCGCCGCTTCCGGATTCACGACCTCGAGCGGATGCGGGTCGAAGGTGACCAGGAGACTCGTCCGCCCCGTCCGCTGCGCCCGCGCGGCGATCTCGGCGAGCACCGCCTGATGTCCGCGGTGCACGCCGTCGAATGACCCGACCGTGACGACGGTGCCGGTCATGCGTCGGTCAGCACGAGGCGCGGCCGTATTTTTCCGTCGCTCACTTCTCCGACGGCGACCAGACCGCCGTCCGCCGTGAGCGCCAGGGTCCCCACGTCGGTCTCCTGAGCCACGAGCGGCCGGCCGTGCACGATCGCGTCCCGCTCCTCGGCGGTCAGTCCCCGTCGCGGCAGATCACTCACCAGCAGCCCCGGGTCCTTCACATGCGCGGGCGTCAGTGCCTGCGCAGGGAACGCGTCCTCGAGGCGGAAGGGCCCGACCGCGGTGCGCGTGAGCTCGGCCAGATGCGCCCCGCATCCCAAGTGCTCCCCCAGATCCCGGGCCAGCGAGCGGATGTAGGTGCCGCCGCTCACGGTGGCACGAAACGCCGCGTCGGGCCCCTGCCAATCGGTCACCGTGAGCTCGAACACCGTCACCCGGCGGGAAGGCATGCTCACGGCTTCGCCGCGCCGCGCCTTCCGGTACGCCCGCACCCCGTCGACCTTCACGGCGGAGTACGCCGGCGGCTTCTGGTCGATGTCCCCCGTCAGTCCCGCGGCCGCGGCGCGGATCCGTCCGATATCGAGGCCCCGCCACTCGTCCGATGTCGCCGTGACGTCGCCGGTCCGGTCATCGGTCGTGGTCACGGACCCGAGCCGGATCGTCCCGGCGTAACTCTTCTTCCATCCCGCCGCGTACGGCGCCAGCCGCGCGGCCCGGCCCACCACCACCACCAACAGCCCCTCGGCGAACGGATCGAGCGTCCCCAGGTGCCCTACGCGTTTCTGGCCCAGCGCGCGGCGGACCATGTCCACCACATCGTGACTGGTGGGCCCCCTCGGCTTCGCCACCAGGCACACGCCGTCCGTCAGGACCCCTCGCCGTCCGACTTGAGCTCCTTCAGCACCTGGTCGATCCGCTGGGCATGCTCCAGGCCGCGGTCGAGCCGGAAGTGCAGCTCGGGGCTGGTACGGAGCCGGAGCTCCTTCGAGAGCTGCGAGCGGAGATACCGCGCCGCACTCGCGAGTCCTTCCAGGCTCCGGCTCTTTTCTTCATCGGTGCCCATGACGCTTACGCGCACGTTGGCGTGCGAGAGGTCGGGTGTCACTTCCACACCGGTCACGGTCACGAACCCGATCCGCGGATCGCGCACGTCGCCGGTCAAGAACGCCCCCACGGTCTGCCGCACCAGCTCGGCCACGCGTTCGGGGCGATGGCTCATCTTTTTCATCTCAGAGATAACTCGTGCTCGTGTCCACGATCCGCGCGCCGGCGGTTTCGTCCACCAGGCGGTCCGCCTCGCGCAACACTTTTTCCGCCTGTACGCGGTCGGTGCTCATCACACAGGCGGACAGCTCCGCGCGCTGCCAGAGGTCCTGATGCGCCGTCTCCGCCACGGAGACGTTGTATTTCCGGTGCAGCCGGTCCTTCAGGCTCTCCAGCACCTGCCGCTTGTCCTTCAGGGAGTGGCACGCGTCCAGGTGCAGCTCCCAGGTCATGACGCCCACGATCACCTAGGCACCCTTGGCGGCCGTTCCACCCAGGGTCCGGGCGACTTCGTCGATCCGGTAGGCTTCGATGAGGTCTCCCACTTTCACGTCGTTGAAGTTCTCGACGCCGATGCCGCATTCGAAACCTTCCCGCACCTCGCGCGCATCGTCCTTGAAACGCTTCAGCGACGCGAGCGTCCCGTCGTAGACCTCTACCCCGTTGCGAACCACGCGTACTTTGGCGGTCCGCGGGATGACGCCGGAGCGGACGAACGAACCGGCGATGGTCCCGACTTTCGCGATCTTGAAGATTTGCCGGATCTCCGCCTCGCCCAGCACCACTTCCTTCTTCTCCGGCGCGAGCAGGCCTTCCATGGCGGACTTCACTTCATCCACCGCCTCGTAGATGATCCGGTAGGTCCGGATCTCCACCCGCTCCCGCTCGGCCGATGCGCGCGCGTTGGAATCGGGGCGCACGTGGAAGCCGATGATAATGGCGTTCGAGGCCTTGGCGAGCAGGACATCGGAATCCGTGATGGCGCCCACGCCGCGGTGCACGACCTCTACCTTCACCTCGGCCGTGGAGAGCTGGGCCAGCGCGTCGGCCAGCGCTTCCGCCGGGCCGCCCTGATCGGCCTTGATGATGATTTTGAGGGACGCCGCTCCGCCGTCCACCCGCTCGGCCATGAAGTCTTCGAGCGTCTTGACCCGGCCGGTGCGCCGATGCTGCGCCTCACGCTCCAGACGCTGGCGCTTCTGCGCGATGTCGCGCGCCGCCGACGCGTCTTCCATCACCGTGAAGGTGTCGCCCGCCTCCGGCACGCCCTCGAACCCGAGGATCTGCACCGGAATGGAGGGGCCCGCGTCCTTCACCGTCTGCCCCCGCTCGTCGGAGAGCGCGCGGACGCGGCCGGAGAACTGCCCGCAGATGAAGTCTTCGCCCACCCGGAGCGTGCCGTTCTGCACCAGGATGGTGGCGACGGGACCCTTGCCCGGATCGAGAGTCGCCTCGAGCACGGCGCCCGCGGCGCGGCGGTCCGGATTGGCCTTCAGGTCGAGCAGCTCCGCCTGAAGCAGAATCTGATCGAGCAGGGTGTCGACGCCGGTCCCCTTCTTCGCCGAAATCGGCGTCGCGAGGGTGGTGCCGCCGAACTCCTCGAGCACCACGCCGTGCGCCAGGAGGTCCTGCTTCACCTTCTGCACGTTGGCCGACGGCAGATCGATCTTGTTGATGGCGACTACGAGCGGCACGCCCGCGTTCTTGGCGTGCGAAATCGCCTCGATGGTCTGCGGCATGATCGCGTCATCGGCCGCCACGACGAGCACGACGATGTCGGTCACCTGGGCTCCGCGGGCGCGCATGGCCGTGAAGGCCTCGTGGCCCGGGGTGTCCAGGAAGGTGATGGTGCGCCCGTCCTTCAACGTGACGTGATACGCGCCGATGTGCTGCGTGATGCCGCCCGCTTCGCCCGCGACGACGTTGGCGGACCGGATGTAGTCGAGCAACGACGTCTTGCCGTGGTCCACGTGACCCATCACCGTGACGACCGGTGGCCGGGGCTTGAGAGTCTCCGCGGCATCCGTGGTCTCTTCGGCCGTTCCGCCCGAGACGTACCCTTCCTCCTGCACCGCCTGGAACCCGAACGCCGACGCGATCAGCTCGATCATGTCGAAGTCGAGCCGCTGATTGATCGTCACCATCTGCCCCAGCTCTTTGAAGGCGAAGGTGACGATCTGCGTCGGCGGAACCTTCAGGGTGCTCGCCAGCTCGGAGACGGTGATGAACTCCGTCACCCGCACCAGCGTCTTCTCGCGCTCCTTCTGGTCCTGCCGCTGCTGTTCCTGAATGTCCCGGTACGACGGTCCCTCTTCGCGGCGATGCGGACCCTTCCGCCCCACCGGGCCCTTCAGGGCCGAGAGCGTGCGGGAGATGTTCTGCGCCACCGCTTCCTGGTCGACGGACTTCTTGCCCTTCTTCCGCTTCTTTCCGCCTCCCCCCTTCTCGCGGCGTCGGTCATCGAGACCGGGCCCGCCCCCCGGTCCCTGACCACCGGCTCCCGGCCCCCCGAAGGTCGGCATGCCGCTGGCCACCGGACGGGGCGGCATCGGCGTGCCGGGCGTATGGCTGGCCACGGGCTTGGGACGGACCGGTGTGGGAATGAACGGACGTGGAGGCGGAGGCGCACTCGGGGCCGCCGGAG
>DATEGY010000189.1:0-5460 GCA_035279865.1 Gemmatimonadales bacterium | reverse complement strand
CAAGTCCCGGGTGCTCGCGCGCGCCGGAGCGGCGGGTGCGCGGCCGCGCTGGCCACTCGCGCTGGCCGCGGGGCTCCTGCTGGCGGCCGGAGGGCTGGGCTATTGGGGGTGGACCGAGTCGCAGCAGCTGGCGTCGACCCGGGGCCAGCTCACGGAGGCGATGGCCGCCTATCGCGACACGCTTTCCCTCCTGAGGAGCCCCGGGACCCGGGTGATCAACATTCCGGTGTCGACCAACGGTCAGGTCGGCGCGGTGACCATCTTCGCCGACACCATGACGCATCGCTGGCTCGTGACCTGCCATCATCTCGCCACCAACCAGCCGGGGCAGGTCTACCAGCTCTGGTTTATCACCACGACCGGCATGGTGACGGCGTCGATCATTCACGTATCCGGTGGTGCGCCGATGGTGGAGGCGCTGGAGATGCCGAAGGGCGCAGGGGACGTGATGGGGGCGGCGATGACCATCGAACAGGGGAAGGGGTCACCCGCACCCAACGGCCCGATGGTGTTCCACTACATGCTGTAGGTCGTTACTTGACGATGTCGTGGACGGTCTCGAGCTCCACGATTTTCAACTTGCGCTTCCCCATGGGCAGACTGATCGCGACGGTTTCGCCGACCTTCCCGCCGAGGAGCGCCTTGCCGAGGGGGGAGGCCATGGAGACCGGCATTTCGCCGCCGTCTTCGCCCCCTTCGATGAAGTCGCCGAGCGTCAGCGCGTAAGTCTCCTTCTGCTTGGTCTCGGCGTCCAGCACGGTGACGCGGGATCCGAAGCCCACCCGGTCTTTCGGCAGGTCTTTCTCAGACACGCTCGAGAGTTTGCCGAGGCGCAGGCGCAGGTGTGCCAGGCGCGCAGTGGTGAATTGCTGACGCTCGAGGGCGGCCTTGTACTCGGAGTTTTCCCGGAGGTCACCGTGCTGGCGGGCGCGGTCGATCTCCTTCGGGATCACGAAGTTGAGGTCGTGGTTCAGGCGTTCGACCTCGGACTGAAGCTTCTGCTTGAGTTCGTCGATCATGGCGCGTTGGGGAAACTAGCGGCGCCCGGGGCTCCTTCGCCAGATTCCGCCACCACTCGGAGAACAAAGGAGCAGAATTCGCGTGACGGCGGTCGGGAAGGCACGGGCGGCGGCGTTTCTGGAGCTCACCAAGCCGGGAATCACCCGGATGGTGGTCCTCACCGCTGCCGCCGGGTTCTACCTGGGGTCCCGCGGCCGCTTCGACCTCACCCAGTTCCTCGAAACGCTCGTCGGCACCGCGCTGGTCGCGGCCGGCTCCTCCGCGTTGAACCAGCTTCGCGAGCGCGAGATCGACGCCCGGATGGACCGGACGCGGGGACGGCCACTCCCGTCGGGCCGGGTCACCCCGGCGGCTGCGGCGCTCTTCTCGTGGACGGTGGCCGTCCTCGGCGTCTCCTACCTCGCCTGGCAGGTGAATCTCATCACCGCCCTCCTCGCGCTCGCGACGCTCATCTCATACGTCTTCCTCTATACGCCGCTCAAGCAGCGGACGTCCCTGAATACGCTCGTCGGCGCCGTGCCCGGCGCGCTTCCAGTCGTGGGCGGATGGACCGCCGCCGGGGGACACATCGACGGCGTCGTGCTGTCCCTCTTCTGGATCCTGTTTCTCTGGCAATTGCCGCACTTCCTCGCGCTCGCGTGGCTCTACCGGGAGGATTACCGCCGGGGGGGATTCGAGATGCTCAGTCTCGATGACGTGTCGGGCCGCTCGACGGGACGGATGGCTCTCCTCTACGCCATCACCCTGCTTCCCGTAAGCCTGCTCCCGACGCTGCTGCGCCTTACCGGCACGGTCTATTTCTTCGGCGCACTGGTGTTGGGCATGTGCTACGCGGGAATGAGCCTGCTCTTGATGCGGGAGCCGTCGGAGAGGCCCGCGCGGCGGCTGTTCTTCACGTCCATTACCTACCTGCCGTTGCTTCTGGCACTGATGGTGGTCGACAAAGGTTAGAGCACCTGCGTCACGGCCTCCACGATCCGATCCACCGTCAGTCCGAATTCCTTGTACAAGGTCTGATAGGGCGCCGAAGCGCCGAAGTGGTCGAGACCGATGGTGCGCCCACGGTCACCCACCACCGCCCGCCAGCACTGCGTGGCACCAGCTTCGATCGACACCCGGGCCGGGACCGACGGCGGCAGCACCTGCTGACGGTACTCCTGCGATTGCGCGGTGAAGAGCTCCAGCGAGGGCATGCTGACCACTCGGGTCGGGACCCCCGACGCCTGGAGCCTGTCGCGCGCCGCGAGCGCGAGCTCCACCTCCGAGCCGGTGGCGATCAGAATCACCTTCAGCGATCCGGCCGCATCCGCGAGCACATAGCCGCCGCGGGACAGGCCTGTGGCCGGAGCGAGGGCCTTCCGGTCGAGTGCCGCAACCTTCTGACGGGTCAGGGCCAGAGCGACGGGACCGTTGCGGTGATTGATCGCCAGCCGCCAGGCCTCCACCACTTCGCCGGCGTCCGCGGGCCGGAGCACGATCAATCCCGGGATGGCGCGCAGGGCGGCGAGCTGCTCGACCGGCTGGTGGGTCGGACCGTCTTCGCCCAGTCCGATCGAGTCGTGCGTGAATACGTAGATGGTGCCGAGCTTGCAGAGAGCGGCGAGGCGGATGGCGGGACGCATGTAATCGGAGAAGATGAGGAACGTACCGCCGTACGGGATACAGCCCCGGTGGAGCGCGATGCCGTTCATCACGGCACCCATCCCGTGCTCGCGGACGCCGAAGTGGAAATTCCGCTCCGCGTAACGGCCCGCCGCGAAATCGCCCGTGCCCTTGAGCAGGGTGTTGTTCGACCCCGCGAGATCCGCCGATCCGCCGATCAGCTCCGGGAGGCGCGAGGCGATGGCGTTCAGGACCTTGCCGGACGCGGCACGCGTCGCCTGCGCGGCGTCTCCCGCGAGATTGGGCAGGGCCTGTTCCCAGTCGGCCGGCAGCGTGCCGGCCAGCCGGCGCTCGAGCTCCCGGGCAGCCTCCGGGAACGCCTTCCGGTACGACGCGATGCGGGACTCCCACGCACCCCTCGCCTCTCCGCCGCGCGCCCCCGCCTTTCGCCAGCGGTCGAGCGCTTCCCGAGGCACGTGGAAAGGCTCCTGTGAGGGCCAGCCCAGGTTCTTCTTGGCGCCCTTGACCTCCTCTACTCCCAGCGCCGCTCCGTGCGCCTCGGCGGAATCCTGCTTGGTGGGCGCGCCGTAACCGATGTGCGTCCTGACGATGATCAGCGAGGGGCGGTCGAGGGTCTGCTTCGCGGTGGTGATGGCCTGGTCGAGGGCGTTGAGGTCGTTCCCGTCGCCCACCCGCTGCACGTGCCAGCCGTAGCTCTCGAACCGCCGCGCCGTGTCTTCCGAAAACGCGAGGTTCGTGTCTCCCTCGATGGTGATGTGATTGTCGTCGTAGATGCCGATCAGCTTCCCGAGCTTCAGGTGCCCCGCGAGCGAGCAGGCTTCGTGGGAAATCCCTTCCATCAGGTCGCCGTCGGACGCGATGAAGTACGTGAAGTGATTCACCACCTCGTGTCCCGGCTTGTTGAAGAGCGATGCCAGGACCGCCTCGGCGATCGCCATGCCCACGGCGTTGCCCGTCCCCTGGCCGAGGGGGCCGGTGGTGGTTTCGACGCCCGCCGTATGGCCGTACTCGGGATGTCCCGGCGTCTTCGACCCCCACTGCCGGAACTTCTTGATGTCGTCGAGGGTCAAGTCATAGCCGCTCAGATAGAGTGCGGCGTAGAGCAGCATGCTGGCATGGCCACAGGACAGGACGAACCGGTCGCGGTCGGCCCAGTCGGGATGAGCCGGATCGTACGTGAGGTGACGGGTCCACAGCACGTACGCGAGGGGCGCCAGCGCCATCGGCGTCCCCGGGTGGCCGGAGTCGGCCTGCTGCACAGCGTCCATCGCGAGGGTCCGCACCGTGTTGATACAGAGCAGATCCAGGTCCTTCATCACGTCTCCGTGTTGGTCTAGAGGAGGCCCGATTTCGCGGCCTGCCACAGCTTGAAGAGCCGGTCGAATCCGTCCACGAGGAGCTCGACCTGCTGGGGGGAGGGGCTCGCCTTGGCGGCGGGTCCCAATTCGGCGCAGATCCGTCCCATCTCCTTGCGTCCCTGCTTGACGCTCTCCGCCGCGATCTGGTCGAGCAGGCCGACCAGCTTCAGGCGGGCCTGGGTGTCGTCCGGAACCTGCCAGAGGTACTCGGCCGTGGCTTTGCCGTCGGTGCACAATTGTCCCAGCGTGTCCAGGAGCGGCACGCGGGATTTGCGGGGAGGATTCGGAGGACCGCCCGTCATCGCTGTCCGGAAATCTAGCGGGCCGACCCTTTCGCCGCCTCGCCGGTTCCCATAGCTTGCCGGGCGCCATGGTCACCCTCCTCCTCGCCGCCACGCTGTTTCAGTCGGCATCCGGGTCCCTCGCGGCGGTCGCGGCCCGTCCCGATGAGCCGCACCTCCGGAATCTCCGGCGCCTCACCTCCGGTGGGCAGAACGCCGAG
The DNA here is from genome assembly GCA_035279865.1 of Gemmatimonadales bacterium. Lineage (GTDB taxonomy): Bacteria > Gemmatimonadota > Gemmatimonadetes > Gemmatimonadales > GWC2-71-9 > 40CM-2-70-7. The sequence continues at coordinate 957 of DATEGY010000189.1, read as the reverse complement.
GCGTATTACTCGCACGACGGGACACGGCTGATTTTCCAGCATACCCCACCCCCGGATACCGCCGGCTGCGATCAGGAATTCGTCATCAACGTGGATGGGACCGGACTCCGCCGGGTCTCCTCGGGGGCGGGGCGGACGACCTGCGGCTGGTTCTTCGCCGGTGACCAGCGGCTCTTTTACGCCAGCACCGAAGCGGTCGGCGCCGAGTGCCCCCCGCGACCCGACTACTCGCACGGGTACGTCTGGGCTCTGTATGACTACGACATTTACGCGTCGGACGCGGACGGCAGCCACAAGGTCCAGTTGACGGCCAACAAGGGGTACGACGCCGAGGGGACCTTGTCTCCGGACGGAAGGACGATCGTGTTCACGTCCGAACGCGACGGCGATCTCGACATCTACACGATGAACACCGACGGCACCAACGTCCGGCGGCTCACCAACACCCTCGGGTATGACGGCGGTCCGACGTTCTCGCCCGACGGGAAGCTGATCGTCTATCGTGCCTATCATCCCTCGACCACCGCCGACTCCGCCGAGTACCGGGCCCTCCTGACCCAGGGCGTGGTTCGTCCGACCAAGATGGATTTGTGGGTCATGAACGCGGACGGGTCCCACCAGCGGCAGATCACGCACCTCGCGGGCGCGTCGTTCGCGCCGGCGTTCTTTCCCGGCTCGAGGCGGATCATCTTCTCCTCGAACTACCCGGACCCCCAGTCGGAGCATTTTGATCTGTACGCGGTGGATCTGGACGGCACGAACCTCGAGACCATCACGACCGATCACTCGTTCAACGCCTTCCCGATGTTCTCCCCCGACGGGAAGCATCTGGTGTGGGCGTCCAACCGTGGCGCCACGGTGCCGCACGAGACCAATCTGTTCATCGCCGACTGGGTGGCGCATCCGTGAGCCCCAAACCGCCGACCGTGCCCGCCGCCGCCCCTGCCCCCGCCCCCC
>DATEGY010000188.1:0-10412 GCA_035279865.1 Gemmatimonadales bacterium | reverse complement strand
CTTGCCATCGCGCCGAGTGATCCGAAGGTGGTCTATGCGATGGTGGCGGGCGTACCGGCCCGCGGGGCGCGGGTTCGCGGCGGCGGCACGACCGGCGTGGTCGGACTCTACAAATCGAGCGATGCCGGCGCCCACTGGACCGCGGTCGACGACCCCAACGTGACCGGGGACTCGGCGCATCCCGCCGACCCCCGCCCCCTGGTCCGCATCGGCGGCGGGGACCTGCCCACGCTCGCCGTCGATTCGAAGAATCCCGACATCGTGTACAGCTCGTCGACCGTCCTTTGGCGCACGAACGACGGCGGCCACACCTGGACCGCGGTCCGCGGGGCCCCCGGCGGCGACGACTACCAGAAAACCTGGGTCAATCCGCAGCGGCCCGATGTGCTCCTCGTGGTCTCCGACCAGGGCGCGGTCGTCTCGGCCAATGGCGGACTTTCGTGGAGCAACTGGTACACGCAGCCGACGGCGGCGATGTACCACGTCTCTACGGACGACGCGTTTCCGTACCGGGTGTGCGGGGGACAGCAGGACTCGGGCTCCGGGTGCGTCGACAGCCGCTCGATGGATGGAGAAATCACGTTCCACGACTGGCACCCGGTGAACATCCAGGAATACGGCATCGCCGCACCGGATCCCAAGAACCCCGACCTCGTGTTCGGCAGCGCGCGCACCGGCGTCTCGCTGTACAACCGGTACACGGGCCAGACCACCGGCCTGGGCCCCGACCGGTCGCAGCGCGGGACGAACTTCGGCCGCAACGTGCGCACCATGCCCATCAACTGGTCGCCGCTCAACTCCCACACGCTGTTCTACACGTCGAACGTCGTCTGGAAGAGCGCCGATCAGGGACAGAGCTGGACGAAGATCAGCCCTGATCTCACGCGGCAGACCTGGGCGGTGCCGGCCAACGCCGGGAAGTACGCGGACAGCGTGAAGGCGGCGCCCTTGGGCGCGATCACGGCGCTCTCGCCCTCCCCCAAGAGCCTGGGCGTCATCTGGGCCGGCACCGACGATGGCAACGTCCAGGTCACCATGGACGGCGGAGTGACCTGGAAGAACGTCACCCCTCCGTCGATCAAGCCGTGGACCCGGATCTTCAATCTGGACGCCGGTCACTTCGATACGCGAACGGCGTACATCGCCGCGAACACGATGCGCGTCGACGATCCCCGCCCGCACTTCTTCCGCACCCATGACGGGGGTGCGACGTGGACCGAAATCGACGGCGGCATGGATTCGGATGCCGTGGCGAACTCGATCCGCGAAGATCCCCGGAAGCCCGGGCTCCTGTATGCCGCCACCGAGACGCAGGTGTGGGTCTCCATCGACGACGGCAATCACTGGGAGTCCCTCCGGATCAACATGCCCGCGGTCTCCGTGCGGGACCTGCAGGTGAAGGACGACAGCACCTGCCTGTGCTCGGATCTCGTCGCGGCGACCCATGGCCGCGGCTTCTGGATCCTCGACGACGTGACGCCCCTCCGGCAGATGGCGGCGGCCCGCGCGAGCGCGGGTGCCTATCTCTTCAGGCCGGAGACCGCGATTCGCGTCCGCTTCGGGACCAACGATCCGACCCCGTGGCCCCCCGAATGGCCCGCCGGCGAGAATCCGCCCCCCGGCGGCATCATCGACTACCGGCTGGCCCAGAGCACTTCCGGCCCGGTGACGCTCGACATTCTCGACGGCGCCGGAACCGTGGTGCGGTCGTATTCGAGCGCCGACTCAGTGCTCACGCCCGATCCGGGAGTCGATCCGGAAGGCTACGACCACGTCTGCCAGGAGGAGGCCCGCTCACCCGATTGCTCGGTGCCACTCTATTGGGCCGCTCCGCTCCAGCGCCTGTCGACCGCGGTCGGCATGCATCGCTTCACGTGGGACCTGCATTACGATCCCGTCGGCCCGCGGGGGCTCGGTGACGATAACGGCGCGGCCGTTCCTCATCACACCTATCCGGCGGTGAACAGCCCCTGGGCGCCTCCAGGGACCTACACCGTGCGGCTGACGGTGGATGGGCAGAAGTACACGCAGCCCCTGACCCTGCGTCTGGATCCCCGGGTGAGGACGCCGGCCGCCGGTCTCGCGAAGCTCGCGACGCTGTCGAGGGAGATGTACGAAGGCGCGGTCGCGGTCCAGCGAGCGTACGACCGGGCTCGTGCCCTGGCCGCCGCGCTCGATTCCGCGGGAGGAGATGATGCGCGCGCCTTCAAGACCCGCCTGGATTCACTGGCACCTCCTCCGACGGGCGGCGGGCGGGGCGGATTCCGCCGCGGGGGAGGTGCCGAAGGACCGGTGACCCTGCCGTCCGCGAGTGGTGACTTGATCGGGGCGGCGATGGCCATGCAGGGCGCCGACATCGCGCCGTCTGCCGGCGAAGTGGCCGCGTGCACCAAGGCCGGGGAGGAGCGCGCTACCGTGTTGCGCCGCTGGGCGACGCTGTCGGGCCCCGGGCTTCTCGCGTTGAATGCCAAGCGGAAGGCAGCTGGGCTGAAGGAGGTGTCGCTCCCCCGCTGAGCTTCGATCGAAAGCGGATCCGGGGTGGCGTGAGCCCGGCCGAGCCGACGGGAGGACACGGCTCCAGCAGCGCCGGTCCCGGAGCACCGCAGAAACTACCGATCAGCGGAGCACTCAGTGCGCTCGTCAGGATCTGCGGTACAAACGAGAGACTCCCGCTGTAGGTGCTGCACCCGATCGCGCCCGTGATGGTGACGTCCTTCGACTGGACTCCCGTCAACGTGAGGGTCCCGATCGAAGCGCGGTCCGGAGGATCGCCGGCCACCAGGCTGTCGATGTGGACAGGAATGGCGACCTGGATCGGTACCGTGTCCGCCGTCGAGTTGAACGTCACTTTGCAGTCGGTCGACAGCAGGTGGACTGGGATGGTATCCGTCGCGATGGCGACGAACATCGTGACTCCATAACTGCCGGGGCTCAGGAGCTGCACCGCCACACTGTCCTCCGTGACGGTGATGGGCACGGGTGGGGCGGCGGCGCCTCCGGGACAGTCCACCGCAGGATTGCCGGCGCAATCTGCCGAGACGGCGTAACTCCCGGTGGCAAAGAGGCTCTCGACCACCGCTTGGGCCGTAGCCGTCGCGCTCGGGAGGGAGTCGAGACCATCTCCGGCGCGCGCGAGAAACGTGTCCGCGCGCGCGGCCATGGAAATGGCGAATAGCTGGTGCTCGACCGTGTCTCCAAGCGTCCATACGACTGCGGTGATCCCCGTCGAGTCGGTCACCTGTCCCGTCCCCGTCGGCAGTCCGCCCCCAGTCAATGGGGTGAAGGACGTCAACACGCCGGCGACCGGATGCCCCAGACGATCCTGCACCATCGCCTGCAGAGGCTGAGCCAGCTGGTGGTCGATGATTCCAGATTGTGAATCTCCGGAGAGCTTTGCCAGGCCCACGGGGATCTGCTGAACGGTCACTTGGACCATGGCGCTGTCGCTCTCAACGCGAGCAAAGATCTTGGCAAAACCGTTTCGGTGGGCGGTGACCAGGCCGTCGACCGCCGTGGCCACGCCCGGCGACGCCGACGTCCAGACGACGGGCACACTCCCCGTGACGTTGCCATAGTGATCTGTGACCGTCAGACCGAGCGTGAGCGTGTCCCCGATCGCATTCAAGGACCGGGACGGGATCCCCACCACTACCGTGAATTGATTGGGTCCCGGTTCTTCGCTGCTGGGTATGCAGGCCAATGCCGCCAGGGCCCCGGCCGCCAAGAACCTCCGGGTGCGCATCCGTACCTCCTCGAATAATCCCAATTTGGTGCGCCGTGCTAGCCGCGGCCACTGCCGCCGGTTGGACGGGCGCCGCAGGACGTGGTACTGTCAGTCACATGCACACCCCACTCCGTTTTGGCGCCTGGAGCGCCCTCATCCTCGCTCCGGCCTTGCTGGCCGCTCAGCGCCCCACGCTCTCCCCCTCCGTCCATCAGTACGTGGTGGTGGACACGACAATGGTCGCCCTCACACACGTCCGCATCATCGACGGGACGGGGGCCGCACCGAAGGATGACCAGACGCTGGTCATCAAGGACGGCGACATTGTCGCGATGGGAAGCGCCGCTTCGGTCAGGATTCCGGATGGCGCGCAGGTGATGGATCTGACGGGCAAGTCGGTGATTCCGGGGCTCGTGATGATGCACGAGCACCTGTACTACCCGACGGGTCCGGGCGTCTACGGAGCCGACTACGTGAGCTTCTCGCGGCTCTATCTGGCGGGGGGCGTCACGTCGATGCGCACCGCCGGCAACGTCGGCGGCTACGCCGATCTGAACCTGGCAGCCGCCATCAAGGCCGGGACGGCCCTCGGCCCCTGGATCGACGCCACCGCACCGTATGTGAACGGCCCGTCCCCCTTTACCCAGATGTACGCCCTGAAGGACTCCGCCGACGCCCAGCGGTTCGTGGCCTTCTGGGCCGACGCGGGCGCGACGTCGTTCAAGGCTTACATGAACATCACGCGCCCCGAGCTGCGCGCCGCGGTGCGGGAGGCCCACAAGCGCGGGCTCAAGATCACGGGGCACCTCTGTTCCGTGACCTACCGCGAGGCCGCCGACGCCGGGATCGACGACCTGGAGCATGGGTTCTTCGTCGCGACGGATTTCGTCAAGGACAAACAGCCCGACCTCTGCCCCGGCCAGAACCCCGGGATGAACGCCCTCGCGACGGTCGACCCCAAGTCGCCCGAATTCACATCCCTGGTGCAGTATCTGATCGCGCACCACGTGGCGGTCACGTCCACGCTCACGGTGTTCGAGACGTTCACGCCGGGCCAGCCCTTCCCGCCCGGTACCGACGTCCTCGACCCGATTCTGAAGACGCAGTACGAGCAGGGCTACAACCGGATCGCGCAGGACACCAGCACGCGGTTCAAGCGGCTGCTCGCGCTGGACCGGGTCATGGAGCTGGCCTTCGCGCGGGCCGGCGGGCTCCTGATCGCCGGCACCGACCCGACCGGGGGCGGCGGCGTCATTCCGGGCTATTCGGATCAGCGTGAGGCGGAGCTCCTCGTGGGGAGCGGGTTCACGCCGCTCGAAGCGATCCGGATCTGCACCCTGAACGGCGCGACGTATCTGGGGCGCGCCGACCGCGTCGGCTCGATCGCCGTCGGGAAGCAGGCCGACCTCGTGGTGATCGACGGCAATCCCGCGGCGGACATCGCGGACATCGCGAAAGTCACGCTCGTGTTCAAGCAAGGCATCGGCTACGACCCGGCGAAGATCATCGAGTCGGTGAAGGGCAAGGTCGGCCTCTTCTAGGATGTCGGTTGCGGTACGGGCACGCTTCGTTTACCGTAGAACAATGCCTGCGCCGCACGTTGCCGAAGAGAGCTCGGCCCGGATCGCCGCCGCCATCGGCGATCCGGCCCGGGCCCGCATGCTGTACGCTCTCATGGAAGGCCGGGCCCTCACCAGCACCGAGCTCGCCCTGGTCGCCGCCGTTGGCCCCTCCACCGCCAGCGCCCACCTCAATCGCCTCAAGCGCGAACGCCTGGTGCGGGTGCTGATTCAAGGCCGGCACCGCTACTACAGCCTGTACGGCGCCGGCGTCGCGGGTGTGCTCGAAAGCCTCAGCGTGCTCGCGGGGCGCGTCGGCTCAGGCGTCCAGACCCGCACCCCCGACCACCTCCGCTTCGCCCGCACTTGTTACGACCACATCGCCGGCACCCTGGGCGTCCTCCTGCACGACCGCCTGCTCGCCGCCGGATGGATTGCCGGTGGCGACCCGAACTACGACGTCACCGTGAAGGGGGCAAGGGCACTGCACGGGGTGGGCGTCGACGTGGAGGTGCTCCGCCGGGAGCGCCGGCGCTTCGCGTTCCCCTGCCTCGACTGGAGCGAGCGCCGGTGCCACCTGGGGGGCGCAGTGGGCGCGGCGCTCCTGAACGCCCTGCTCGAGCGACGGTGGGTGACCCGGGAGCGCCGGGAACGGACCCTGGCGATCACGGTCCTCGGCGCACGGGAGCTCCGGGCCAGATTCGGAGTGGTGTTGCCTAGGGCACGCGCGAGGTCGGCATCCTGAACCAGGCGTCATTCACCGGCAGATCCACGGCTACCGAATCGACCACGATCACCTGCTGCCCGGGTCGGCTGAGCGTGTGGGACTCGAGCCGGCAGGGAAACACGAGTCCGCCGTACCGGCGGTAGTCGCGGAAGTAGGTCTCGTAGGTGACGGGCACGCCGTCAGCCACCCGCTTCCCCTGCCAGCGGGTGAGGGAATAGGACGCGGTGTCGACGTAGTACGTGTCGACGGTCGAGTCGGGTCGGATCACCCGCAACGCCCAGGCGGGCGTCCCCTGCGCGGTATCGAGCCCGATGAGCGTCACCTGAATCCGGCGCGCCCGGTAGTCCAGCAGCGGACCGTCCATGTCCCCGCCGGCGATCACATTTTTCGCGGTGCCGGAATCGAGCACCCGGGGCGTCGAGTCTCCATTGAAGGGGTTCAGGCCCCACGCCGTCCTGCCGTCGTACGCCTGCTTGAGGGTCCCCTGAGGGAAATGCACCGTGGTCAGGATCCGCCCCGGCCGGGCCATTACAATGGTGTCGGCGCCACTCAGGTCCGGTCCCAACTCGATATGCCCGACGAGCCGGATCGCCTTGAGGCCGCGGATCTTGTCCGCGCCACCCCGAGCGGACAAATACCGGGCGACAATCGTGTCGACCGGAGGACCGGGCGTCTGCGCGGTCGCCAGGGACGAGGTAAGCAGCAAGCCCAACCAGACGTTCCTCATGACTCCCCCTTGGATCATATTCCGAAATATGACTCTCTCGAGCCAGGTTGCCGCCGCGCAGTGCCTAGCACTTGGTGTGCCTCACCATACCCTCGAGGTCTACGGCAACCGGGACGTCTCCCTGGGGCATCTGGCGGTCACCCGCGCCATCCCCATTCGCGACCGCCGCATGGTGGGCCCCTGGTGCTTCCTGGACCGCTTCGGACCCCTCTCATTCAGTGCCGACCGCCCGATGGACGTGGCTCCCCATCCCCACATCGGCCTCCAGACGGTGACCTGGCTGCTCGAGGGCGAGATCCTCCACGACGACTCCCTGGGCTCGGAGGCGACGGGGCGCCCGGGCGGCGTGAATCTGATGACCGCGGGACGGGGCATCGCGCACGCCGAGCAGACGCCGGTGGCGAACAGCGGAACGCTGAATGGCGCGCAGCTCTGGGTGGCGCTCCCGGATGACAAGCGCCACGTCGCGTCTTCGTTCGAGCACATCGCGCGCGTCCCCTTGATCGACACGCCCGGCGCTGCCATCCAGGTCTTTGCAGGGTCTCTGGCGGGGGGGACGTCACCCGGGCGGTTCGCCACGTCGCTCGTGGGGGCCGACATCGAAGTCCACCCGGGGCACGCGACGGAGTTCGCCACGGACCCGTCCTTCGAGCACGCGCTGCTGGTGCTGTCCGGAGATGCGGATCTGGAGGGTCAGCGTCTCGTGCCCCGGCATCTCTACTACCTCGGGACGCAGCGATCGAGTCTGGTCCTGCGAAGTGAAGCGGGAGGCCGCCTGTTGCTCATCGGCGGCCCGCCGTTTCCGGAACCGATTCTGATGTGGTGGAACTTCGTCGCGCGCACGCCGGACGAAATCGCGGCCGCCCGGGCGGACTGGGAGGCGCATCGCCGCTTCGGCGACGTCACCGCCTATCAGGGTCCGAGGCTGGACGCGCCCGCGTTGGCGCGGTTTGCCCGGCCGAACGCCGTAAGCTAGGCTACCACCCTCGTTCGTCCATTGCTCTCCTGTTCTGGAGGAGTCGTGCGGATCGTTTCGATTTCCCTTGTCTTCCTGGCCGCGGCCACGGTGTCGCTGTCGTCCCAGACGCGCCCCGCCCCGAGCGTCGATCCGACCGCGACCGCTCAGGGCCCCAGGCCCCTGCCCGGCCCCGTCTACGAATCCCCCGGCTTCTCCCGCGCCGTGGCGAACGGGACGCGGACGCGCACCGGCCGGCCGGGACCCAGGTACTGGGTACAGCATCCCCGATACCAGATCGCCGCCAGTCTCGATCCCGTCCGCAACCGCGTGTCGGGACGGGAGACGGTCGAGTACGTCAACCACGCGCCCGATGCGCTGGACCGCATCGCCGTCTACCTGCGCCAGAACGTCTTCGCACCCGGCGTCCCGCGCCGGCAGCAGGTCCCCACCACCGGTGGCGTCACGCTCAGCCGCGTCGCCGTCGACGGGCACGCGCTGGTGCTGGAGCCCCGACCGCAGGCCGTGCCCATCACCGCCCCACCGGAACAGCCGCCCCAACCGGGCCAGTACGTCGTCGACGGCACCGTCATGTGGATCCCGCTGGGCACGGCCCTCAAGTCCGGCGATTCGCTGCGCCTCGAAGTGGAGTGGAGCTACACGCCGGCCCCCGCGCCGGCCGACGGCCGCGAGGGCCATGACGGCCACGTCTATTTCCAGGGATACTGGTATCCCGAAATCGCCGTGTACGACGACGTGGACGGCTGGGTGGCGGATCCGTACCTCCTGGAAGCCGAGTTCTACATGGACCCGGCGGACTATGACGTGCGGCTCACGGTGCCGAAGGGATGGGTGGTGGGGGCGACGGGCACCCTGACGAACCCGCAGGCCGTGCTGTCGCCCTCGGCGCGGGACTCCCTGGCCGTCGCCCGCAAGACCGGGCGCGTGGTTCGCGTGCTGACACCCGGGGCTCAAGCCGCCACGGCGTTCGCGAAGACCGGCCCCACGGCCACCTGGCATTTCACCGCCAACGACGTGCGCGACTTCGCGTGGGGCACGAGCGATCAGTACGCCTGGGACCAGACCCGCGCGCTGATCGACTCGGGCCGCGACACCGTCGACATCTCGAGCTTCTTCCGTCTCACGGCCGCCGCCCTCGCCTGGAGGATCGGTGGCGCGCGGTACACGCGCGACGCGATCGAACAGATGTCGGCGTACCTCTGGACCTATCCATGGCCGCAGATGAGCTCCATGGAGGGCGTGCTGGACGGCGGGGGCATGGAGTACCCGATGATGACGTTGATGCAGCCCTGGGCCGACACGCTCTCCCTCGCCGGCGACCTGATGCACGAGACGGGCCACATGTGGTTTCCCATGCAGGCCGGCTCCAACGAGACGCGCTTCCCCTGGATGGACGAAGGGTTCACCCAGTTCGACGTCGCGCAGGGCATGAAAGTGCTGTACGGGGCCCCCCGGCGGGGCGGCCGCCCGAACGACTCCGAGGAAGGCCAGCGGGCGAGCTACACGCGAGCGGCGCGGGCCGGCCAGGATCTGTCGCTGATGACGCCCGGTGACGAGTTCTCGCAGGACTTGTACTTCACGATGTACTACAACAAGACCGCGCAGATCCTGGCGGCGCTGCGCGGCGTGATGGGCGACCCGGCGTTCCACCGCACCTTCGCCGCGTACGGCAAGGCGTGGGTGGGCAAGCACCCCGAACCGTACGATTTCTTCAACGCCATGAGCGCCGGCGCCGGCCGTGACCTGTCGTGGTTCTTCACCACGTGGTTCTATCACGGCTGGCCCCTCGATCAGGGGATCGACTCGGTGACGGCCGCCGGGGACTCGATGGAGATCGTGATCTGTGACATGAACCTGGCGTCGATGCCGGTGCCGCTGGCCGTAACGCGGAGCGACGGGTCCATCCAGCGGGTCGAGATTCCGGTGGAGGCGTGGTGGGCGGGCGGCGGAACGCGCCGGGCGCGCCTGCGGGTCGCCAATCTTCCGGAAATCACGCGAGTGGAAATCGATCCGGATGGGCTGTTCCCGGACGTGCGGCGGGAAAACAACGTCTGGAAAAAATAAGCCCTGGCTTCAGGGGGTCGCGGGCCGGGGGCCGCTTTCGCGCGCGACGGTCGGCTGCGCGAACGCGGGGGCCGGCACCAGCGGCAGCCCGAGGTGCACCCGCGCCTGGTTCAGGGCGTCGTCGATGTTCCCGGTGACGCTGTCCTCGCCCAGCTCGTGATACAGGCCTGAGCGCTCCAGCGCGACTACGGGCTGGGCGTGGACGTCCGACAGCAGCACGAAGGTCCCCTCCCGGCGGCAGCGCCGGACCAGGTCCCGCAGCGCGTTCAGCCCGGTCGAGTCGATCGCGGGCACGTGCCGCATCCGGAGAATCAGGACCCGGGGCTTCCCGGCGATCTGGGAGAGGCGGTCCTTGAAGGCTTCAGCGGCACCGAAGAAGAACGGTCCGCTGATCTCGTAGACCTCCACGCCGGGCGGCACTTCCCGGCGCCGGACCGCGTTGGGGTCTCCCTCGAAGTCGTCTGCCGGGTCCGAGAACTCGTGTGTCAGCACGTTGATGTTGGTGACCTCGGCCATCCGCCGCATGAAGAGGAATGCCGCCAGCACCATCCCCACCTCGATCGCGACCGTGAGGTCCACCACCACCGTCAGGACGAACGTGATGAGCAGGACCAGGACATCGCTGCGCGGGGCCC
>DATEGY010000187.1:0-6417 GCA_035279865.1 Gemmatimonadales bacterium | reverse complement strand
CGCGCCACCGCCGCCGGCGCCGCCATTCCCGCCGTTCCCGCCCGCGCCACCGGGGCAGGCGTCCTGGCCGGCCACGCCGTCGGAACCAGCCGATCCGGGGCGTCCTGGGCTTCCGTTCCCGCCCTTCGAGTCGAGGGTCAGCCAGTTGGCGGGGGGAATGACGCTCGCGTCGGCGAACAGGAAGACCGGCGGGTTGTTCTCGACCGTGAGCATCGAAACGAGGAGCTTGGGATAGAAGGGGGACCGGAGAATCCCGACGCGAACCGAAACGGCGGGACCATCCCCGCCGGCGGCCCCGCGGGAGCCTGAAACGCCGATGAAGTGAAAATCGTGAGGCATGCAGCTGTACTCCGGGACGACCAGCGCCGAGTCCCGGAGGGCGGGTTTGGCCTTGAGGATGACCCGGAGCCGGAACCCGGTCCGGACGGTCTGGATCGGATCGGGGCTCGCCGTCCAGCCGCCGTCCCCCCGCGCCCGCGCCTCGAAGCTGTCGTAGTCCAGGAAGGACACGTGGAGCCGGGGCGGGTGGTCCTTGTCATAGCGGGACTCGAATGGCACGCGGGTGCCGTCGTCCAGGTACGCGTCGTAGTAGACCGCGAAGCTCTGACCGGGGCAGGCGTACTGGGGAGCCCGGATCTGGATCTTCTTGATGCGGGCGACCAGTCCCGCGTCAGGCGCGAAGTCGGGCGGAGGTCCATGGGAGCAGGCCGCGAGGGCGGCGGCGACGGCCAGCAGGGCGATCCCGGGGAGCGGGAGGAACGGCAGGGGGCGTTTGCGCATCCGTCAATCTTTGAATCGTCCCCGTCCCGTGCAATAGGCAACTTGCTGGCTCCGGTCCGGGACCGCATACTCGGGGCCGAGTCATTCCGAGTTCCGCACCCTATTGGAGGACCGATGCGTAAGTTGCTCAGCACACTGGCATTGATTGGTCTGGCATCCCTTGCCCGGACGGCGGCGGCCCAGGATCCCGGCAAGGGCGTACCCTCGGACATCAAGCAGGGCGGCACTCCCAACATCCACATGCTGGGTCACGTCGAGGTCCATCCGGGCGCCTGGAAGGCCGCCGATATCGAGATGGAGCAGGACGCGAACCGGCCCTACGTCTATGTGTGCGGGTTCGTGAACTTCGACACCAAGATCTACGATGTGCGGGACCCGGGACATCCCAAGCTGGTGTACACGTGGACCATCGAAAACCCGGAGCTGCATCGCGGGATCGGAGCGATGGACGGGAAGTATTTCAAGATCGGTGAGCGCTACTACTACGCCCAGTCGCTCCAGTTCATGCAGGGCAGTCCGGATGCGGACTTGGGCGCCGTGATCCTCGACGTGACGGGCCTGCCCGATCCCACCAAGGTCAAGGAAGTGGCGCGCATCCGGTACGGCGCGGCGCCGGGCGGCTTCCACAACACCTTCGCCTACAAGCACTCCGATGGTCGCGTGCTCTACTTCGCGACGGTGAATCAGCCGCTGGCGCTGGTCTACGACCTCGCCAAGGTGGTGTCCGGCGCCGACTCGAGCACCTGGCTCATCGGCAAGGTGCCGAACCCCACGCCGTTCCGGGCCCTCGGCAACGGTGGATATCACGACTTCTACGTCGGGTATGATCCCGGCAGTCATCAGGACAAGTTCTACGGCGCGGGATTGGGGGGATACTCGGTGTTCGATGTGACCCATCCGGAGACGCCGAAGCAGATGTTCACCATCACGGGGTTCGGGATGGACATCGCACACACGTTCACTCCGTCCCCCGACGGGCATTTCGCCGTCACCGAGACCGAGTACCAGTACACGCCCCTGCGCATCTGGGACCTCTCGGACGGGCAAAGCGGCAAGAAGGCGAACCTGGATCTCGCGATGGCGGGCTGGACGGCGGACTGGCACGATCTCTCCCACAACCACGAGGTCCGCTGGCCCTACGTCTTCGTTTCGGCGTACGAGGACGGTCTACAGGTCTTCGACCTGAAAGACCCCAAGCATCCCAGGACCGACGGGCACTACTACACCTGTATGTGCAAGCACGAGGACGGGTTCGGGGGCAACCCGGACAACGGCTGGAAGACCGCAGCTGACGCGCCCAGTGTGGAGCAGGGGGCGTTCGGCGTGGACATCCGGAATCGGGATGGGCTGGTCGTGATTTCGGACATGCGCACCGGACTCTGGCTTTTCAGGATGGATGGTTTCACCGGGTGGAACGGCCATGCGGTCGGGATGCCGAATATCTCGAGCGTGCAGGACTACGATCATGGCCCCGAGGGCGCGCCGCCCACGGCGACTGGTTCCGGCGGCCATTGAGGTACCGCGGTCTCTCGGTCCTCCTGCTGGCCATTGGGTTGACGGCGGCAGGGGGACCGTACGACATCACCCTGCTTCCTACCAGCACCGCGCCGGCCGCGGAGGGCACGGCGCGGCTGGTCAGCGCGCCCTCGCCCTTCGGCATCGCCGTGTCTCAAGACGGGCACGCCCGGTACGACATCGTCTTGCGCATCCGGGGCCTGCCGGCGCCGGGCTCGCTGGGGGCGTATCACACCTATGTCGCCTGGGCCGCCACCCCGGATCTGCAGCACTGGACCCGCCTGGGGGTGGTGGCCAACGGCGCGTCGACGGTGGGAGTGGCGGAGTACAACAAGTTCCTGCTGGTGATCACCGCCGAGGCGGGGCCGGAACCGCTCACGCGCGGGGGGCCGACGGTCCTGCACGGCACGTCACCCTCGGGGTGGCTGCAGTCCTTCCTGTCACACCCGTTCTTCCGCGGCGCCCCCGGAAAGTGAGCCTCCGCTTCCGGGCGGTGGTCGCCCTCGCCCTGGCGGTCACTCCCGTTCTGTCGGCCCAAACACCCGACACGGGAACGTCCATGCACATGCCGGGCATGGGCCCTGCCATGCCGATCCCCATGCCGCCCGGCATGGTCATGATGCCGGGCCTGGTCGGGCTCACACCTCCGGTGACGGCGTTTCGGCCCGGGGGCGGCATCGATATGGCGGCTCTTCCAGACGCGAAGCCGATGGCGCCCGTGATGCTGAGGGCGGGGGACACGCTCGATCTCTCCGCAATGCTCGTGCGGCGCACGATCCGGGGGCGCGCGTTCGTGGGGTATGGATTCAACGGTGAAGTCCCGGGGCCCATACTCCGGATTCCCCAGGGCGGCACGGTCGCAGTGCGGTTTCACAACCGGATCGATCTGCCCAGCTCGATTCACTGGCACGGCATCAGGCTGGACAACCGCTTCGACGGGGTCCCCGGGCTCACGCAACCCACGCTCGCACCCGACAGCATCTTCACGTATCTGGTGCACGCGCCCGATGCCGGGGTGTTCTGGTATCACCCGCACGAGCGGGAAGACATCGAACAGGCGCTGGGCCTGGCCGGTGGGATTCTCGTTCAGTCCGCCGATTCGGGCTATTACGGGCCTGCCAACCAGGAACAGGTCCTGGTCCTGAGCGATCTTCTCATCAACGGCGACACGCTCATCCCGTTCGGCAAGGAAACTCCGGACTTCGCCCTGATGGGGCGGGTGGGCAATGTGCTGCTGGTGAACGGCCTTCCGGACTACCGGCTCCCGGTTCACCAGGGCGAGGTGGTCCGCTTCTTCCTTATTAATGCGTCATCGTCACGGACCTACAACCTCTCGTTCGGTGGTGCGCCCATCAAAGTCGTGGCCGGAGACGTCAGCAGGTTCGAGCGCGAGGCCCGCGTCGAAAGCGTCGTGATCGGGCCTGCGGAGCGGTACGTGGTGGAAGTGCGGTTCCCGCGGGCGGGATCGTATCCGGTGACGAACCAGGTGCAGACGATCAATCACTTTGTGGGCGAGTTTCGCCCGGAGGTGGACACGCTGGGCTCCGTGGAGGCGGACGGCACCGCCGCAGCGCCCGACCTGGTGTCCTCCTTCGACGTGCTGCGGGCGAATCGTGCCGTGTCGCAGGACATCGATCGGTACCGCGCGGCGATGGACCGGGAGCCGGACAAGCGACTGACCCTCACGATGGCGACGCATGGTCTGGCACTCCCGACGGCGCAGTTCATGTCCATCGACACGGCGTACTTCGCGCCGGTGGAGTGGAGTGACGCCATGCCCGACATGAACTGGCTGTCCACCGCGGATCAGGTGCAGTGGGAGCTCAAGGACGATGCGACGGGCAAGACCAACATGGACATCGACTGGCATGTGCCGGCCGGGTCGATGGTGAAGGTCCGCATTTTCAACGACAACAAGTCGTTCCACCCCATGCAGCACCCTATTCATCTCCATGGCCAGCGCATGCTGGTGGTGGCCCGGGATGGGGTGAAAACCACCGACTTCGTCTGGAAGGACACGATCCTGATTCCGGTGGGCTCGACGGTGGATATCCTGGTCGATGCCTCCAATCCGGGGGCCTGGATGATGCACTGCCATATCGCGGAACACCTGGGGGCCGGGATGATGGCCGTAATGCACGTAGATCCCCGGCAGAAGCCCTCAAAGTAGGCATTTCTGCAAAAATAGTGCCGCATTTTGCAGTGTTTCGTGCATTTTACAATGCGTTACTTTTTCTCTTCATAAAGCATCTCTCACACTTGTTTCAAGTCCGCTTTTTGCTGACCTTGGCTCCCCGATCGACAGCACTCCGAACCTGAACGGAGGCGAACGATGGGGCGCAAGGGATTCACGCTCGTCGAAATGCTGCTGGTGTTCGTGGTTCTGGGCCTGGTGGTCGCCTTCGCCGCGCCCCGGATCGACGTGCAGAAATACCGCGTCAATTCTGCCATGCAGGCGGTAGGCACCACGCTGCTCGCCGCCCAGCGCATGGCGGTCACGCGCCAGCACAACATCATCGTCGCCTTCGACGCGGGCGGCGCCTCCCTGCGCGTGGTCGACGACACCAACAACAACGGGCTGGCGGATCCCGGTGAGCACCAGCGCGCCATCCCGCTCGACCGCATCGTCTTCGGCCTGGCCGGCGCGACGCCGTATCAGACCTTCACCTCCGCGATCTCCTTCACCAAGAAGCTCGGCGCCCTCCCGGCGCTGACGTTCCACCGGGACGGCAGCGCCAGTGAAGCGGGCGCCCTGTACCTCACCACGCCGCGCGCCGTGTCCGATCCCCGGTACAGCGGAGACACCCGGGTCATCGTCATCGACCGCGCCACCGCACGGGTCTCATGGTACCGGGCCTCCCCTCCCAACTGGCAGCGGGGGTTCTGATGCCCACCCGTGGATTCACCCTGATCGAGGTGATGGTCGCCCTGGTGATCCTGATGGTGGTCATCCTGGGCATGGGGAAGCTGACCGCCACGATGACGCACACGGTCACGACCGGGGGGCAGCAGCAGGCGGCCGTCGAGCTCGCGGAAGGGCGGGTGGCGCAGATCCAGGCCGACCCGAACTACCCCGCGCTCGAGAGCCTGTACGTCGCCACCGAAAACAGCTTCCCTACGCTCTCCGGATTCACGAGGGCGACCGTCATTCTGCATGACACCGGCACCGCGGCCGCGAAGCACGACTGGAAGCGGGTGACGGTGACGGTACAGGGCCCCGGACTCCTGGCGCCCGTGTCCCGCACGATCACCCGGGCGGCGCCATGAAGACGCCCCGGATGTCGGTGCGAGGCATGACCCTCGTCGAAATGATGGTGGCCCTGCTGGTCTTCAGCATCGTGATGGCCTCGGCGCTCCGGTTCCTCCGCTCGCAGGGGTCCATGGTGACCCTCGCCAACGACCGGATGGCGACGGTGCAGAACCTCGAGTTCGCCCTGGCGACCATGGAGCAGCGGCTCCGTGCGGCCGGCACCGATCTCCCCGACGCGCAGCCGGCGCTCATCTATGCCGGCCGCAACCTTGTGGCCTTCAACGCCGACTACACGACGAACATCGCAAACGACCCCTTCGCCGTGTACTACGACCCCGACGCCACCGCAGCCACGGTGACGGCGGTCGGCAAGTCCCGGAAGTTTTCATTCCCGGGTGTTTCCTTCGCGTACCCGGACACCGACTACCTGACGGGCGGCTTCAACAGTCCCGCCGAGACCGTCATTTTCTACGTGACGGCGGATTCGACGACGTCGCGGACGGACGACTACCTCCTGCTCGAGAAAATCAACGACCAGCCGCCCGAGGTCGTGACCCGCAACATCATCGGCACGCCAACCAGCGTGTTCTTCCAGTACTACCGGGCGACCCAGCGCGCCAACGGCAGCACGACCCTCGATTCGATCGCGACGGCGAGCCTGCCGCTCATTCACACGGTCCCGATCCACCTGGCGGCGGCGGACACCGCGGCCGCGTCCATCATCGATTCGGTGCGGGCCATCCGGATCGCCTTCACGGTGACCAATGGGCAGACCGGAACCCTGGAGCGTCGGCGGACGCTGACGCGGACGGTCGACCTCCCGAACGTCGGGCTGGCCGACAAGAAGACCTGCGGGTCGCCGCCCTTGCTGG
>DATEGY010000186.1:0-2973 GCA_035279865.1 Gemmatimonadales bacterium | reverse complement strand
CAAGCTAGACAGCACCAGTGCAAGAGCTGAGGCGGCAAATGGAGGGGACGTCGTCGTCCCGTCGCGCGGCAGTGTCTCGAGGCAGGGCTTCTAGATGAGATCATCGTGCACGTCGCCCCGGACCTCCTCGGCGACGGCATCCGTCTCTTCGACCGCGCTGGCGGCGCGGCCGTGAAGGTGACCCCGATCTCCTGCGCGGACGAGGGCGGCTTGACGGTGCTGCGCTACGCGGTCTGACAAGGTCCCTAAGACTGCACCGGGAATTAGTGTGGCGTAGCGCTGAGCTCTGTCATCGTCGACGCTACATCTGGCCACCGAATGCCCGCGCTCGTGGCCAACGAGGATCCGCGGTTCGAGCGGACGAGGTCTCGATGAGGCGAGCGCTCGGCACCGCTCCGATCTCAACACTGCCTTCGGCCGCATCGAAGCTACGATGGGCGATCGATGGGCCCCAGGGTGGTATCCGGCGGAGTGGTGCATACCGTCCCGGTGGATTTGCGACGCGTCTTGATTGCCAACCCAAAGGTTCTGACGGCGTGGCAAGACCTCACGCCTCTTGCCCGCAATGAATGGATCTGTTGGGTGCTCTGGCCGAAGAAAGCCGAAACGAGAAGCCAGCACATCCAGCGATTGCAATCCGAGCTGCTGGAGGGGAAGCGGCGGCCGTGTTGTTGGCTTGGCTGCATCCACCGCAAGGACAAGGAACTGAGCCCCTCAGTCCGCTGGGTGCTAAGCAGCCGCAGCAAAGCGTCGGCATGAGCGACGCATCCGCGTCGCAACAGATAGATGACATCGTCCGCAGGATGGCCGGCTGGAGGGGTGAGAGGTTGAGCCAACTGCGGGCTCTCATCAGGGGCGCCGACCCGGGCGTAATCGAAGAGGTGAAGTGGAAGAAGCCCTCCCGCCCCGAGGGGGTGCCCGTCTGGTCCCACGACGGCATCGTCTGCATCGGCGAGGCCCTCAAGAACGCGGTGAGGCTGACGTTTCCAAAGGGTGCCCAGCTGAAGGATCCGAAGGGCCTCTTCAACACGCGTCTGGACAGCAAGATGGTACGTGCCATCGATTTCCATGAGCGCGATGCCATCAACGCGTCGGCGTTGAAGGCACTCATTCTCGAAGGTGCCCGCCTGAATCGAAGCTAGGTGCGGGGGCTGGCGGCACAAATATCATCGGTGACCAGCGGACCCACCCCCGAGCTGCACCTGCGCGAACTGGCGCGTCTGCGCCGGGTTCGCGCCCGAATCGATCGGGAGTACCCGAATCCGCTGGACGTCGATGCGCTCCCCCGCGACGCTCATATGTCGGCCGGGCATCTCGGCCGCCAGTTCCGGCTCGCCTACGGCGACCCGCCGTGCCAGGTGTGGTCACCGGCCCCCCACCTTTTGAGGCACGCGCCGGGGCACAGCCGGGGCACAGCCGGGGCACAGCCGGGGCACAGATTCCCGGCACTAGGCGGCTCCAGGGGGGACACGGACGGACACCATGGAGCGGCCATTTGAGTTCAGGCGGGCATCTCGGGAGCCCCCGGGATACTGGAGGGCATGCAACCCACCCCACACGGTTCGGGACCGTGAGGCCCCGGGTTCAAATCCCGGCCCCCGATTTTGCCCGATTGAACCTGACCACGACATAGTGTGAGTCTCGGCACTGCTGGGCCACATTTAGTGGTGAGTTCCGCGATTATCTTCTCGGCGTCCAGCGACCAGACCGACCGCGACCAGCCTCTTCACGTCACCGCGATGGCGCGCAGTTCGTCCGACACCGAACCAGAAGAGGTGCCGGCGAGATCGCCGACTCCGTTGCTCGATCTCCTCCGCGAGAACAGCCACACGATCGAGGCATCCCAGAAGGCCTCGACGCAATCCAGCTTCGAAGGCAACGTACATCATTGCCAGGTCGACGACGGTCGCGGCCGCAGCGTCGGGGCTGAAGGTCGCCTTCGTGCCTGGAGTCCCAGTCGCCGTTGTCCCGCAAGCCTTTGGACCGACGTTCATCGCAAACGCAGTTATGAAACCTTCAACGTCAACGTGGATCATGGCCGCATGCGTGTGCTTGTTGCCGAGGACGAGGAGGCGATACGCGATTTGTTGGCTCGCGGACTGACCGAGAACGGCTATGTGGTCGACGAGGCGGCCACGGGCAGTGACGCGCTCCACCTGCTGCGGATATATCGCTACTCGGCTGCCATCCTCGATTGGCGGATGCCTGACATGGCGGGCATCGATGTCGTCCGCGCCGCCAGAAGGCTCGGGGTGGACGTACCGGTGCTAATGGTCACGGCCCGCGACGCGCTGAGAGATCGGGTCGAGGGCCTGGACGCGGGCGCTGACGACTATCTGGTCAAGCCGTTCGAGTTCGACGAGCTTCTAGCTCGACTGAGAGCGGTGCTCCGCCGTCCGGCGCGCGGCCCTATCGCGACATTCGAGATCGCGGACCTGGTGATCGAATCGGCTACTAAGCGGGTCTTGGTTGGGGACCGTGAGGTCGATCTGTCACCAAAGGAGTTCGCCATCTTGCTGCTGCTCATGAGCCAGGCGCCGGCCGCCGTCCCCATGAGAGAGATCGCCCAACAAATCTGGCCGGATGAATCCCGGCTCGTTGGATCGAACACCATCCACGTTCACATAGGCCGCATTAAGAAGAAGATCGGGCGCGCGAAGGTGCGAATCACAACCGTGAGAGGCCAGGGTTTCCGAGTGGAGGCTTCCAGATGACGCGGATCTCGGCCGCCCGATCCGCGCTCGGTACCGCATTCGCTGGCACGGCGCTGCTGGCGATCGCAGTGCTCACCGTGGCCGTGACTGGCGCGCAGTCGAATCCAGGGCCCGCCCCGCCCTTGAGTCCAGGCGAATGGGCCGTGACCATCTTCATCGCGGGTCAGCCGGTTCAGTGGAGGGTGCCGGCGCTGGCGGGCGTCTTGATCCTCGGCCCGGGTCTTCTGTTCGCATCGTTTCTCGTCTTCTATGTAATTGG
>DATEGY010000185.1:0-2470 GCA_035279865.1 Gemmatimonadales bacterium | reverse complement strand
CACGCGGTCGCCGCCGTACTGCCGCTGCAGACCCCAGGTCACCTTGAACACGCCACCCTTGCCCTTGACGTCCTTCAGGGCGGCTTCGCGGCTCGCGTCCGCCACGTCCTCGCCGAACACGAGGATGCGCTGGTCGCGGGCCATCTCGTCTTTCATGCAGGCGTTCAGGAGGTCGACCACCGTGGTGGGCTCACCCTTGAACTGCGGATCGTCCTCGGTGTCGAACTGCTCCGAGGTGGGATCCACGTCCGGAGAGTAGACGTAGTCGTAGACGGTGTCGGTCTTGGGCTGCGGGGACACGAGCGCCATGTCCACCGCCACCTGGATTTCCTCATCCACCTGCTTCTGGATCGCCTCGATCTCGGCCTGGGTCGCGAGGCCTTCCGAAATCAGACGCTTGGGGAACGTGACGATGCAATCCCGTTTGGCTTCTTCATCCCGCTCCTTGGCCGGACGGTAGAGCACCTCGTCGTCCGAGAGAGAGTGGGAGTAGGGGCGGGTGACGTGGGCGTGGACCAGGGCCGGGCCCTTCCGCTCGCGGCAGTATTCCACCGCGCGGCGCATGGCCTCGTAGGAGGCGATGGGGTCGCAGCCGTCCACCTCCTGGATGAACAGCCCCGGAAATCCGGTGACCAGCTTGGAGACGGAGCCCCCCGCGGTCTGGACCTCGACCGGAACGGAGATGGCGTACCCGTTGTCTTCGACCAGGAACACGACGGGCAGCTTGAGATTGCAGGCGGTGTTCAGGGCCTCCCAGTACTCGCCCTCGCTGGTGGTCCCGTCGCCGGACGAGCAGTAGACCACTTCGTCCTTCTTGACCGAGACTTCCGCGACGTCGGCAATCCGGGTGGCGCGATACCACGCTTCGGCACAGCCCACGGCTTGCAGGAACTGCGTGCCGGTGGGGGACGACTGGCTGACGATGTTGAGGGCCTGATGACCCCAGTGGGAGGGCATCTGGCGGCCGCCCGAATTCGGGTCCTCGGCCGCGCCGACCGCAGACAGGAGCATTTCCGTGGGGGTCATCCCCACCGCGAGGCAGAGGGCCCGGTCGCGGTAATAGGGATAGAACCAGTCGTACCCGGACTTCATGGCCTTGCCAGCGGCCACCAGGACGGCTTCGTGCCCCGCACCCGAGATCTGGAAGAAGATCTTGTTCTGCCGCTTGAGCTGGATCTCCTTGTCGTCGATGCGGCGGGAGAGGAGCATCAGGCGGTACATGTCCAGCAGCTCCGTCTTGCCGAGGGTGGACTTGCCGGCCTTGGGCTGGGAGCGGGGGGAGGTCTTGGTCGCCATAGCGCGGAAAATAGCCTAGTTGGCCTTTCCCTTCAAAAGGTCCCCCAGCCGCGGGAAGGCCGCCAGGGCCATCCGGACATCCCGGTCGTGATGCAGGTCCAGATCATAGCGCGCCGCAAGCCCCCAGCGGGTTTCGACCACCCGGCGCCCCACCTGGTATCCCAGCTGCCATTGCGTCAGGGAGTCGACGGACGCCCGGACCTGCAGCCGCTCCCGGATGCGGGTCAGCAGGCCGGGGAGGAGGGTCGTTCCCCAGGCTGGGAGGGTCGCCTCGAAAGCCGTCAGGCCGGCGGGAGTTTCCGGGAGGGTGGCGGCGATACTGTCCGCGACGGCGGCCACCCACCCTGAATCCTGGGCCGCCACCCACCATGCCGCCGGTTCCGCGCCGGCCGAGTCGACGAGATCGGGCTGGACGCCGCCCCCGCCGCGTACCACGCGCCCGGCGTCGGTGTGATAGACCTGGTCGGTATCCCCGCGGGCGCCGCTCCTTCCCGCCAGCGCGTAGTACTGCTCCACCGCCAGGCCGGAATACCGTCGCTGGATGTAGCGGCCCGAGGGCGAGATGACGTGGCCGATGGTCATGTGCAGGACTTCGCCCGAGGAGAGGAAGAAGTTGGTCTGAATCAGGGCCTTGCCGAAGCTCCGACGACCGACGATCAGCGCCCGGTCGTGATCCTGGAGGGAGGCGGCCGTGGCCTCGGCGGCGCTGGCGGAGAGCTCGTTCACCAGGACGATAAGGGGGAGGTCCCGGAATTCGCCGTCGCGCCGGGTGCGGTACGTGGTGTCGACGTCGGCGCGCCGTCCTTTGGTGCTGAAAACGAGCGTGCCCTTGGGAACGAATTGCGACACGAGGTCGACCGCCTGGTCGACGATGCCGCCGGGGTTGCTCCGCAGGTCGAGGATGAGCTGCCGGGCACCCCGTTTCTTGAGGTTCTTGATGGCGTCGTGCACTTCGTCCGCCGCCTTCTCGCCGAACTCGTCGAGGCGCACGAATCCGGTGACGGAATCCACCATCCGGGTTTCGAAGACGTAGTGCGTCTCGAGGATCCGTCGTTTCAGCGCCAGCGTGAAGGTGTCGGGCTCGAGGCGGGGGCCGCGGGCGAAGCGGACCTGGATCTTGCTCCCGGCCGGCCCCGCCATCCGGAGGCGAATGGTCTCGATTTCGAGCCCGGCC
>DATEGY010000184.1:0-10210 GCA_035279865.1 Gemmatimonadales bacterium | reverse complement strand
TTCGCGAAGTGCGCCACGGGGTGCAACACGTACGTCAGTCCCGCGGGCGACTTCACAATGCTCGTGAAGGACTCGACCCACACGCCCGGCGTTGTTTACGATCGCCGCTGGCCCGATGGCCTGCTCGCGAAGTACGACACCCTGGGACGGCTCGTGAGTGTGGCGGACCGCTTCGGCAACACGACCTCGTACGCGTACAAGGGGCTGACCGGGGCAGCCGCCGGGCAGCTGTGGACCATCACCGATCCCGCCGGCAAGGTGATCACCTTCGCCTACGACGCGAATGGCAAACTCCAGACGATTCAGGATCCCGGTGGGCGGGTGGTGCACTTCACGGTGAATGCGAGCGGGGACCTCACCGATATCGTCGACCCCGATGGCGTGAAGGCTTTACACGTCACCTATGACACCCACCACATGACGCAGACCTACACTGACCGTTCGAAGTCTCTATGGACGCTTGCGTACGATCGTGGAGGCAAGGTGAAGAGCGTCGTGGCGCCTGCCGTGACCGTGGCGGGGGGGTCATTCCAGGGGACCACCGCGTTTCGATCTGTGGAAGCCCTCGTCCTCCCGGACTCAGCTGGAACCACTGGGACCTCGGCGAGCCCGCTCACACGCCAGCTCTCGACCAAGGTCCGCATCAAAGTGACGGCACCGAATGGTGATTCGACACTCTACGCCCTCAACCGGTTTGGGAGTCCGACCCTGACTTGGCTGAAGGGGCCTCAGGGACATCCTCTCGTCACCACGCTGCAGTACAACACCAACGGGCAGGTTACGTCCGTCCTCGACACGGCCCTCAACGCAACTCTCTACACATGGTCGGGACCGGATCTGCTTCGACTGAACGACCAGAAGACTGGATCTGAGCAAGAGTTTGCGTACGAATCGGTCTACCACCAAGTCGTGGCTGACTCCCTCGATCACTCAATCGTCCAGAAGAATTTCCTCAGCACCCTGGGTGGCGTGGATAGTGTCTGGGTCGATAGCGTCATCGTTGCCAAGTACAAGTATGACGCCCGTTACCGGCCGATCACGATCACGGACTCTGCCGGCCACGTGGACTCGGTCACCTACAACACCACGGGGTTTCTGAATACCCAGTGGACGTCGGTGCCGACCGCGAGCGGCGGCCGAGCCAGGACGTCGTTCACCTATGACGGGTATGGCAGGGTGCAGCAGACCACCGACCCTCTGTCCCGGACCGCTTCGGCGACGCTCGATTCATTGAACCGCACGCGCAGTGCGACGGGTGCGCTGGGGATCACTGTGAAGTTCGGCTACAACGACACAACCTTCACCTCGACCGTGACTGACCCTCGTAACCTGACCTACACAACCGTAACGAACGCGCTTGGGTGGGTCGTGTCCAAGACCGATACGAAGGGCGGGGTGCAGCGCTGGACCTATGACTCCCTGGGCGATGTGGCATCCTTTACAAATCGCCGGAACCAAGTTGCGACCTTCACATACGATCATCAAGGACGCCTCCTGACGCAGGTCGCGGATGGCCAGACCACCAAGTTCGCCTACGACTCAATTCTCCGGTGGACCGCCGACAGCAACGCAGAGAGCATTGACACGACGCATTTCGACAACAACGGGCGGCCGGTCATGGTGGTGAGCATCCGGGGCTCGAGTCACGACACCCTTGTCTATTCGTACCGACCGGACGGTTTGCCGGACAAGCTGACGATCCAGGGCGGCTGGGCCAACCCAAAGTTCAACCTCTACGGGTATGATCCGGCCCTCCGGCCGAACGAGATCACGGACTTCAGTGAGAACGGCACGGCGATCGCCTACAATGGGGATGGACAGGAATCGCAATACACCCTGCCGACGATGACCCAGCACATTCTTCATTTGTCGTTCCTCTACAACGCGGGGCACCTGTTGGATAGTTTGACCGCGGATCAGGGACTCCCCTGGTATGTCGGGCGTCACTATGCCTACGACGTCGTGGGGCGTGATACGATGGTCTCCCGTGGCACGCCGAGCGATCTGGGCAACATGCAGCTGGGGGACATGCAGATTCGGACGCTGACCTACGATCAGGCAGACCGGTTGTCGGGCTACATCGACCGGCACGATTGGGACGAAGACGGAGGGATCGTGTGTCCCGACCCCTTCGACCTCAACAGCTGCTACCGGAACTACATTCCTCATTCGGACACGCTCCGGCAGGTAGCCTTCGCCTACGATTCGTCGGGGAATTGGCGGGGGACGGGCGATACGACCGAGGCGAACAGCGATCGCGCAACGGCGCTGAACGGGTATCACCTGCAGTACGACTCCGAGGGCAACATCACGCAGAAGACGAAGACCGGGTTCAGCCAAACGTTGACCTGGAACACGCTCGGCCAGCTGACCCAAGTCGTGACGGTGATCAACGGCAACAGCACGACGACTACGTTCGGCTACAACCCGCTCGGGCAGCGGATCCGCAAGACTGTGAACGGGACGGTGACGCGGTATCTCTGGAATGGGATGAATCTGGCTATGGAGCTGGACGGGAGCGGCAATCCGCTCCGAGAATACACGTACTATCCGGGCATTGACCGGCCCCTCAGTCTCCGGCGCTTTAGCGACGGCGCAATGTTCTACTACACCGCCGAGCAGCCCGGCCATGTCGCGACCTTGGTGAATTCATCGAACCAGGTGGTGAACTCCTACACGTACGGGCCCTTTGGAGACTCTCTTGGGTGGTCGGAGCAAGTTCCGCAGCCTTTCAAGTACGGAGGGCGTGAGTACGATCCGGACACGCGACTCTACTACCAGCGCTCGCGGTACTATGATCCGGCATTGGGACGGTTCGTTGGTGAGGATCCGTTGAGTCTTGCAGGCGGGATCAACGTCTACTCTTACGTTGGGAATAGCCCGATCGATTTCACTGACCCGTTGGGCCTTGTGACGTGCCCTAAGGGAACTGTGCAGTACGAGATTTCTCAGGAGACTGGTGAAGACGGTTCAATCACGACCATCATCCTTTGCGAGAATGCCAAGGGTCAGGTCATCGGTACAATAATCACCAATGGGAACGCCCCCGTTACCCTGACAGGCGTCAACGTTCAGGGGGAGGGTCCATCGGGCAACGTTCCTCCCATCCAGAACATTGACCTGGTAGGCATGGGTCTCCGGCAACCTACGTTTCAGTCTGGATTTGGGGGAGACAGAATTGAGGTGCCGGGATTGACGCCAAGTACCTCGTCACAGCAAACACTGCAACAGAAAGTTCAAGAGTGCTCAGCCAAAGGCAACGCGGCGGCCGGTCCCGCGATTACGGCAAGGGGAACTGGAACGAGCGTCGGCGCGGCAGTCGTCAATGCATTTCGCACGGGATCCGGAATGGGAGCGCTCCAAGGGTGGTTAACAGCCCAAGCGTTTCAGTTGTACGTTACAGCGTCGATATGGACCGGAACGTATGCTCAATGCTTAGATCCGAAGAACGGCGTGTCGCAATTACTCATCATGCAGAATTCACAGTGAATGCTGCGGCTGCGAGGGGCTGCTGGACCTAGCGATTGTGCCCGTCCACTTGCACATTGTTGGAACAGTGCTCAGGGCCATCGCAGGTGGGTTGATTAACTGAGCCGGTGATTGAGGGTAGGATGAGGCCGCTGAATTCTGAAGGTGACGAGGAGGGACGTTCATGCCGCAGGGCGCTAAGGCAGCGCTTGAGGGGGGCTGGTTGATCAAGCCTCTGTTGATCTGCTTGCCCCCCGTTTACGTGATGGAGATCGGTCATGTTCACAACCGTTTGCTCGTTGGAGGGAGCTGGGTCGCCGGGGCGTTGCTCCAAGCCGCTGTCCCCCCGGCAAGAAAGGGGCTGGTCCCGACGCTCATCGCTGCAATAATTGTTGGCACTCTTAACGCATGGCTCTGGCCCTAGCGAGGCCTGACCTTGTTTCCATTCAGCCCTTGAACAGTGGAGCACCTATGGGAGCCTGGTAGGGCCGAATGTTGGAGGCGACGACGGAAAGAATAGCGGGAGGCCCGAGCATGCGTCTTGTTAGCGGTTACTCCTGTGCAGGCTGAGGGGGTTGTGGGGCTCGCTGGCGTCCTCGTCACCGCGTTCGGTGCCTTGGCGGCCTTGGCATATGCCAAAAGGTCGCGCTGGGCCAGCGTTGTGGCCGCCGGACTCTCGCTGCAGGTATTGGGGCAGCTTGCAGCACAATTCATGATACCAGTACTCGTACTGATGCATTCCTCAAGGGCAGCGGATCTCCCCGGCTCGAGTCTCGCATTGTCGGTGTTCGGGCTGATTGCACGGATTGTCGTGGTAGCCGGAGTCATCGGGATGTTGGCCGATGTCAGTCAAGCGAGCCGCAAAGCTGACGCCAGATCTTCCAGTAGCAGTCCTCACTAACGACTCACGACGCGCTAGGCACGGCGGCATGGAGTCCCCGACTGTGGAGCGCTTTCCGTCGGGCCGAAGACCACGAATCGCCGGCTCAACTACGTCGTGCCTAACCAGGCGCTCCAGGTACAAATCCCAAGAATCTTCTGAATAAAATTCTCGTGACGACCGGATGCCGACGGGGCGTCGTGATGATCGGGCGGGAGACCGTCGTGGCAGCGCACGCGCTAGGCCTTCATGTGAAGGGCCTGTCCGACCGTTCTGCACGGCTCGCCGCAACTGGAGACATATGGCGATCCGGGCAGATCGCGCGATCCGTCATTGCAATAGCATCAAAATGCCGTACTTCACTGTGTTCCCACCGCCGCTGATAAGCGTGAGGTCGGTAGTTCAACTCTACCCAGGCCCATATGGATTTAGCCCCCGTCGGTTCGCCCGGCGGGGGCTTTCTCTTTCTCCCTAGAACGGCCAATGGGGATGCAGCAGGGCCGGGAAGATCGACAGCCGGGACGGAGTGAAAATGGTGACGATCAGGACGAGGAAGCCGGTGCTCCCGACGAACGCCAGGGCCAGCCTGCCCCAGTCCCCACGCGGCCGCACTGGTTCCCTGGAGTACGCCCAAAGGCACCCGACGATGATCGCGAGGTTGCCCACCCAGGCCAGGGTCTGAATCAAGACATCGGGCCGGGTCGGGGTCTTGACCAGGTCGGCGAACAGCGGGCTGGTGAAGAACAGGGCATAGTTCCACAGGAAGGCCGTCGAGATGCCGACGAAGTAGCCCCACCTCTTCCTGCGAACGCTCAGAGCCACCGTGACGATGTAGAGCCACGCCTGGAAGAAATGCAGGCCTCTGAGGTCGGCCTCGAACAGTGCCGACACGGCGAGTGCGAATACGAATACGGCGGCCCCAGGGATGATCAACCACAGGGGCCCGCGAAAGCCACGAGGAGAGGTCATGGCGGAGCCCTACGGATGAAGTCCCGTGGAGTTCCTCAGGTCGCCCGCATGGCGGCCACGGGATCCACCCGGGCGGCCCGCGCGGCCGGAATCCAGCAGGCGACGAGTCCGATCACCGCCATCATCACCGCGACACCGATGAGGGTCACCGGGTCCCGCGGACTGATGCCGAACAGCAGGCCCTGGATCAGGTTGGTGCCCACGATCGCGCCGGCCAGTCCCAGTCCCAGCCCGAGGGCCAGCAGGACCCCGCCCTCCCCCAGGATCATCTTGAGCACCCGTGCCTTGTCCGCACCGAGGCTCATCCGGATGCCGATTTCACTGGTCCGCGCGCTGACCGAGAAGGCCAGCACGCCGGCGATCCCCACCGCCGCGATAAGCACCGCGAGGAGCCCGAACGAAGAGACCAGCTCGGCGTTGAGCCGGCGGGGCGCCACGCTTTCATCCTTGATCTGTGCGATGGTCAGCACGTGATCGATGGGCGTCGTCGGCGCAATGTGCCGTACGACCGCGGTCGCTTTCTCGACCAGGGCCGATACGTCACTGTCGGCTCGCACGATCACGTCACCCCCCATGGCCAGCTCGGACGCGAACGGCATGTACATCGCCGGCCGCGGGGCTGCATCGAGTCCCCCATCCCGTGTGTTGCCGACCACGCCCACCACCGTGCGCCAGTCCCCGCTGAACGGCGTGAAGCGCAGGACGTCACCGGTCCACGCCACCCGCCGGCCCACCGGGTCCTCCCCCGGGAAGAGCTGGTCGGCCAGCACGCGGTTGATGATGACGACCCTCTGGCCGCCCATCCGGTCGGTGAGCGAGAATGGACGCCCCGCGACGATCGGGATGCCGGCCGCATGGAAGTACTCGGGATCCGCGGTCCGGAAGTCGGCGTGGGGAATCGCTTCCCCCACCGCAAGGGTCCGGCCCTCCGCTTTGACGTCGAGATCGCCCAGGGAGACGCTGAGGGGCATGGTGGACCCCAACCCCACGTCCACCACGCCGGGGATGGCGGCGATCTCTCCCCGCATCTGCTCGTAGTGAGCCTTGGCCGCGGCGTCGGCTTGCAGGAGGCCGGCAGGATTCGACAGCTGTGAAAAGCTGAGCAGCGGCACGTCGATCGCCATCACCTGCTCCGTCTTGAGGCCGGTATTCACGTCCGACAAGCGGGCCACCGTCCGGGTGAGCAGCCCCGCGCCGGCGAGCAGCACGACCGATACCGCGATCTGGGCGACCACGAGTGCCCGCTGCAGCCGCTGCTTCCGCAATCCGCCGGAGAGCCGGCCCGCGGCCGCCGCAATCCAGGATCCCAACGTGCCCTCCCGGGGCAACGCCGCGACGAAGGAGAGCAGCAGGGCCAGCGTCACGGACAGCCCCAGCGCAAAGCCGAGGGTCACCAGATCGAGGCTGATTTCGTTGGCGCGAGGCGAGTACCGGGCGGCCAGCGCGACCAGCATCCGGACGCCGACCACGGCCAGCGTGATCCCGGCCAGCGCTCCGGTTGCCGCGAGGACGAAGTTTTCGGCCAAGAGCAGCCGCCGGAGGCGAAGGACGCCGGCGCCGAGCGCCGCGCGGACCACCAGCTCACGCTCGCGGCGCACGCCCCGCATGAGGGTCAGGTTCACGACGTTGGCCGCCGAGATGACCATCACGAAGGCGGCGACGGCCATGAGGAGCCACAGCGTGGCCCGGGCGCGGTCCCCCAACGCTTCCTTGAAAGGGATCACCGCGACCCGATAGTGCGACCCCGGGTCGTACGCGTCCGGGTGATCGTGCTCCATCCGTCCGTAGACGGCGGCGACCTGGCCCCGGGCCTGATCCAGCGTCGCTCCGGGGGCGAGGCGCGCCAGGATTTCCGTCATCCGGTGCGTGCGGCCCTGTACCATCTGCGCGCTCAGGTGATGCGGGCTGACGACCATGTTCATCAGTGCGTCCATGTGCCCGGGGAAGAACGGGGCCGGTTGGAGCACCCCGATGACCGTCGCCGACCCGCCGTCCAGCCGCAGCGACTTCCCGACGATGGAGGGATCCCCGCCGAAGCGGTGCATCCAGAAGTCGTTGGTCAGGATCATGACGGCCGGCACGCCCGGTCCGTCGTCCGAGGGACGGGTCACCCGGCCGATCACCGCCGACAGGCCCATCACGTCGAAGAAGTTGCCGGTGACCAGGCCGACGTCGATTTTGCTGGCGTCGTGGTCCCCCTCAATAATGACGCTCCACGGGGAGTACTCGGCGATGCCGGCGAGGGCCGGCGTCGCCGCCCGGAAGTCCGCGATCTCGGGAACGGAGAAGTCGATGTTCTCTCCCGCGGGGCCGTCCATCGATTGCCGGAGGTAGAGCAGTCGCCCGCCATCGCGATGGGGCAGGGGCTTGAGGAGCACGCCGCGCACCACGCTGAAGATCGCGGTGTTGGCGCCGATCCCCAGGGCGAGCGTGATGACCACCACGGCGGTGAAGGCCGGATTGTGCCGCAGTGCCCGCACCGCGTACCGAAGGTCCGCCGCCAGATTCTCGATCCACGGGATGCCCCGCCGATCACGGACTTCTTCAGCCGCCTGGGTGACCCCGCCCGAGGCGAGCAGCGCCTGCCGGCGGGCCTCGTCGGGCGCCAGGCCGCGCTTGATGTTCTCGGCCGTCTCCATTTCGACGTGGGATTGGAGCTCCTCCGCGAGGTCGGCATCCGAGCGGTGCTTGGTGAAGAGGCCGGCGAAGCGGGCGACGAGGGCGCGCAGGGTGCTCATGGGGACTCCCGTTGTGGTGCCAGAAATGCCGCGATCAGGTCGGCGGTGCGGCGCCATTCGCGTTCCTCGTGGGCCAGACGTTTGCGGCCCGCGGCGGAGAGCGCATAGAACTTCGCGCGGCGGTTGTTTTCGGACTGGCTCCACTCCGCCGTGATGAAGCCTTCCTGCTCGAGCTTGAGCAGGGCGGGGTAGAGGGTGCCGTAGTTGAGCTTGAGACGGTGCCCGCTGGTCTCCTCGATCCGGCGCGCGATGCCGTACCCGTGGAGCGGCCCCAGGCCCTGGAGCGTGGTGAGAATCATCAGGGCGAGGGTGCCCTGTTTGACGTCGACTTTTTCCGGCACTGGTCAGTCCTATGGGATGCCCATATGACGGTAGCGTGGAGCGGCGGGTTTCACAAGCCGGATGTCACCCCGCCGGCGAGCCGGAGGCGAGACGCAGGTCTACGTAGCCGACTCGCTAGTCTGTTGCGACGAATGCGGTTGTAAAACCCCAGTGTTGGCGCTGTATTCCTGGGGTCCGCTAGGGAGAACGTCACTACCCCGTCCGGAAGGAGGGTCGCTGGCGCTTTGTGTCGTTGGGGATGCTCTCATGTCCACTTTCTGGAGCGATCATGCGAACGAGACTTAGTCTGGTAATCTGCTGTCTGCTGCTCTTCGGCCTGCGCGCGGTGAGCGCCCAGGGGACGAGCGGGAAGATTCAGGGCACGGTGACCGATCAGGCCGGTGCCGCCGTCGCCAAGGCTCAGGTAATCGTCGTCGGGACGGCCTTCGGTGCCGTGTCCGACGACAAAGGCTACTACTTCATTAATAACGTCCCCCCCGGGACCTACACCCTCCGCGCTCAGTTCATCGGCTTCGCGCCGACCGACCTGACCGGCGTGCACGTGCTGGGCGGGCAGACGCTGACTGAGAACTTCCCGATGAAGCCGTCCGCGGTCGTCGTGGGCGGCATCAACGTGGTGGCGGCGGCGAACCCCATCGTCCCGCGTGACGAGGTGACGTCCAAGTCCATCATCTCCGGGCAGACCATTTCCTCGCTCCCGATCTCCGACGTGCGGAGCGTACTGACGTTGCAGCCCGGCGTGGTCGAGTCGGGGAACGGCAACGGCGTGTCGATTCGCGGTGGCCGGCCGGGTGAGGCGAACGTCTACATCGACGGCGCCCCGGTCCGCACGGGCGCCAGCGCGGGTATGAGCAGCTCGCTGGGCGTCCAGGTCCAGACCAATGCGGTCGAAGAGGCGTCTGTGACCACCGGTGCGCTCCCGGTGCAGTTCGGGGACGCGCAGTCCGGCGTGATTCAGTACACCACCCGTGCCGGGGGCGAGAAGCTCCAGGGCTCGCTCGCGGCACAAACCGACGGTTTGATCAACTCTGCCAGCTCGGGCCTCAGCCGGTTCGAGGGCACGCTGGGTGGCCCGGTGCCGGGACTCCAGGGCCTCCGGTTCTACGTGTCGGGTGTGCTGCAGGGCCAGACGGAGTGCTCCACCAACCTCAACCAGACCTGCGCGGGGCTGTCCGCCGGTGCCAGGGATGTTGCGAACTACACGGTGTCGGGCATCGATACCACCGTGTCGTTCAATGGCAAGAATGGCGTACAGTCCGTGGCCGTTCCGCGCTTCGTGCAGTACGGCGGGCAGTGCGACGCCTCCCAGAATGCCGGCTTCGACTGCCATGGCGCCTTCCGGCCCATGGACTGGGGCACGGCGACCAACCTGCAGGGCAAGCTCTCCTATTCGTACGGCTCCGGCTCGAGCCTCGCGTTCTCGGCTTTGGCCAGCTCGTTCCAGAACCGTAACTGGCCCGGGACCGACATCGCCGACCCGACGCGCTACGCGGGCGCGCACACCTGGGAGCGGACCTACACGCTGAACTGGACCCACCAGCTCTTCAAGTCGTCGGACCGCGCGCTGGCGCTCAACGTGGTTGCGTCGTACGGTACGAACAATCAGATGTCGGGTCCCCTCGATCCGACGTCGGAGTTGGACACCAGGAACCCGTTGGGCGGCATCGAGCTCTCCACGTTGAACTTCTCCGCCTACGGCAACTTCGCGAGCCAGTTCTTCAACGATCCGGATCAGATCGTCAAGAACCTCCGGACCAACTCGGGCGCGCGGATTCCGCTCGCCGGCCGGACCGATCTGAGCGCGGTCCAGCCC
>DATEGY010000183.1:0-6737 GCA_035279865.1 Gemmatimonadales bacterium | reverse complement strand
AGCACATGGCCCAGGGGCCCAGGTCTTCGGGCTTGGGTTCATGGAATTCGAAGCGACGCCTGGGTGTTTGCTTCGACCCCGGGCTTGCGCCCGGGGTCATGGACGGCGGCGGCACAGGGGGCGGTACGAACAATCTGGCCGCGGGACCCGGCTGATTCTTCACGCCGGGTGGCGAGAGGTAGGCGTGGTTGCTCGCCGTCCAGATCGGGGGTTGGTCGGGGCGGCGCTTCATCTCGCGGAAGATCGGCATGACGACGAGCCAACGATTGGCGAGCTGGTCGTAGCGGACGACCGCATCCCCGTTGTCGTCCGACTCGCAGGCGCCGCCGAAACCCTTGAAGAGCGTGTTCGTCCCCACGGGGCCGTACAGCGGCTTCCCCTTCTTGTCGAAGATCGCCATCTGCACGTTGACGATCTGGAAGACGTGGTCGGGGCCGACGGCGAGCGTGTTGTCGGACGGGTTGCGGCCGATGAAGGAGCCTTGTGGCCCGGTGAATCCGTCGCCCAGGCCGTCGAAGCTCGCCACGATTTCGACGGGGGGCTTCGAGCCCATGGTTCGCTGCCCGACGGCGGCGCCGGCGGCGGAGACGTCGGGGTTCGCGGGTGCAGCCTGGCGGCAGGCGGCGAGGGCGGCGGCGGTAGCGAGAACAACGCACGGTATCTTATTCACGACTCTCTCCTGTAGACCTCTCAATATGACCCGGCATACCGGCACGTTCTAGGAACCCGCGGCCACGCCGAGGGCGTGCGCGGCGCGGGCGAGGGCCTGGTCGAGGGTCCAGAGCCGGATCTGATCGAGCAGGGCTGAGGCGAGGAGATGGACGTCGACCCAGCCGATGCCCCGGCTCCAGAGGCGGGAGTGATCAATCAGCGCCATCACCTCCGTGTGTTGAGCCACGCGGGGAGCGCGAAGGGCGCGAAGGTGCGTGAGCACGTCGGCCCGCGGGGTGATGGCGCCGAGGGCGATTTCTCCGAGGACGAAGGGGTGGACCACGATTTGGTCCGCTTCGAGGAGTCGTCTGAAGCGTGGGTTGCCGCGGCGCCAGTGGTCGATCCAGACGGACGTGTCCGCGAGAATGATCACGCGCCGCGTTTGTTGCCGGGTCTCCGGCGGGGGGTGGGCGCCAGATTGGGCATGGAGCCGCCGAGGGCCGCGAGCCGGCGGCCGGCTTCGCGGGTGATGAGGGCCTCGAGCCCGGCGCGCACCAGGGCGGTTTTCTCCTGGATGCCGGACAGCTCGCGGGCTCGGTTCAGCAGGGCGTCGTCGAGAATCAGAGTGGTTCGCATATGCATATAGATATGCATAGTCTATATGCACTCTGTCAACCGCGGGACAACTGACCCCGGGTCATGGAACCCGGGGCCAGTCGAGCCCTCTACCTCCCTGCAGCCGCCTGCGGCATGTCCTTCGGATTCACATAGGTCAGTACGAACGGACCCATGGCCGTGACCTGCACGACGGTGCGACCACGGGCCATGGCCCAGTGGTGCGCGTTCGCTGGAGCCGTGGCAAAGGCGCCGGTGGGCAGGACCATCGCTTTGGACACGACGATCGAATCCCCCATGCCTACCAGGAACGTGCCGCTGATCACCGTGAGTTGCTCGTCGGTGGGGTGGAAGTGACCATGGCCCGTTCGGGCCACGCCCGCCGGGCTGTTAGAGCAGGCCTTCGGGGCCGACGGCGAGGGTGTTGTCGGACGGGTTGCGGCCCGTGAACTGCCCCTGGGGTCCATTGAATCCGTGGCCGAGCCCGTCGAAGGAGGTGACGAGGTCGGCGGGGGGCCGGGACGTCGAGCAGGCGGCGAGGACGCCGAGTATCCAGAGAGTCTTCAACAGTTCCTCCTCAGTGGAGCACAATAGCTCGTTTCACGGGAGCCCGTTTCTTCGAAATGGGTCGTGGTGAAACGGGGGGTTTGTCGCAAATTTCGGCCCTTCATTGCCGCATTTCCGGCCTAGCCAAGCCATTACAGGGTGGTCATTTGGGCGCTATTCCGTCGCACACCTCGCGCGGGTCATCGCGGACTCCCACTGCATGCCCGAAGATACCGGTTGTGGTGGTCGAGCTTGGGCGAGATACATCGGCGAACTGTACACGGGCCTCAGAGCAGGTCAGGTACTGGCCGCCATGCTCGGTTTGCCAGATTTGTACTATTGGACGACGTACGTGATCAACGCGCTGGATATGATTAGCAGGCCTTTGACCAGCTCTTCAGAGTCCCTCGGTTGCAATAGGAGACTCATGCGACAGCGGACGGGAAGCGCGACCGGGCGAGACCATTTGGCATCGTTCATTCGAATGCCAGCGCTGGTGCCGTTACTGGTCACGCTTCTCGTCAGCTGTGACTTGTCGACCGGCAGCTCGGGACCCGTGCAGATCGCGTGGTCCCACCCACTGTCGGGCTCCGAGGCCGGATGGATCGGCCTACCAGGCTTGAGTGGGAATCTGGCTGTCGCAGTGACCGGCTCCTGGCTGCGCGCGTTCGACATCTCCACTGGACTCCTGGCTTGGCAGACGAGGTTGACCAGCGGCGCTGGGATTGGGGCTCGAAACGTCGCGACGGCTGCGGGACGCGCGTTTGTTGCCGGGGCGGATTCTGTCTATGCGGTGAATGCGGCGACGGGCCAACGACTGTGGGCGTTCCTGCCTGACGCGCAGGGCGCCTTGTGCCAGATCGCAGCGGACAGCACGACGGTCTACGTGGGCACCCGTTCTCACCGGGTGTACGCTCTGTCGGCCGATTCAGGGCATGTGCGGTGGAACATCGACGTAGGACCTGGCTGGTCCAATCCCGGGTTCGTCAACGGCGTCGTGGAAGCCGGCGATACCCTGTACGTCACAGCGGTGAAGTACTTGAACGCGTCCGGCGGCCTGAGCACCGCGCAGGTCATCGCGATGGCGCGGGACAGCGGCAACGAGCTGTGGCGCTACACGGGCCCTGACTCGGCGAATGACGCCAATGGAGCCGCAAGCATCGCAGGGGACCTCCTGCTCGTGGCCGATCTCTACGGCCATAGCTTCTTTGCGGTCAACCGGTTCTCAGGGATTCAGATCTGGCGTGTCCCGACCAGCGGGCTCGGACCGATCCAGGCCCCCATTGTCAGCGGGACCACCTTGTACGTTGGCGGAGAGGACAATTTCTTGTATTCCGTCAGCGTGCCGACGGGGGCGTCGCGCTGGAAGGTCGATGTCGGAGGAAGCATCGACTACGTCGCTCTCTGCGGTCGGGTCCTCCTCGTCAATGATCTCGAGTTACGAG
Source organism: Gemmatimonadales bacterium (assembly GCA_035279865.1). Taxonomy (GTDB): domain Bacteria; phylum Gemmatimonadota; class Gemmatimonadetes; order Gemmatimonadales; family GWC2-71-9; genus 40CM-2-70-7. Next base: position 3,480 of record DATEGY010000183.1, on the reverse strand, counting down.
TGTTGGATACGGCCCGTGGCGGAGACTTGCAGACGTTGCTGAGCGGACAGGGGGAGGACTTCCCGACATCGGCATTCGCCGTGCTGGGCGCGCGCGCATTCGTGGTGGGGAATGCCGGTGTGTACGGGTTGTCGTGTCCGAGCTAGGTGCCGCCACGAAGGCCACGCCGTATGGCCCCGGGCCGATCCGCCCCGGGGCCATTCGTTAGGCGGGTTACTTGCTCGCCGTCTGGTTGGGCATGTCCTTGGGGTTCACGTACGTCAGTACGAACGGACCGATGGCCGAAACCTGCACGACGGTGCGACCACGGGCCATGGCCCAGTGGTGCGCGTTCGCTGGAGCCGTGGCAAAGGCGCCGGTGGGCAGGACCATCGCTTTGGACACGATGATCGAATCCCCCATGCCTACCAGGAACGTGCCGCTGATCACCGTGAGTTGCTCGTCGGTGGGGTGGAAGTGCGGCGCGACGCGCATGCCGGCGGGGAGCTCGATCCGGACGGTGAACATCGCGGCCTGACTGGGATCCCCCTGCAGCACAGCCATCCTGGTGCCGGCGGGGAAGACGGCGGGCGCGGGGCCCCACTTGATGGCGGGAGCCTGAGCAGAGGCGACGCCCGTCAGAATCAGAGAAGCGAGAAGCGCGAGCGCGAATCGGGAACGCATGGATGAACTCCGGTGGTTGGTAGGGCCGGAGGTTATGCGTCGAGGGCGTCGAGCGCTTCGCCCGGGAGAGCCATCACTATATAGAAGGAGACCATGGCCCGATCGGGCCACGGCCCCGGGCAGCTACAGCAGGCCTTCCTGCGCGGCGTAGGCCGCGGCGGCGGTGCGGCTCGAGAGTCCGAGTTTGGTCAACAAGTTTGCGACGTGCCGTTTCACCGTGTGGTCGGAGAGCTTGAGCCGAGTGGCGATCTCGGGGTTGGACAACCCCTGGGCCACGAGCTTGAGGATCTCGACCTGTCGGTCCGTGAGATTCCCCTTCCCCGCCTTCCGCGCCCCCTTCCCGAACGCCGCGAGCCGGTCCCTCGCACGATTCGCCTCGCCCTCGGCGCCGAGAGATTCGAAGCTCGCGAGTGCCGTGCGGGTTTCGCGTTCGGCCGCAGGTGTCTGCCCCAGCGCGGCGAGGGTGGCGGCGAGATCGAGTCGCGTGCGGGCGGTCTCGAACGGTGCGCCGCTCGCTTCGTAGTCCGCGAGGGCCCGCTCGAACTTGTTCGCCGCGCCGGCGGCGTCTCCCTGATGCGCGAGGATCCACCCTTCCGCCGCGGAGGCAGACGCCTGGAGCGGCTTCGTCTTCACGGCGCGGGCGATGCGGTCGAGCTCATCCCGGGCACGCGTCGCGGCCGCGAGGTCACCGGCGGCGAGGTGGGCCCGCACCGCCAGCTCGAGCGCACCCGCTCGCATCGTCGGCTCGGCGTCGTTCACCTGGGTGAGGAACCGGTCGACCTGGTCCGCGGCCTCGCCTGCGGCGCCACGTTCGAGCGCCAGAGAGGCGAGACCCAAGAGAGACAGCGGATTCGTGGGGGCGGCGCGGAACATCCGTTCCGCGTCATCCCACAGGCCCTGCCGCAGTCGCAGCTCCCCCAGGCGTGCGTACGCCTGCACCACGAGGGGCGGGCGCGCCGACTCGAAGTCGTGGGTCGCGACCTCGAGCTCTCGCTCCGCGGCGGTCCACTCTCCGCGCCAGATCAGGACGCCGGCGTACTGAGTTCGGCAGATGGCCGAGAGGGGGCGGAGGCGCCAGCGGCGGGAGAACTCGGAGACCCGGGCGCACCATTGCGCGGCGCGGTCGTAGTCGCGCACCCGTTCGCAGGCGAAGATCTGCCAGCAGCAGACGACCCCGACGGTGTGGAGCTCTTTCACCTCGCCCGCAGTGGCGGCGGCGGTGGCTTCGTCGAGGCAGCGCATACCGGCCTGGACGTCGCCGGCGGAGACGCGGGCCAGGCCTTCGAGGGCGAGTCCGGTGAATTCCAGCCCGCGGTCGCCGGTCGCGCGGCCGAGGATGGCGGCTTTCACTCCGCAGTCTTTGGCGGTGGTCGTGTCGTGGCCGCGGAAGAGGGCGACCTCGCCGTCGCGCAGGTGGAGCCAGCCGTATTCGGCGGCGTGTTCGTGGCCGGTGAGGAGCCGGCGGGCGCGTTCGAGCCAACCGGCGGCGACGGCGGTGTCGCCGCGGAAGGCGAGGCAGTCCCAGGTGAGCCAGAGGGCCACGCGGGCGGCACCGCGGGCGTCGTCGGCCTCGCGGTAGAGGCGGAAGGCGCGTTCGCGGGCGTCGAAGGTGAGCGCGGCGTCGTCGAGCCACCAGGCGGCGAGGCCCAGCTGTTCCAGGGCTTCGGGCGTTTCCCGTTGGGCGATGCTCGCCTGGAGGTGGGAGCGGGCTTCGTCCCAGGCGCCGCGTTCGAGGGCGGCGGTACCGGCGGCGAGGTCGGGTGGCTGGAGCACGGGGATAAGCTACGTCGACTCTGCGGGCGGAGTCATGTCCTTGACAGCGATTCAGATCCCCTGTATTTAACCGTATGGTTAAATACAAGAACACGACCGACCCGCTGAGCCTCACGCTCTACGCCCTCGCCGATCCCACCCGTCGCGCCATCCTTGGCCGGCTCGCCCGGGGTGATGCGGGCGTGACCGCGCTGGCCAAGCCGTTTCGAATGAGTCTTCCCGCGGTATCCAAGCACCTGAAGGTGCTCGAGCGCGCAGGCCTCGTCGCCCGCGGGCAGGACCGGCAATGGCGTCCGCGGCGACTGCGGGCCCAGCCGCTCCGTCAGGTGGCCGAGTGGGCCGAGCCGTTCCGGCGGTTCTGGGAGGGGAGCTTCGATCGCCTGGACGCCTTGCTCGAGGAGGGTGGGCGCCGGAGCGGAGCTCGCCCCCGGTGAACCGGCGGAGTGGCGATCTGGCCGACCGCGAGGTGGTGGTGACGCGCCGCTTCAACGCCGGACCCGAGGTCCTCTGGGAGTGGTGGACCGATCCGGCGCGCATCGTGCGCTGGTGGGGACCGGCGGGTTTCCGGACCACGATTCACGAGATGGACGTACGAAAGGGGGGCGTGTGGGATCACGTCATGCATGGGCCGGACGGCACGGACTATCCCAGCAAAGCTCGTTTCACCGATGTCGCCAAGCACGCGCGGCTCGCGTACACGCTCGAGGGTGGCACTCCGGCCGAGCGGATCTCCTGTGAGGTGAGCTGGACGTTTGTTACGGAAGGACGTGGCACGGTCGTCACGATGCGCATGCGGTTCCCGACCGTCGAAGCGCGAGACCGGGCGCAGAAGGCATTGGGCGTCCGCGAGGCGGGCGTCGAGACCCTGAACCGACTGGCCGCGCTCGCTGACGCGACCAAGGAGAGCCCATGACTCTGATCGTGCGTCGACTGTTCGTTGTCGGTGTGTTGCTCTCCGTCCCTGCCCTGTGCCGGGCGCAAGCCGAGGCCGCGCAGAACCCGCGCGACTCGAGCTCGCGGTACACCCGGATGGCGCCTCTCGCG
>DATEGY010000182.1:0-2629 GCA_035279865.1 Gemmatimonadales bacterium | reverse complement strand
CGGCGAGCTGAGGCGCTTCGCGCAGAAGTTCGGGACCCTCCAGCTCGTCGACCGCGAATCCCGCCGCTACATCGAGCTGGGCCTCTCGGTCGCCCGCTGGTCCGACGAACGATGGCTGGAGAAGCTTTCCGTGGAGCCTCTGCTCCTGAAAATGCCCCTGGTCCGCAATGACAACCGGCTCACCATCGGCCCGGCCGATGCGACCTGGAAGGAATGGTGCGCGGCGTGACGACTCCGATTCCGGTGCTGACGCTCGTTTTCCTCGCGGGCTGTGCGGTCGCGACCGGTCTGCCGGCACCCCAGCAGAGCGCCATCGACGCCCTCTTCCGCGACTACGCCGGTGCGGTCCCGGGGGCCAGCGTCATCGTCATGCGCGACGGCCGCGTGCTGTACGCACACGCCTACGGCCTGGCCAACCTCAACCCCCCAACGCCCGCCACGCCGGCAACAGACTACCGGCTGGCGTCCCTGACCAAGGAGTTCACCGCGCTGTCGATCATGCTCCTGGCCAAGGACGGCAAGCTCCGGTATGACGAGGCGATCGGGTACCTGCTGCCCGGATTGCCGGACCACCTCCGGTCACTCACCGTGCGCCAGCTGCTTACGCACACGTCCGGGATCTGGGACTACGAGGATCTGATCCCGGACACTCAGGCCACACAGGTGTCGGACGCCGACGTGCTGGCGATGATCTCGAAGAAGGACACGCTCTACTTTCAGCCCGGCACCAGGTTCCAATACAGCAACACCGCCTACGTTCTGCTCGGCCTCATCGTCGAGCGGACCTCGGGGATGACGTTCCCCAGGTTCTTGCAAGAACGGGTCTTCCAGCCGGCGGGAATGGCCAACACCCTGCTCTTTGAGAAGGGTGGCCCTCCGGTACCGGCTCGTGCTTTTGGGTACACTCCCGACTCGGGGGCTCCGGCCTTCAAGGCGACCGACCAGAGCGTCACCAGCGCGACACGGGGCGACGGGGGGATCTACTCGTCGGTCCTGGACCTCGCGAAGTGGAGTGACGCGCTGCAAAGCGCCCAGTTGCTCGACCAGGCCCGTCTGGGGGAGGGGTTCACGTCAGGGCGTCTCGCCGACGGCACAGCAACCGGATACGGGTTCGGCTGGTACGTGGATACGTTTCGGGGAGCCCGGCGGCTCTGGCATCATGGGGAAACCTCGGGCTTTCGAAACACCATCGTCCGGTTCCCCGATCTCCATGCCACCATCGTCGTCCTGAGCAACCGGAATGGCGGCGACACCGGCAAGATCGCCGACCAGATCGCCGAGCTGGTCTTCTTCCCGAAGGGGACACCATGATCGAGATCGAGCGTCCGCAAGCGAGCGAGTTCAACCCGTATTATCAGCAGTACATCGACCAGGTGCCGCAGGGGAATCTCCTCGAGACCCTCACCCGGCAGGGCATGGAGTTCGGAGCGCTGGTGAAGTCGGTCCCTGAGGGGCGGGCGTCCTTCCGCTATGAACCGGCCAAATGGAGTGTGGCGCAACTGGTCGGGCACGTGAACGACGCGGAGCGCATCTTCACCACCCGGGCGCTGTGCTTTTCCCGCGGCGAGAAAGCCCCCCTGCCCAGTTTCGACGAAAAGGCGTACGCGGCAGCCGCAGCGGCCGACCAGCGTCACATCGCGGACATCGGCGCCGAGTTCGAGGCGATCCGGCGCGCGACCCTCGCGCTGTTCTCGGGGATGACGGAGTCGATGTTCACCATGGGTGGCGTCGCCTCAGGCAACCACGTCACGGTCCGGGCCCTGGCCTATATCGTGGCGGGGCACTGCTTCCATCATGCCCGAATCTTGAAGGAGCGCTATCTCTAGGGCTCCCAAGTAGAAACGCCCGTTTGAGTTAACAGGGGCGCGGCAGTAGAGTCTGATAGGTCCCATGCATCGTGCCTTGCTCTCCGCCGCCCTCCTGCTGGTCCCCGCTGCTCTGGGGGCCCAGATGGCCGCGGCCCCAGCCACCCTCACTCCCCGCGATTCGGCACTCCACGCGCTCAACCGCCTCGCTTATGGACCACGGCCCGGTGAGGTGGATCGCGTCGCGCAAATGGGAGTGATGAAGTGGATCGACCAGCAGTTGAACCCGAAACACGTCGCTGACGACTCGCTGAAGGACATCGAGAAGCGATATCAGATCCTGCACGAGAGCTCGTACGATCTCGTTGGACTGCTCGAAGACGCGCGCAAGGCGCGCGAGGCCCGCCTCAAGCGAGACCCGACGTCCGCCGATCAGCCCGGTGACCAACCGCCCAAGCTCAGGCGTCTTGCGGGCGAGTTCCCCGCGCTCGCCGTCGTACGCGCGGCCTACTCCGAGCGGCAGCTCCAGGAAGTGATGGTCGACTTCTGGACCAATCACTTCAACGTCTTCGCCGGCAAGGGGCTCGACCGCGCGCTGCTCCCCGATTACATCGAGCACGTGATCAGGCCCCACGCCCTCGGGAGCTTCACGGACCTGCTCGTCGCCACCGCCCAGAGCCCCGCCATGCTGTTCTATCTGGACAACTGGGAGAGTGTGGCGCCCGGAGCGGTGCCCCCTCAGCTCGCCCGAGCCGAGGCACGGGCGCGCTTCGGCCGGGGCAATCCCATGCGGCTCGACTCGGCAAGGCAGCGCCTGCCGAAGG
>DATEGY010000181.1:0-7912 GCA_035279865.1 Gemmatimonadales bacterium | reverse complement strand
GACCTGGTGGAGAAGCAGATCCGGCCCGCGCTCGCGGCAGGGCAGGTCGTGCTGGCCGACCGGTTCGCCCTGTCGACCATGGCGTACCAGGTGGCGGGTCGCGGGCTCTCCGCCCCGGCGGTGCAGTCCGCGCTCCAGATCGCGACGGGCGGGCTCGCGGCCGATCTCACGCTGGTGCTCGACATCCCGGTCGAAGTGGGGCGGGAGCGCCAGCGGAAGGCCCGGAAGGAGCAGGACCGTATCGAACGCGAGAGCGACGCGTTTCACCACCGCGTGCTCGAGGCGTACCGGAAGGCGGCCGGTCCCGGTGTCGTGCATCTCGACGCCACCCAGTCGAAGTCCGCCGTGTTGGACGCCGCGTGGAAGGAGATCAGCGGGGCGTCCGCGCTTTCACCGCGAGGAATCTCATGAAGGGCAAGAACATCGCCATTCTGTCGGCGGTCACCGCCGCCGCCCTGGTCACGGGCGGCTGGTTGCTCCAGCGGGACACGGTGCCGGCCGGTTCGGTCTATCAGCAGGCGCGGCTCTTCGACGACGTGCTGGCGCACGTCGCCGACTACTACGTCGACTCGATCGACGAGAGCAAGCTCTACGGCATGGCCATCGACGGACTGGTGGACCAGCTGCACGATCCCTACTCGGTCTATCTCAAGCCCCAGGATTTCAAGGACCTCACGGAGCAGATCTCGGGCGACTACGGCGGCCTGGGATTCCAGTTCGAGGTCCGGGACAATGCCGTGGCCGTCGTGGCACCGCTGCCCGACACACCGGCGGAGCGGGCCGGCCTGCAGGGCGGGGACCTGATTACCCAGCTCGACGGGCAGTCCACCGCCGGCTGGAAGCAGGACGACGTCTTCAAGAAGATGCGCGGACCGGCAGGCTCCACCGTGACGCTCACGGTGAAGCGCCCCGGCGTGGACCAGGCGATGACGTTCAAGATCACGCGCGCCAAGATCCACGTCCGTTCGGTAGGCCTCGCGATGATGCTGGACGACCACGTCGGCTACATCGCCATGAGCCCCGTCTCGGACTCGTCGGCCCATGAGATGGAGCTCGCGGTCGACTCGTTGAGCAAAGCCGGCATGCGCGCGCTGATCTACGATCTGCGCGGCAACCCCGGCGGCTCGCTGCAGCAGGGGGTGGGCGTCACCGATCTCTTCCTGAATCCGGGCCAGGAAGTGGTGGTCACCAAAGGCCGGGCGCCCCATTCCAACGCCGTCTACCGGGACGACGAGCCGCAGCGCTGGCCCAACCTCCCGATCGTGGTGCTGGTGAACGGGTTCACGGCGAGCGCCGCGGAGATCATCTCGGGCGCCCTCCAGGATCATGACCGGGCGCTCGTCGTCGGAACGCCCACGTGGGGGAAAGGGCTGGTCCAGCAGGTCTGGCAGCTGACCCCCGAAACCGCCTTGAAGCTGACGACGGCCCGCTGGTACACGCCGAGTGGGCGCACCATTCAGCGCACCATGAAGAGTGAAGAGGACCAGGTCGCGCTCGTGGTGGCCGCGTCCCACGGCCAGGATACGTCGAAGGTCGATACGACCCACGTGTTCCGCACCGACGCGGGCCGGGTCGAGTACGGTGGCGGGGGCATCCGCCCGGATCTGTTCGTCGCGGTCGACACGTTCACCACCGGCGAGCAGGCGTTCAACAAGGCTCTCGGTGCCAAAGTGCCCGTGTTCGCCGACGTCCTGTCGGGTTACGCGGTGGACGCCAAGATGCACCACCTCGTATCGAGTCCCGACTTCCCGGTCACCGATGCCATGGTGACCGAGGTCTTGAGCCGGCTCAAGTCCCGCGGTGTGACGTTTACCCCCGCGACGCTCCAGGGCGGGGCGGATCTCCTGAAACAGGAAATCGGCTACGAGGTCGCGCGCTACACCTTCGGCCGGATCGGCGAGTTCCACCGGCGGATTTCGGATGACCAGCAGGTGGTCCGGGCGCTCGAGCTGGCCCGGAAGGCCAAGACGCCGCAGGATCTGCTCAGTCTGGCTGCAAAGCCCGCTCCGACTCCCGGCCGCTAGCCCACCGTGGGCGGCGTGGTCGGGGTGATCGGGGCGGGGCGGGTAGGGGCCGGTCTCGCTCTGGCCCTTTCCCGCGCCGGCCGCGGTGTCCGTCTGATCAGCCGGCGTCCCGTTTCAGTTCCCGCACCGCTCTCGCTCACGGTCGCTCCCGAGGGTCCCGATGCCGGCTGGGTGTCGGGACTCGACGTCCTGATCCTCGCCGTCCCTGACGGGCGCATCCACCCGGTCGCCCAGCAGCTGTGGGCTACCCGGGGTGTCAACGCGGGGCAGACGGTGCTGCACTGCTCGGGCGTCCTCGGCCAGGAGGCCCTGTCGGCCTTGGTGCCGACCCGGGCGGCCCTCGGCTCCCTGCATCCCCTGCAGACCATCAACGATCCCGAGGTCGCGCCGGAGCGCTTCAAGGGCGCCTGGGCGGCGGTGGAAGGCAGTCCGGCGGCGATGGAGACGGCCGAGGGCCTTGCTCGTGCGGTGGGGATGAAGCCATTCCGGATCACCGGCAAGGCGAAGATCCTGTACCACGCCGGCGCGGTGTTCGCATCCAACTATCTGGTAGTCGTGGAAGCCATCGCCCAGCGGCTCTTGCGGCATGCCGGTCTGCCGGACGACGAGGCGTGGGCGGCGCTGTCACCCCTCGTGCGCGGCACCATCACCAACCTGCTGGCGGGAGACCCGCGGAACGTCCTCACAGGGCCCGTCGCGCGGGGGGACACGGACACCATCCTGCGGCACCTGAGTGCGCTCACGCTCGACGATGCGCGGTTGTATCAGATGCTGGGCCGCGCGGCGCTGGAGCTGGCGCGGAAGAACGGGATGGACGACGAGACCGCGCAGCGGGTGGCTGACGCGCTTGCTACTGATCTACCACCCGTACTCCCGCCCCGGGAGTGAACCGGAAGGTCCCGCCCGACAGTTTCCCGTTCAGCTGGTGCTTCGAAAAGATCAAGATCCGCCGCTGCCCTGACGTCTCCGTGATCTCCAGCCTGGTGACCAGTCCCGCCCGCCCGATGGTGAGGTCTGCTGCCGTGTATGGCTGATCGGTCTTGATCGGCTCGAGGTGGATCACGTCCGTCACGCCCGCGGCCGTCGAATCCGTGCGCAGGAAGCGGGCACGGTACCGCTCTTCCGAGTGCTCGACGAACTGGCCGATGAGATTGGGACCCGTGCCCCCATTCGAGGGAAGTGGCGTGCGGATGACCTGACCGGGCGTCGTGCTGGGTGTGTAGACCCAGAGATACTTCCCGTCCGACAGAATCCGGTCGTGCTTCGGGTGCGTGAAGTTCATGGTGAAGCGGGAAGGAGGCTCCTGGTACAGCACCCCTCGCGTCGTGTCGGGAGCGCCGACCATGGGGTTATCCACGATCTGGATGAAATCGGCACGAAGCGTGTGAATGGTGTCGTACGCCGCGCGGGCGCGCGCCAGGACCGCGAACGGGTTCTGAGCGACCAACGCGCCGGGAATCAGGAACAGCGTGGAAGCCACTAACCGACGAACAACTAACCGTCTCACCGACTCAGGCATTCACCGACGCCGGTTCCGCCATCCGCCGGCCCGTCACTTCGGCGATGACGCGGACCTCTTTCATCAGTTGGGCGAACTGCTTGGGGAAGAGCGACTGCGCGCCGTCAGACAGCGCCTGATCCGGTGCGGGGTGCACCTCGACGATGATCCCGTCGGCTCCGGCGGCCACCGCCGCGCGGGCCATGGGGAGCACCTGGTCGCGGAGTCCGGTGCCATGCGACGGGTCGGCGATGATGGGCAGATGCGACAGCTTGTGTACCACCGGGATCGCCGTCAGGTCGAAGAGGTTCCGCGTGATGGGGTCGAAGCCCCGCACGCCGCGTTCGCACAGGATCACGTCGGCATTGCCCTCGGCCAGGAGATACTCGGCCGAAAGGAGCAGCTCCGTGATGGTGGCTGCCATGCCGCGCTTGAGGAGCACCGGCTTGCCGCACCGGCCCGCGGCTTTGAGCAGAGAATAGTTCTGCATGTTCCGGGCGCCGATCTGCACGATGTCGGCCATTTCAGAGATCCAGCCCACCCCCTCGATGTCCATTGCTTCGGTGCAGACCAGGAGACCCGTTTCCGCCCGTGCCTTCTCGAGAAACCGGAGTGCCGGGCGCCCCAGTCCCTGAAACGAATAGGGGGAGCTGCGGGGCTTGAAGGCACCGCCCCGGAGTATGGTGGCGCCCGCTTCCTTCACCAGCTTCGCGGTCTCGATGATCTGCCGCTCGTTCTCGACGGAGCACGGGCCGGCGATGGCGATGACGTCGGTGCCGCCCACGGTGACGCCATTGGGGAAGTGCACCACCGTCGACTCGCTCTTCCACTCCCGGCTCACCTGCTTGTAGGGCTTGGAGACGTGGATGACTTCGGTGACCCCCGGCAGGCCCTCGAGACGCGAGGCGTCCACGCGACCGTCGTTCCCGATGAGACCGACGGCGGTGCGCTGGGCCCCGGGCATGGCCTGGGCCTGGTAACCCATTTCCTGAATCACGGCGACCACGCGCTGTACCTCCGCGTCCGTGGCCCCATGTCGCATGACGATCAGCAAAAGTCTCTCCGGATCTGGTCCCGAATACTCCCTAGGAAACGGGAAGGCCGTCAAGACAAGCTCTCGTCAGTGCCGCCGTCCCAGGAATACCAGGCGCTTGTACAGCAGGGTCTGCCCGCTCCGCAGTCTCAGGATGTATACCCCCGCAGGCACGAAGCGCCCGTCGTCCGCGTGCCCATCCCAGCTGAGCTGCGGGTCACACGCGGCGCCGCCCAGGACCCCCCGGCCATAGCGGCCCGGCGTCAGGACGCCCGAGAGCGACCCATTGGGAATGATCCGCCGGATCACGCCGCCCCGAAGGTCGAGGATCTGCAGCTCCGTTTCACCCGGCGTCGCGAGATCGAACCAGATGCACGTCGAGTCCCGGCCCACGGCCGGGAACGGGTTGGGGAAGTTCTGATAGAGCAGCGTGGCCTGCGGCGCGGAGTCGTCGAGAATGAGGAACACGCCGGCGGAGGCGGACCGGCTGGTGTCCGATCCGGCATGTGTGACGACGGCCCAGGTGTACGCCGTGTTCTTCTCCAGGGCGATGGGAATCCGGAACGCCGTGTCGGTCAGCCCGGCCGCCCCGTACACCGCGAAGCTCTGGTTCACCCGGAACACCTGAAAGTCGAAGGAAAATGCGGCCAGCGGGGGCCTGATCTGGGGCACGGTCCAGACGAACGTGGGCTGGGTCGAGTCGGTCGTCACGCCGGCGGTGTCGCTGAGCGTGAGGAGGGTGGCCCAGGGGGGCACCACGATGGGACCGACGGCCCCGGTGGTGGCCGATGCCCCGGTGACGGACGCGTCCACGCGCCAGAAGAGCGGGGCGCCCGGCTTGAAGGGCCGCGTCGACTGATACTGCGTGGCGCTCCCCATCAGCGTGTCCAGCAGGGGCTTCGTAAACAGCGAGTCGCGACCGATGAGGAGCCGGTAGCTGACCGGCCCCGCGAACCCCGGAGTAGACCCGACGGTCCAGCTGAACAACGGGTTCACCGATGTGAGCTTCGGGGGCAGCGGCGAAAGGGCCGTCACGCCGGCGGCGAACAGGCCGGAGGCCGTTACGTTGGGCCGGCCCCAGCCGCGAATCGAATCGGGCGACTGGGCATTGGTGGCGTATCGGCGGAGGGCGGCCCGCAGGGCGACCGGCCCGAGGGATGGCTGGAGCTGTTTTACGAGCGCGGCGGCGGCCGCCAGGATCGGCGTGGCGAACGACGTGCCGTTCAACCGGCCCATTGTTCCCGTGCCCGTCACGGTGCAGACGAGGACGCCGGGAGCGGTCAGATCGGGCTTCAGGCGGCCGTCGGCCGTGGGTCCGCGGGAGGAGAATGACGCGATGTTGCCCGCCGAATCCTCGGCTCCTGCGGTGATGACCGACTTGGCGTCGCCCGGCGTCACGAGCGTCCGGAACCCCGGTCCGCCGTTGCCCGCCGCCGTCACCACGAGGACCCCGTGCGCGGAGGCGCTTTCCGCCGCCACGGAGGTGACCGCGACGTCGCCGTTCAGCTGGCCCGGCGTGTAGCTGAATCCGTTGTCGAAGGCCAGGTAGCCGAGGCTCGAGGACACGATGTCGACGCCGATCGAGTCCGCCCATTCGAGGGCCGCGACATAATTGTCCTCTTCGACGCGGGTCTCGGAGCGGACATCCTCGGTCTTGGCGAGCAGGTACGAGGCGCCGCGCGCGATGCCCACCAGACGTCCCGGAATCGAGCCCGCGAACAAGGACCACACGGCGGTCCCATGGAACTGGGGATCGAGGAGGAGGGAGTCGTTGGGCTGATTCCGCACCACCGAATCCCCGAAGACGAAGTCGTGTTGCGCCGTGACAATGACTCCGGAGAACGCGGGGTTCAGCGTGTTGAACCCGGCGTCGAAGATGGCGATGCGGACGCCGGTGCCGTCGATACCCTGGTCCGCGAGCCCCCGGATATTGAGCTGGCGGTAGGGCATCTCGGACGGTCCGTACGTCGGATCACCCGCGGGACCGCACGTGTCGAGGGCGAAGATCCCCGACGGGGAGAGGACACGCGTGGGGTCGGGGCCCGGACGCACGCGCCAGCGGCCGAGGGGCTGGATCCGCTGAAAAAACGGATCCTGCGCGAGGAGCCGCAGTGCCCCGGTCGAACCCGTGACGCTCAGCGCGTGGAGCCAGCGGCTCGTGTGCCGTATCGTCGCACCCGCGGTCGCCGCCCGGTTCGCCGCCTCGTCGAGGGGGACCCGGGGGTGAACGAACAACCAGACCGTGAACGTGGAATCCCGCGACCAGGCACGGGCGAGCGGCGGGGAGACCGCCGGGCGTTGGGCCTGGGCGGCACCGCCCGCCAGCAAGGTGCCGAGGACCAGTCCCCGGACGGCCCGGACGGCCCTGGAGGTCAGGCGGTGCGCTCGAGCTGTCCCAGCCGCACACCCACGATGGTGGAGACGCCCGGCTCCTGCATGGTCACCCCGTAGACGGCGTCGGCGGCCTGCATGGTGCGGGGGTTGTGGGTGATGACGATGAACTGCGTCGAGCTCTTGAACTCGGACAGGAGACGGACGTAGCGGCCGACGTTGGCGTCGTCCAGCGGCGCATCCACCTCGTCCAGGAGGCAGAAGGGGCTGGGACGGGTCAGGAAGATCGAGAAGAGCAGGGACACCGCCACCAGCGTCCGCTCGCCCGACGAGAGCAGGTGAATCCGCTGGGTCCGCTTGCCGCGCGGCGCCGCATGGATCTCGATCTCGGACTCGAGGGGTTCGTCCTCATTGGCGAGGCGCACGTCGCACTCCCCGCCGCCGAAGAGCGTCTGGAAGACGCTGCGGAAGTTCTCGCGGACCTTGCCGAACGACTCGAGGAACAGGGTCTTCGCGGTCTGGTCGATCTCCCGGGCCGCCTGCTGCAGCGACGACCGGGCCGCCACGAGGTCATCCCGCTGCGTCATCAGGAACTCGAGGCGCTTGACCTCCTCGGCATGCTCCTCGACCGCCAGGGCGTTGACGGGTCCCACCTGTTCGATGGCGCTCTTCAGCCGCTCGTTCTCGGCGCGGAGCCACTCCAGGTCGCCCTCCACCTCGGGAGCGTCGGTCAGGAGCTGATCCAGCGGCTTCTTCCACTCGACCTCCACGCGCTCCGCGAGCCCGCGCTTCCGGCCCTCGACTTCGGTCCGCTCGACTTCGAGGCGGTGCGCCTCATCCCCCAGGGCATCGAGGGCGGTCCGGGACTCGTTCAGGACGCGTTCGGCGTCGGCCACGCCCGCTTCGGCTTCGGCCACGGCTCCCTCCGCCCCCTCCGTCGCTCCCTCGAGCTCCGCGAGGGCGATCCGCCGCTCCTGCAGGCTGTCCTCCCAGGTCCCGCGCTCCGCCGCCAGTGTCTGCGTATCG
>DATEGY010000180.1:0-2139 GCA_035279865.1 Gemmatimonadales bacterium | reverse complement strand
GAGGAGGCCCATCAGCTTCATAGCGCCCTCCCCTCCCCGTGGCCGGGCACCGCAACCACGCTGTTGCGGCGGCCGAGGCCGTCATCCACCGAGGGCGCGGCGGGGTCTGGTACCCAGCGCTGTCCATCGACCATGAATCCGTACTGCGCGGGACCGGGCGGCAGTGGAATCGTCACCGTCCAGAGACCCGAGCCGTCGACTTGCCGGAGCGGAGTCGCGACCGCATTCCACCTATTGAAGGAGCCTGCGAGGTCGACCGTCCGGGCGCCGGGGGCGTAGAGCTCAAACCGGATGAACGCGCTGTCCGCGTGTGCCGTGGTCGCCAGCGGGACCGCCCGATGAGGACGGAGGACGACGACCAAGACGGCGGCGGCCGCCAAGGTCGCGGCGGCGATCCAGGGGCGCAATGCGAACCGGATCTCTCGGGGCGTGGCCCACCAGCTCCACAGGCTGCGACGACCGGAGGGGACGGCGACGAGCCGGCGGACCTCGATCATCACACGGCGATCGAGATCGTCACTCAGCCGGATGTCCATCCGGTCGAGCGCTTCGAGGAGCTGTTCCAGCAGTGGATCCCGTTCTCTACCCTGCATATGGACCCATCCCTATTCCGGCGTCCAGAGAGACCCCAGCCGTTCCCGGAGCCCCTCGTACGCTCGGTGCATACGCATCTTGAGGGCCGCTACACTGACTCCCGTTCGGGCGGCGATCTCCTCGTACGACCACCCTTCCACGTGACGCAAAGCGAAGATCTCTCGCTGCTCGAGCGTCAACTCCATCAGGGCTTGCTGCAAAGCCAACACGCGCTCGCGTTGCTCGACCTCGTCGCTCGCCGCCTCTCCGTCACTGATGATCCGGACTCTGGGGTCGTCCAGTCCGCTCATCGGTTTCTCGCCGCGCCGCTCCGCCAGGCAACGATTGCGCAGAATCAAGAAAAACCACCCAGCGAACTTCGCGGGCTCCCGGCACTGCGCCAGCTGGTCGAAGGCCCGGACGAAGGCGTCCTGAACTGCATCTTCGGCGGCATCTACCGAGCCAAGTACGCTCGTGGCATACCCTGCGTACCGATCACGATACCGGCTGACCAGTTCCCCATAACGCTCAGCGTCCCCGGCGAGGATCGCCTTAACGGCCTCCTCGTCGGCCGCGCTGGAGACGCTGGCCCCTCGTGGCTTCCTACGCTGTGACATGCCTCACCATGGTAGAGGGCTGGCAGGCATCTCACAACCGCTGAAGGTGCAAGACCAATGCCCGCTCCCGAGACCGGAGGGGAGCGTAAAATACGGTGACCGCTAACTTCAACGTTTCGTGAGACCATTCCTGCTGCTGGTTCTCTTCTGCCCGGTTGCGAGCCTCGCCGCCCAGGCCTCGGGGACCCTTGCACTCGGCACGGGTACCGTGCGCTATGGTGGGGGGACTTCCGCGTCCCTGGGCACCCTCTCCCCTTCATTAGAATGGGTCTCGCCCTCGGCCTCGGCCTTCATCGCCGGCACCGCCGCCCTGCTACCCCATTCCGTATGGGCGTTTGAAGGCAATACCAGTCTCGCGGTGTCGAGCGGCCCCATTGGCCGGCGTTGGCGCATTAACGGTGATCTCTTTTCCTCGGCGACGTCGGTCATGGGAGGAGATCGCACCGGGGCCCTTACACTGGTCGGCGAACTGGCCCGCCGAGGGGCTGGCTGGGGCTTCGCATTGGGGGGAGGACCCGCTGCGGGCTGGCTCGCCGGCGCTCCAGGCATCGCCGGTCCGCGTGTGCGTCTGCGCGCGTGGCAGGACTGGACCAACATCCGGCTCACAGGGAGCGTCGAGTCCACTCAGCTGATCGGCGCCTGGTACACCGATTTCACCGCCGGCGCTGCGTGGCATACCGGACCACTCGACCTCACCTT
The DNA here is from genome assembly GCA_035279865.1 of Gemmatimonadales bacterium. Lineage (GTDB taxonomy): Bacteria > Gemmatimonadota > Gemmatimonadetes > Gemmatimonadales > GWC2-71-9 > 40CM-2-70-7. The sequence continues at coordinate 250 of DATEGY010000180.1, read as the reverse complement.
CACCGCGGTCGCCCGCGCGAGTCACGGATGGGGATCGTCGGCGGGTGGCAATGTCGTAGCAGATCTCTATCTCGCGCCCCGCGCCAGCCTCGAGGTCGCCGGGGGCGCGGCGCTCGAGGATCCCCTCGAGGGCTTCCCGCGCACCGGTTTCGTCAGCGCGAGCCTCCGCGTCTTTTTCCAGCCCCGACCCCGCCCCGCTGGCGTGAGCAAGGCGCTCGCGCAGGCCGGGTCCGATGGAGTGGTGCGCGTC
>DATEGY010000179.1:0-10128 GCA_035279865.1 Gemmatimonadales bacterium | reverse complement strand
TGAGAGTGTCGGCGACGTCCACAAAGCGCTCGGTGACCGCGTTGAGGATCGCCGCCAAGCGCTGCGGATACTGCCCCTTGAGACCTACCTTGATGAACGACCCCTCCCCGCCCTGCGACACCTCGAGCCCCGCCGCCAGATGTTCAGCCGCCTCCCGGGGCGTGGACACCGTGAAGAGGATGGAATGCCCGGGGGAAACAGATGACGGCACCGGCGTCCACGCGAACCCTTCCCGCGCACCGACGGCCCCACCCAGCTCCCCCCGCTCGAGGGGCGCGCCCTCGGCGGTGGCCAGCGTATACGATTGCCCGTTCCCATCCACGTCGAGGCGGTAGGTCCCGGGCCGAAGATTCGGAGTCACGTCGAATGCCGCGAACGCGGGAACGTCGCGCGAATCCTTGACGGAGAGGTATAGCCGCTGGGACCGCACCGCGTTCTCGAGCACGGTGAAGCTGGTCAGGAGATCGGACCAGGCATTCTCCCCGAACAACCGGTCGCCGCGTCCCGCCCAGGACGATCCGGAACTCTGCTGTGCCTGATCGATCCAAATGGTGGCCTGCGCCTGATAGACGGGGTGCATGAGCTGGCCGGCGAGGATGCCGGCAATAGCGCCAACCACCGTGGTCAAGGCGATCAGCCACCGGTGGCGCCAGAGTGCAGCGAATGTCCGCCGCCAGTCGGGGCCGGCCGGCTGCCCCCCACCCTGCCAATTGATGGCGACCGGGATGGCCACAACCGCCGGGGGCGGCGCACCGGGCGCGTTGGACGGCATTGGGACGAGGCCTCCAGGGAGACCTCCACGATTGTCGTTCACGAGTTTCCCTCACTCGAGTTACCTCAGCAGACCCGCAAGACCGATACCGTGCGCGGACCGCACGGAAACGGGGCCATTCCGTACCGCCTGCGCAGCGCAGCGCGCGCAGTCGTCGCTCGGAGTGGTCGCAATTCGGTGCATGAGAACAACGGGCGTCGCTCCAGAGTGGTGCGCCCCCGGTCGGCCCACGTCGGAAGTCCATTCGTCGATATCGCAGTCCCCGTGCGACCTAAGTCGCGATTGGGGGGGCCCGCACAGCTTTGGCCCGAAGTGTGCGTTATCGGGAGGTACCCTGAGGAGGTAGAGCCCGAACCATGGCCACCATCGTTGCTCCTGAAGCGCCCGTTGCGGCGCCCGAACCCCGCGTCACTCCTGGATCGGTTTCTGCGTTGCTGGCGCTCGATCCGGAGGCGAAGTCCGAGATCCGCATCCTGGTGGTCGAGGACGACCCCACCCTGCGCGAAACCTGCGCTTCCATTCTCCGCCTGGACGGGTATGGCGTCACGCTGTCAGGCCGTGGCGACGAAGCGCGCGATATCCTGCGGCGCGAATCCTTCGACATCCTGCTCACCGATCTCTTCCTGGCTCAGGTGCCCGGCACGGCGCTCATCCGCGCCGCGCTCGAAACCAACTCCGATTTGATCGGCATCGTGATGACGGGGAACCCGTCGGTCGAGTCGAGCCTCGAAGCTCTTCGGGAAGGCGCCTGGGACTATTTGCCCAAGCCATTCACCGCCACCCAGCTTCAGGTCCTCATCGGCCGCGCCGCCCACACCGTGCTGGTGTCCCGGGAGACCAAGAAGCACGCCCACCTGTTCGACTCGCCCTTCGAGCACCGCGACCAGGTCGTGCTGCTGGGACAGTCCCCCGCGTTCCAGTCGGTGATCGAGCTGGCCAAGCGGGTGGCTCCGACGGACGCCTCGGTGTTCATCACCGGCGAGAGCGGCGTGGGCAAGGAGTTGATCGCACAGTTCATCCACCGGCACAGCCGCCGGTCCTCCCGTCCCTTCGTGGCGCTGAACTGCGCCGCCCTGCCGGAAGCCCTGCTCGAGTCCGAGATGTTCGGGCACGTCAAGGGCTCCTTTACGGGTGCCGTCCGAGACAAGGCCGGCCTGCTGGAGTCCGCCAACGGCGGCACGATGTTCCTGGACGAGCTGCTCGAGATGCCGAAGCCGATTCAGGCCAAGCTGCTCCGGGTGCTCCAGGACGGCATCCTGCGTCGGGTCGGAAGCGAAGGGACCGACGCCGTCGTCAACGTCCGATTCATCGCAGCCACCAATCGCGACCCCGATCTGGCCGCCAAGTCCGGGGATCTGCGTGAGGATCTGTACTACCGTCTGCGGGTGGTCCCCATTCGCGTCCCGGCTCTGCGGGAGCGCCCCGACGACATCCCGCCCCTCGCCAATCATTTTCTGGCCAGTTACTGGAGCCGGTACCGCCGGAAAGGCACCCCCGTTCCCGCCTGGAGCGAGGCCGGCATGCTCGCGCTCTGCTCGCACCCCTGGCGCGGGAACGTCCGCGAGTTGCAGAACGTGATCGAGCACGTCGCCGTGCTCGTGAGCCCCGGTGCGGCCATCGGCCCGGACGACATTCCGTTCGAAGGTGAGGCGACACCGGTCCATGCCAGCGTTTCGCCGGCAACCCTGTCGGCGCTGGCCGAGGACACGTATCACTCCGCGCGGAACCGGGTGATCTCGCAGTTCGAGATTCACTACCTGAGCTGGCTCATCGACCGGGCCGACGGCAACCTGGCCAAGGCGGCCCGGATGGCCGGCGTGGAGCGCACGACCCTGTACCGGATGATGGAGCGTCACGGTCTCCACCGGACCCCGAACAAGTCACTGGTAGCCTCGCGCGTACCGGACTCGGCCAAGACCGGTGACAACGGACAGCAGGTGACCGCAGGCGCGGGATGACCGAAACACCGGTCCTCGAGCCCGCCACCGACCAAGACGATGCCGACCGCGCCCTCCGGGGCGCCCACGCCCTGGAGCTGGTGGTGGAACTGGCCCACGACCTTCGGTCTCCCGTGGCGGCCATCCTGGCGCTCACCGAGCTCATCGAAGGGGGTGTCGGCGCCACGCCGCTGAGCCAGGGGCAGCGGCGACAGCTGGGTCTGATCCGGAGCGCGGCGCTGTCCCTCACCACGACGGCGTCCGACGTGATGGCCCTGGCGCGGCGGGGTGGCGGCCTCGTAGACCGGCAACCCGTGAATTTTTCGATCGACGCCGTCCTGCGGGACCTGCAGGCCATGCTGTCCCCCGTCGCCGAGCAACGGGGACTCGATCTCATCTTCCGGACGACGGGACGCACGGGCCGGGTCGGGCACCCCCGGGCGGTCGGTCGCGTGCTCCTGAACCTCGCGACGAATGCGTTGCGCTACACGAACGAGGGCCGCGTGGAGATCTCGGTCCGCCCCGGAACCGGAGATGTGGTCCGGTTCTCGGTGTCGGACACGGGGCCCGGCCTCCCACCCGAAGGCACGGTGGCCCACCCCAACGGGGACCGTGCGTTCTCGACCTCGGGTCTGGGGCTGACCATTTGCCGGCGCGTGCTGAGGGAGTTGGGATCCGAACTGGTGTGCGAATCAACGAGCGGCGTGGGTACCAGGTTCTGGTTCGACCTGGATCTTCCAGGAGCGCATCCGGATCTCGAATAGTTGTTAGACGGTTAGACGGTTAGACGGTTAGTGAAAGACGTGGGGATCGCATTCAACACACTAGCCGTCTAACCGTCTAGCCGTCTGGCCTTCTGGTCTCAGGCAAGCACTCCACACCGATCGACCGCGTACTCCTCAGGCCGCTCATCCCGCATCAAGGCGTCCGCGAAAAACTTCGTCGCCCAGTTGAGCACCTCGAATCGCCCATACCAGCCGGTCATGGGGCACGAGCCTTTGATGCCCCCCCGGATGCCGGGATCACCGGCGTTCCGACTCTGCGTGGCCTTTACCGCACGGAGGACCGCGGGCACGGTTCGGTGCCACTCCCGTTCTCCCGTGATCGCTTCGAGACGCATCCAGATATTGGCCATCTGGGCTTCGCCGGTGAGGCAGCGCCACTTGGCAGCCGGGGCCCAGGTCGCGGTGAAGCGCCCGGGGAGTGTCCCGCGCGCATCCACCCGCTCGGCGATGCGGCGGGCGGCGACGGCGGCCGCGTCGATCAAGGACTGGTCACCGAGCACCCTTCCGCCCTCCAGGAGCCCGCGAATCGCATAGGCGACGGTGTGGATCAACGGCTCCGTGGGGTCCGTGAGGCAACAGGCCGGAAACCATCCGTTCTCGTGCTGCTGCCGCGCGATCCGCTGCAAGGCGCGTCTCGCCCCCTCGGTGAAACGCGGTTCGGCGAGTGCGGCCCCGGCTTCGGCGAGGGCCCAGGCCGTGCGGGCGTTGTAGTTCGTCGCGCGACGGTCGGCGAACATCGAGTTGCCGCGCCGCCAGGCGCCATCCTCGTCGAGTGTCGACACGAGGTACTCAGCGGCCCGACGCGTTGCGACGGCGAATTCATCGCCCCGGGTTTCATGATGGGCCGCAAGCCAGCCGAGGATCACCTGCCCCGTGTTGAAGATGGCGGGCGTCGGTGGCTCACCGATCACGCCCCCCTGCACCGCGCCGTTGGGGAGCTGAACCTCGATTTCCCAGTGGGCCGCTTGAATGGCGCGGACGGCGAGACCGGACCAGCCCAGATGGCGTGCAGCGAGAAAGAGCGTCGGGATTATATAGCCCGTGGTCTCGGGGTACGCCGGTTGCCAACCCCGAGTCCCGAACTGCTCGTGACGGATCAGGGAGTATCCCCGCGCGATGCCCGGCGTGCCGGTGACATCCTGCGCACGGCAGAGCCACTGGAGAGCGGCTTGAAGATGGGGTTCGTGATCGTCCGAAACGTCGAACCCTCCCAGTCGCTCGTGCCAGAGCTCTCCGAGCACCGCGCGGGTCTTGGGCCCGGCATGAGTGGTCGTCATCGCAGCTCCTTCGAGCCGGCGAGGTGCTCCCGGATCCACCGGGTGAGCCGGTGCCCGGTTTCGTGCTCTCCCCCGAAGACCCAGCGGGCCCCGGCGCACGCCCGGACCGTGCTGCCGAACCCGGTCTTGAACCGGTGGAGTCCGTGGCTCGGGTCACTCGGATTGACCGCGGAGGCGGGGGCTCCGCCCAAGCAGTAGTGCGTGAATCCCGCCGACTGGAAGGCGAGGGCGACTTGGAGGTGGAGCCAGACGGAGGCGTTACAGGCGTACCCGTCGGGTGTGGAGCCGCCCGACACATAGTACGCACGCTTCCCCGCCCATCCGACCAGTACCGCCGCCAGCGGGACGCCGTCCAGCATCGCGGCGTACGTCGTGAGGCCCCAGGCCGGGTCCTCGCGAAAGGCTTCCACGGGAGGGAGAGTCACATCGTAGGTGACGCTCCGCTTCTCCGACGCGCGATGCCGGGCCGAGCTCGTGACGTCGAGCAAGAGCGCCCGCGCGTCACGTCCGGAGAGCGTGTGCAACGCCCATTGCCCCGGGTCAGGAAGGCGCCGCCGGTGGTGCGAGCTCAGCCGCCGTTCGATCTCCTCAGGAGTACCGGAGAGCACGACATCGTATTCCAGCCGGCGTGCCAGCGTGCAGCCGTCCTCGATCCCTGGCACGGCGCCCGCCGCTTCCAGGGAGTTGATGGCGAGCTCCGTCCACCCTGCGTCGCGCGCCTCGTCGATGAGCGCCACGATGGCCCCGGACAACGACACGTCGGTGCCTGGCATCAGCGCCGGCGGCGAAGGGAGAAACGTGTGTCGCGGCAAGGGCGGGACCCGGCAGCGCCGATGCACTCCGGCCGCAATTCCCAGCACGTCTTCCCCGGACGTCAGCTCCGCGAAGAAAGGCTCCCCCTGCTCTCCCGCGGCGATCAACCCCGGAGGGGAGTGAAAGAACCCCGCGCCGCACCGCTCGATCTGACGCGCCCACGTGGGCGGACAGGACGCGTGGAGATTCCAGCACACACCGGTGTCGATCATCGTGGCCGTCATGGCCCACTGGAACCTCAAGTCCCGGGCCGCGGGCACGGTCCGGCAATCGCCGCGTCCACGCATCGCCCGTCCCTCGAGCGCGTCGCGTCACCAATCCAGACCAGTCGGCCGGCCCTCCCTCACGCTGCAAACGTCAGCCGGCGGAAGGACTCCAGGGCGAAGGGCAAGGGATCGGACCACCTGAACACATCCTCGCGGTCCCCGGGGCGTTGCCGCAAGAAGTCCCGAACCGCGTCGAGTTTGCCGCGGTCCTCGTCATGGAGATGCAGCGCGGCCGGAGACTTGGTGAGGCGCAGATAGAGCTGATCGACGTCCCCCCAGAACCAGCGGCCCCTGATCCCCGTCCGATACCGTGTCACGGGAGAGAAGCGCCGTCCGAAGGCGCTGGCCAGGAGCAGGGACGGAAAGTCCACGCCGGCGTCGATGGCCAGCTGGAGCGAGCCCCAGAAGCGGCCGTTGACCTCCATAAAGACCGGTTCGCCCGTCGTATCGTCCTGCTTGCACTCGACCATCGCGACGCCGCGCCAGTCGAGCTGATCCAGGAGACGCTTCGCGGCGGCGCCGAGGACGGGGTCGACGGGAACACTTTCCCGGTAGACGCTGACGCCGCCGGCGGGGGGCTTTTCCCGAATCCGCCGGTGGGCAAACTCGGCCAGGTACTCGCCGTTCCAGCGGAGCAGGAAGATGCCTTCTCCCGCCCCCTGGACGCGTCGCTGCGCGAGCACCGGAAAAGCCGCCGGCGGAATCCTGGCCAGTGCGGCCCCCAGATCCTCCGGCCGCTCGACGAACGCGACGGTCGTCTTCGCCCGCTTCCCCCACACCGAGAGCTGCTCCGCCGTGACCACCGATTTCCGGGGCTTCAACACCACCGGATACCACTCAGGGGGAACGCTCCGCGCCTCGCGGTTCTTGAGTACCACGGTCGGAGGCACCGCGAGCCCGGCGGCTCTGGCACGCTCGAGCATCAGCCCCTTGTCGCAGACCGTGCGGTAGGCGAGCAAGGACGGAGTCGGCAGGCAGATGTCGGACGGCAAGGCATCCGTGTTCTCGAGGATGGCCTCACAGGACTCATCGGAAATCGGGAGCAGGACTTCCGCGTCGAGCCGCCGGGCGACACTGCCGACTTCCCAGGCGTAGTCGATCGGACGCTGCAGGGGATTCCAGCGGATGTGGTGACCGTGGACTCCCCGCGAGACCCCCGTAAGGCTCAGATAGCGGGATGACGTGGTGTGGACCTCATACCCCGCACCGGCCAGGGAGCGCGCGACGGCCAGGGCTACGCGGTCGTCGCCATCGGTCAGGAGCACGCGCGCACCACGGCGTCGCGTGACGATGATCGGCGATGCACCCCAGGGGCGCGCCCGCGAGGCGGCTGCGGCGTCGACGCGTCGCCGGGCAGCTTCTGTGCGAATCGTGGTCATTGGCTTTGCCTTTGCGATGGTGCTTCGTTATGACGCCAACTCAACGCAAAACCCCTGCCAGTTCAGCCCCTGCCCCCGTCCCTGCCCCCGCTCCGATCCGCGTCGCCATCGTCGGCGCCGGGCGGATGGCGCGCGCGCACGTCGCGGCCCTGGGCCGAGTCACCGGATCCGTCATCGCGGGTGTCTACGACACCAACCATGCGGCTGCTGTCGCACTCGGCGCCGTCGCAAGAGCACCGGCCTTCGTCAATCTCGATGACCTGCTGACCCACGTTCGTCCACAGGTCGTGCACATCTGCACACCTGCAGGAACCCACTTTGCGCCCGCTGCGGCGGCACTACGCGCTGGTGCGCACGTCTACGTGGAGAAACCGTTCGTCGAGACCAGCACCCAGGCCCGTACCCTCCTCACGCTCGCGCGGGAGCTGGATCGCGAGGTCTGTGTCGGTCACCAGGTGGCACGCGACCCGGCGTTCACGGCCCTCCTGCACCGGGGCGGCGAGCTGGCGCCGCTCGTTCGCGTCGACTCGGACTTCACGTTTCGTCCCGTTGGCGTGCGCGATGGGCAGGTGGGCCCGGCGGCCCTCTCCGCCCACCTGCTCGACATCGTCCCGCATCCGCTCGCCACGCTTCTGGTCGCCCTCGAAACGCTGGCCCCCGATGCGGGACCCGCGGTGCTCGAGGCGGTCTGCCCCGGCGCAGGGGACCTGCACGCCGTGGTTCGCGTGAGATCGGTCCGGGGACGTCTCGCGGTCAGTCTCCGTGCCCGCCCCATCGTCTCGACGCTGACGCTCGCCGGTGGAGGCGGATCGCTCACCGCCGACTTCATCCGCGGAACGATCGTGGGCGCTGGAAACTCCGGCACGGAGCCGCTCGAGAAGCTCGGCAATCCGGTGGTGGAGGCGTGGCAGCTCGGCACCCGTTCCCTGGCTGGTGTGGTCCGCCGGATCACGGGTGGCGTCGACTACCCGGGCCTGGCCGAGCTGATCGGGGAGTTCCACCAGGCCGTGGCTCTCCGGAATCCCCCGCCATTCCCCCCGGAGCATCTCCAGAACGTGACCGATCTGTACGAGGAGCTGGCCGAGGCGGTGCGGGGATCGCTGAAGGCTCCGAGTCCCCGGCAGACACCGGCTCCCCCGTCCTCACCCCGGCCCGTCGCGGTCGTGACGGGCGCGCGCGGGTTTCTCGGGCGGGAAATCACCCGGAGCCTGGTCAAACGTGGGTATCACGTCCGCGGGGTGAGTCGCACCCCCGATCCCGATCATCCGTACGTGCACGAATGGGTGCGCGCGGACCTCGGCCGGGCCATCGCCCCTGACCTGCTCGCCGGGGCCGAGGTGGTCGTGCATGCCGCGGCGGAAACGGCGGGGGGCTATGAGGACCATCAGAAGAACAGCATCGACGCGACGGCGCACCTGCTCCGCGCGATGAAAGAGTGCGCGGTCGGCCGACTGGTCTACGTGTCCAGCATTTCGGTGGTCAGGCCGCCGCGGCTTCAGGAGCGGCAGCATGAGCGGACGCCGCTGCCCCGCGATGCCCGTTCCTTGGGCGCCTACACGTGGGGGAAGACCGAAGCCGAGCGCCTGGTGAGCCGGGCGATGGCGGCGCGGGAGATCGATGCGAGGATCATACGTCCCGGAGCGCTGGTGGAGTGGCGGAGTGGTGAGCTCCCCGGCCTCCTGGGGCGACGGTTGTTCGGCCGGTGGCACCTGGGGCTGGGACGGCCCGGGCTGCCCCTGCCCGTGTGTGATGTGCGCGCGGCCGGGATGGCGATCGCCTGGAGCGCCGAGCATTTCGACGAGGCTCCGGAGCTCGTGAACCTGTTCGACGAGAAGGTCGGCACCCGCCGCGCGATTCTGGAGAAATTCCGGGCGGCGGGGTGGCGCGGACGGATGGTGTGGATGCGCATCCCGCTGTTCGCCGGCCTGTTCTCGCTCGCCCGCATGGCGATCGGACTCTTCAAGGGCCACCGCCCTGACCGGCTCGACAGCTGGTCGATTCTGCGCCCGCGGCGGTTCAAGGGCGCGATCGCGACCTGGGTCCTGGGGCGGGCCTTGCAGCCGCCGGTCGCTCCCCGGCCGATCGTCCAGATCGAACAGCCGCGATGACCACGGCCGCGCCTGTTTTTCCCGACCTCGCCCGGCACCCGCTGGGCGTGGCGCGGGGAAACCGGCAGGTGGTGTATGCGCCGGTGGTCCCGGCTCCGCCCTGGAGTCTGGGTCTCGCCAGCGCGGCGCTCTACATCGCGACCGCCGTCGGCCGGGTGCAGGACGTCTTTCCGGTACTCTCCCCTCTTCACTTGGCACTCCTCTCGTCGGGGCTCGCCATCGTGTGCGTCGCCCTCGACCCGGGAGCCTTGTCGCGGATCAATTCCGCCCTGGGGATCGGCACGTCCTGGTGCGTCCTCGGCATCCTGATCTGGGCGGTGCTCGGCGTGCCGACCTCCCTCTGGCCGGGGGGGTCGGTGGGGATCCTCCGGACGATCCTGGTGAAGGTCGTGCTGATGTACTTCGTCCTGATCGGCGCCGTGCGGCATCCGCGGGACGTCGAGCGGCTAGCGAGGGCATATGTCGGCTCAGTGATGCTCTACGCGGTGATGGTGCTGATTCGCTTTCGCGGGGACCCGGACGCGATCCGGATCCACGGCCTCTACGATTACGACTCGAATGATTTCGCGACTCTCGTCGCGAGCACCGTGCCGCTCGCGGTGCACCTGATCGTAAAGAAGTCGTCGCTGGCATCACGACTGGTGATAGGGGGCGGTCTCCTCTCCCTGCTGTTGGCGTTCATCTGGGCCAACTCGCGCGGGGGCTTCCTCGCCCTCATGGCCGCGGCGCTGGTCATCCTGCTCGGCTATCGAGCGGTTTCAGCGTCGATGCGCATCAGCATCGCGGCGGCC